>NZ_JBVHLW010000001.1:217178-325816 GCF_055558795.1 Streptomyces sp. NPDC025618 | reverse complement strand
CCAGCCACCCCCCCCCCCCCCCCCCTTCCCTCCCCCCCCCCTCCCCCCCCCCCCCCCCCCCCCCCCCCCCCCCCCCCCCCCCCCCCCCCCCGCGGCCTCGATCGCCGGACGGGCTGACATGCCGTACCGCGGCCGGGAAGCGCAACGGACCAGGCCGGGGAGAGGAAGAGTCCATGACCGTGCCGCAGGGGCGTCGCAGTAGTTCGTACAGCCGGCTGCTGCGCCACGGTTTCACCGACACCGCCGCAGCCGAACGCCTCCTCGACACCCCCGCCCTCGCGGCCGTCCGCTCCGACCCCCTGCTCCTCGACGCGCTCGGCGCCACCGCCGATCCCGACCTCGCCCTCCAGGGGCTCGTACGGCTCGTCGAGGCCACCGGCAGCGCCGAGCGGCAGACGCTGCTGGACACCCTCGTCACCGCCAAGCCCCTGCGCGACCGGCTGCTCGGGGTGCTGGGCGCCTCCGAGGCGCTCGGCGACCACCTCGCCCGGCACCCCGGCGACTGGCACGCCCTCCTCACCTATGAACCGGCCGACCTCAACCCCACGACACCGGAGTTCGAGAAGGCCCTCACCGAGGGGGTGCGCGGTGAGCGGGGCGCGGGGCTCGCGCCCGCCGACGCGCTGCGCGCCGCCTACCGGCGCTGCCTGCTGACCATCGCCGCCAGGGACGTCTGCGGCACCGCCGATATCGCCCAGACCGCGGCCGAGCTCGCCGACCTCGCCACGGCCACCCTCCGCGCCGCCCTGGACATCGCGGCCGAGGAGCGCCCCGAGGACGCCGCGGCCTGCCGGCTCGCCGTCATCGGCATGGGCAAGTGCGGTGGCGGCGAGCTCAATTACGTCTCCGACGTCGACGTCATCTTCGTGGGGGAGCCCCGCGGCGGCACCGCCGAGGGCGCCGCCGTGCAGGCCGCGACCCGGCTCGCCTCGCGGATGATGCGCGTCTGCTCGGACGTCACCCCCGAGGGGACGATCTGGCCCGTCGACGCCAACCTCCGCCCCGAGGGGCGCAACGGCCCGCTGGTGCGCACCCTCTCCAGCCACCTCGCCTACTACCAACGCTGGGCCAAGACCTGGGAGTTCCAGGCCCTCCTCAAGGCCCGCCCCGTCGCCGGTGACGCGGCCCTGGGGCAGGAGTACGTGGACGCCGTCTCCCCGCTCGTCTGGCAGGCCGCCGAGCGGGAGAACTTCGTCGCGGACGTCCAGCAGATGCGCGGCCGCGTCATCGCCTCCATCCCCGCAGGCCAGGTCGACCGCGAGCTCAAGCTCGGGCCCGGTGGCCTGCGCGACGTCGAATTCGCCGTCCAGCTCCTGCAGTTGGTGCACGGACGCAGCGACGCGACGCTGCGCGGCGGCGGCACCCTCGACGCCCTGACCGCGCTCGCGGCGGGCGGCTACGTCGGGCGCACCGACGCCGCCGCGCTCGACGCCGCGTACCGCTTCCTGCGCACCCTCGAACACCACATCCAGCTCTACCGGCTGCGCCGCACCCACCTCATGCCCGAGGAGGAGGCCGACCGGCGCCGCCTCGGCCGCTCCCTCGCCCGCGCCTTCCAGTGGCCGCCCGGCACCGAACCGGTCGCCGAGCTCGCCAAGGTCTGGAAGAAGCACGCCCGCGAGGCCCGCCGGCTGCACGAGAAGCTCTTCTACCGCCCGCTGCTCGACGCCGTCGCCCAACTCGAGCCCGGCGAGATCCGGCTGAGCGCCAAGGCCGCCGGCCACCGCCTGGAGGCCCTCGGCTACGCCGACCCCGCCGCCGCCCTGCGCCACCTGGAGGCGCTCGCCTCCGGGGTGAGCCGCAAGGCCGCGATCCAGCGCACCCTGCTGCCCGTGCTCCTCGGCTGGTTCGCGGACTCCGCCGACCCCGACGCCGGGCTGCTGAACTTCCACAAGGTCTCCGACGCCCTCGGCCGCACCCCCTGGTACCTGCGGCTGCTGCGCGACGAGGGCGCCGCCGCCGAGAACCTCGCCCGGGTGCTCTCCGCCGGCCGCCTCGCCCCCGACCTGCTGCTGCGCGCCCCCGAGGCCGTCGCCCTCCTCGGCGACCCCGAAGGGCTGCGCCCGCGCGGCCGGGAGGCCCTGGAGCAGGAGGTGCTGTCCGCGGTGGGCCGCGCGGAGGGCGCCGAGGCGGCGATCGTGGCCGTGCGCGGGGTGCGCCGCCGCGAGCTCTTCCGCACCGCCGCCGCCGACATCATCGGCGCGTACGGACCCGCCGGGAGCGGCAACGGCACCTCCGTGCACGGCCGCGAGCTCGAGATCAAGGACACCCACCTGCGGGTCGACACCGTCGGCACCGCCGTCTCCGACCTCAACGCCGCCGCCGTCGCCGGTGCGCTGCGCGCCGCCGTGCGCGCCGAGTGGGGCGACACCCTCCCCGCCCGCTTCGCGGTCATCGGCATGGGCCGCTTCGGCGGCCACGAGCAGGGCTACGGCTCGGACGCCGACGTGCTCTTCGTCCACGAGCCCCGCGAGGGCGTCGGCGACGAGGAGGCCGCCCGCGCCGCCGCCGCCGTCGCCAGCGAGATGCGCAGGCTCCTGCAACTGCCCACCACCGACCCGCCGCTGCTCGTCGACGCCGACCTGCGGCCCGAGGGCAAGTCCGGGCCCATCGTGCGCAGCCTCGCCTCCTACGCCGCCTACTACCGCCGCTGGTCGCTGGTGTGGGAGAGCCAGGCCCTGCTGCGCGCCAGGCCGGTCGCCGGTGACGCGGGGCTGGGGGAGCGGTTCGTCGAGCTGATCGACCCGCTGCGCTACCCCGTCGAGGGTCTCGGCGAGGACGCCGTACGCGAGATCCGCAGGCTCAAGGCCCGCATGGAGTCCGAGCGGCTGCCGCGCGGCGCCGACCCCACCACCCACACCAAGCTGGGGCGCGGCGGCCTGTCGGACGTGGAGTGGACCGTGCAGCTCCTTCAGATGCGCCACGGCTGGGCCGAGCCCGGACTGCGCACGACCCGCACCCGCGAGGCCCTTCACGCGGCCTGCGCGGCCGGGCTGCTGAGCGCGGAGGAGGCGGCCATACTGGATGACGCGTGGGTGCTCGCGACGAGCGTCCGCAATGCCGTGATGCTCGTACGCGGCCGGGCCGGCGACACCTTCCCCTCGCACAGCCGCGAGCTGGCCGCCGTCGGCCGCTACCTCGGCTACGAGCCGGGCCACGTGGGGGAGATGCTCGACGACTACCGCCGCGTCACGAGACGGGCCCGGGCAGTCGTCGAGGAGCGCTTCTACGGGTCCTGACGTCTTCCCCGGACCCTGGCGCCGGTACTCAGTCCGACGCCGTGGCCACGTGGCGGGCCAGGCGGTACGGGAACGTGCGGTACCAGCCGTAGGACAGCGCGAAGCCGAACGCCAGGCAGAGCAGGCCGCCCACCGCGTCCAGCCAGAAGTGGTTCGCGGTGGACACGATCACCACCAGCGTCGCCACCGGATACAGCGCGCCCAGCACCCGCACCCACACGGGCCGGGCGAGCATCGCGATGGTGACGCCGCACCACGCCGACCACCCGATGTGCATCGACGGCATCGCCGCGTACTGGTTCGACATGTCGGCCAGATTGCCCGACGCCATCGAGCCCCACGTGTGGTGCACCACGACCGTGTCGATGAAGCCGCCGTTGTTCATCAGCCGTGGCGGGGCCAGCGGATAGAGGTAGTAGCCGAGCAACGCGACGCCGGTGGTGGCGAAGAGGACCAGCCGGGCCGCGGCGTAACGCCCGGGGTGCCAGCGGTAGAGCCACACCAGCACTCCGATGGTGAGCACGAAGTGCAGCGTGGCGTAGTAGTAGTTCATCCCCACGATCAGCCACGTCACGGAATTGACCGCGTGGTTGACGGAGTGCTCGACGGCGATGTGCAGGGAGTGCTCGGTGCGCCAGACCCAGTCGGCGTTGCGCAGCGCCGCCGCCCTTTGCTCGGGCACGGCATTGCGCACGAGCGAATACGTCCAGTAGCTCACCGCGATGAGCAGCACCTCGAACCACAGGCGCGGCCGACGCGGTGAACGCGGTTTCCACGAGCCGGGTTTTCGCTGAGTGGCACGTTCCGCCGACGGCCGGTCCGCTCGCTCCTCGGTGGGTGGCGGGGCGGCCGCGCGGCCTTCCAGTTGCCTTACTGTCGCTTCACCCATAGCCAACCAGTCTGCCAGACGGCCGCCTGAGGCAGATCATCCCCAAGACTGGTCTTCGCCGCTTTGCGCCTGATTCGGCGGCACCGTACGAGCGCCCGTACGCGCGTCTGTGCGGGCCTGTTCGGGCAGGGGCGTGTTCGCTCCGCCACGGGCCGTGCCCGGCGCCGAAGCCGTTGAACCCCGGACCACCAACTCCGGCAGGAACACGAATTCGCTGTGCGGCGCGGGCGTACCGCCGACCTCCTCCAGCAGCGCCCCCACCGCCGCCTGCCCCATCGCCTGCACCGGCTGCCGGATCGTGGTCAGCGGCGGGTCGGTGAAGGCGATGAGGGGCGAGTCGTCGAAGCCGACCACCGAGACGTCCCGCGGGACCTCCAGGCCGCGCCGGCGGGCCGCGCGCACCACGCCCAGCGCCATCATGTCGCTCGCGCACACCACGGCCGTGCAGCCGCGGTCCAGGAGCGCCGAGGCGGCCGCCTGACCGCCCTCCAGGCTGAAGAGCGAGTGCTGCACCGACTCCGCCGCCTCGGCCTCCGCCACCCCCAGCTCCTCCCGCATGGCCGCGAGGAAGCCCTCGATCTTCCGCTGCACCGGCACGTAACGCCGCGGCCCCAGCGCCAGCCCGATCCGCCGGTGGCCCAGTGCGGCCAGATGGGTGACGGCGAGCCGGACCGCGGCCCGGTCGTCGGGGGAGACGAAGGGCGCCCGCACCTTGGCCGAAAAACCGTTGATGAGCACGAACGGCACGCCCTGGGCGCGCAACTGCTCGTAGCGCTGCATATCCGCGGAGGTGTCCGCGTGCAACCCGGAGACGAAGATGATCCCGGCGACCCCCCGGTCCACCAGCATCTCGGTCAGCTCGTCCTCCGTCGAGCCGCCCGGCGTCTGCGTGGCCAGCACCGGCGTATACCCCTGCCGGGTCAGCGCCTGCCCTATGACCTGCGCGAACGCCGGGAAGATGGGGTTGTCCAGCTCCGGGGTGATCAGCCCGACCAGGCCCGCGCTGCGCTGCCGCAGCCGGACGGGCCGCTCGTAGCCCAGCACGTCGAGCGCGGCCAGCACGGACTGGCGGGTGGCGGCGGCCACCCCCGGCTTCCCGTTGAGGACGCGGCTGACGGTTGCTTCGCTGACACCCGCCTGCGCTGCGATATCGGCAAGCCGGGCGGTCACAGGACTGGACCTTACCGGTCGCATCTCAGACTGCCCACCAGACGCAGGAATCGGCGGGGATCCGGACCGTGCCGGCCGCGCTGCGCCCCTCCGGGAAGACGATGGACAGCGCCGACGTCGCCAGCACCGGACGCCCCGGCACCGGCAGCTCCACTTCCTCGCCCAGGGTGTTGAGCGTGCACACGAAGCCGGGCCGCGAGAACGCCAGCACCCCCTCGGGCGCGTCCAGCCAGACCATCTTCCCGTCGCCCAGCCCCGGCAGCTCACGGCGGAGCGTCAGCGCCGAGCGGTACAGCTCCAGCGTCGAGCGCGGGTCGCCCGACTGCGCCGCCACCGACAGCTCCCGCCACCGCTCGGGCTGCGGCAGCCAGCTGCCGCCCGGCCCGAAGCCGTACGGAGCCTCCTCGCCCGACCACGGGATCGGCACCCGGCAGCCGTCCCGGGTGCCGTCCTGGCCGTCGCCCCGGAAGAACGCCGGGTCCTGGCGCACCTCGTCCGGCAGGTCCACGACCTCCGGCAGCCCCAGCTCCTCGCCCTGATAGACATACGCCGAGCCCGGCAGCGCCAGCATCAGCAGCGCCGCCGCCCGCGCCCGCCGCAGGCCCGGCTCACCGGCGCCGTAGCGGGTGGCGTGCCGCACCACGTCGTGGTTGGAGAGCACCCAGGTCGTCGGCGCGCCCACCGACAGCGTGGCGGCCAGCGACTCGTCGATCACCGTGCGCATCGCGTCCGCGTCCCACGCGCACGTCAGGAACTGGAAGTTGAACGCCTGGTGCAGCTCGTCCGGCCGCACATACAGCGCCAGCCGCTCCGAGGTCGGCGCCCACGCCTCGGCCACCCCGATCCGCTCGCCCTCGTAGGAGTCCAGCAGGGCCCGCCACGAGCGGTGGATCTCGTGCACCCCGTCCTGGTCGAAGAACGGCAGCACCTGCGCGCCGATCAGCTTCGCCTGCTCCTTGCGGCCGATGTCCGGCAGCCCCGGAGCCTTGACCATGCCGTGCGCCACGTCGATCCGGAAGCCGTCCACGCCCAGGTCCAGCCAGAACCGCAGCACGGACGCGAACTCCTCCCGGACCTCCTGGTTCTCCCAGTTGAGGTCCGGCTGCTCGGGCGCGAAGAGGTGCAGATACCACTCGCCCGGCGTGCCGTCCGGAAGGCGCGTGCGCGTCCAGGCCGGGCCGCCGAAGACGGACTCCCAGTCGTTGGGCGGGAGTTCACCCGCCACGCCCTTGCCCGGCCGGAAGTGATAGCGCTCGCGGGCCGTCCCCCCCGGACGGTCCGCGAGCGCGGCCCGGAACCACGCGTGCTGCTCGGAGGTGTGGTTGGGCACGATGTCGACGATGACCCGCAGGCCCAGCCGGTGCGCCTCCCGCACCAGGTCGTCGGCGTCCGACAGGTCACCGAACAGCGGGTCCACCGCGCGGTAGTCCGCCACGTCGTAACCGCCGTCCGCCTGCGGCGAGGCGAAGAACGGCGTCAGCCACACCGCGTCCACCCCCAGCTCCGCCAGATACGGCAGCCGCTGCCGGACCCCCCGCAGATCGCCGATGCCGTCACCGTCGCTGTCGGCGAACGAGCGCACGTACACCTGATAGATGACGGCGCTGCGCCACCAGCCCTCCGCGTGCGCGGACGAGGAGTCGGCGGCCGGACGGACGGAGGGCGCGAGATCCTGGGTCATGTACTTCCCTAGGTCGAAAAGTGCGGTCACGGAAACAGGCGGTGCGAAGGGCCGTACGGAGTGGTGCGGGCGGTACGAAGGTGTCAACGCGCGTCCGGCGCGTCCGGTGACGCACCCCGGGCCGGGTCAGCCCTTGGTGCCACCGGCGGTCAGCCCGGCGACCAGGTGCCGCTGGGCGAGGAAGAAGACGGCGGCCGCGGGAACGGTGATCAGGACAGCCGCGGCCGTCATCAGACCCCACTCGGCCTTCTGCTGGCCGACGAAGGTCTGGAGCCCGACCGCGAGGGTGTAGTGCTCCTCGCTGCTCATGAACTGGGTGGCGAAGGCGACTTCGCCCCAGGCGGTGATGAAGGAGTAGAAGGCGGTGACGGCCAGGCCGGGCCGGGCGAGCGGCAGGATCAGCCGCCAGAAGGTGCCGAACGGGCTCAGCCCGTCCACCCGGCCCGCCTCGTCGATCTCGGCGGGAATGGTGTCGAAGTACCCCTTGAGCATCCAGGCGCAGAACGGAACGGACACCGAGCAGTAGGTCACGATCAGACCGGTGTAGGAGTCCAGGAGTCCGAGCTCACCCAGAATGTTGTACAGCGGCACGATCAGCACCGCCATCGGGAACATCTGCACGATCAGGAAGGTCCACATCAGCGGCCTGTGGCCAGGGAAGCGCATCCGCGACACGGCGTAGCCGGCCGTCGCCGCGACGAACACCCCGAGCAGGGTGGCGCCCACCGCCACGATCACCGAATTCCCGAACCAGGTCAGGAACTTGGTGTGCCCCAGGATGTGGGAGTAGTTCGAGAAGCCGAAGCCGACGAGCCGCGTCGGCTCCTGCCAGCCGTCGCGGCCGCGCAGCGAGACGAAGACGACGAACAGCACGGGGAAGACCGCGACCAGGCTCGCGAGGACCAGCGCCGTGTGCAGGGCGGCCGAGGCGCCGCGCGACCGCGAGCCGCGGGCCCGTGGGGTGGTGGAGCTCATCGCGTGGTCTCCTCCTGTCGAGAGAGCATCCGGCGGTAGAAGACGGCGAAGACCAGCAGCAGCGAGAGGATGAGGATGCCGTACGTGGCGGAGCCCGCGTAGTCGCGCACCCCCTGGAAGGCCAGGCGGTAGGCGTAGGTCACCAGGATCTCGCTGTCGGAACTCGCGCCCTGCCCGATCAGCAGATAGATCACCTGGAACATGTTGAACGTCCAGATGACACCCAGCAGGATCACGGTCCCGCTCACCGGCCGCAGGCCCGGCAGCGTCACGTGCCGGAACCGCTGCCAGGGCGAGGCCCCGTCCATCTCGGCGGCCTCGTGCAACTCCCTGGGTATCGCCTGGAGCCCGCCCAGGATCGCCACCATCATGAACGGCACGCCCAGCCATACGTTGACCGCGACGGCCGACACCTTCTGCAGCGTCGAGTCCCCGAGCCAGTCGACGGGGTCCAGGCCGAGCTTGGTCAGGAAGGCGTTGAAGACGCCGTACTTCTCGTTGAACATCAGCCGCCACGAGAACGTCGCGACGAACGCCGGCACCGCCCACGGCAGGATCAGCAGCACGCGGTAGAGCGCCCGGAACCGCATCGGCCGGTTGAGCAGCAGGGCCAGCCCGAGACCGATCGTGTAGTGCAGGAACACGCACGACGCGGTCCAGATCACGGTCCAGCCCAGCCGCGAGTAGAAGTGGCCCTCCTGCCCCGAGAGCACCTTCCAGTAGTTGTCGAGACCGACGGACTTGTACGTCGACGCGATGTGGTTGACGCCGATGGTCCGTCCGACGTTGGCCTCGTTGGCGTCGGTGAAGGACAGATAGATCCCGCGCCCCAGCGGATACCCGACGAGCACCGCCAGCACGACGACCACGGGCAGGACCATGGCCCAGGCGTACCAGTGCGTGTCGAAGGACCGCCGGAGCCGCGTGAACAAGGTCGGAGGGCTACCGGTTTCGGAGACTGCTGCGGTCATGGTGGACGGCTTTCTGACGGGGGCGTGACCGGGGGCGGAGGCGGGCTGGACATGCGGGGGGGGGCTTGCCCCCACGCGGCGGAGCCGCGTATCGGATGCGGCCGGGAAGGGGCGGGCAGGGGAACCCCCGCCCCCTACTGCCGCACCGACCAGTCCTTCAGCAGCGCCCCCTGCCACGCCTTGGCCGTCGCGTCCAGCCCCTCCTTCGGCGACTCCTTCAGCGTCAAGATCTTCGTGTAGTGCTGGAGCCAGTCCGTGAAGAGATCCCCGCCCTGCGGAATCTGCGGCCGCGCGTGCGCCTTGCCCAGCGCCTCGTAGAAGGACTTCCGCACCGGATCCGCCAGCACCTCGGCCGTGTAAGCCGACTTCCGCGTAGGCAGCACCCCGATCGCGGACGACACCGAATCCTGCTGGGCGGCCTCGGTCATGAACCGCGTGAAGAGGTAGGACGCGTCGAAGTTCTTCGCCCCCGCGTAGACGACGAGGTTGTGCCCGCCGACCGGCGCACCCGCCGTGCCCGTGGAGCCCGCCGGGATCGGCGCGATCCCCAGGTTGTCCCTCGACTTGTACGCGTCGCCGCCGAAGATCTCCTTCGTCGCCCACGGCCCGTCGATGAGCATCGCCAGCTTGCCGTTCTTGAAGTCCGTCTTGAGCGCGTTGTAGCCGTCCGTGCCCGCCGGCTTCGGCGCCGCGCCGGACTTCACCAGGTCGACGGCGGTCTCGATGCCCTTGACGGACGCGGCGTCGGAGATGGTGATCTTCTTGTCCGCGACGTCGACCATGTCGCTCTTCTCGCCGTAGAGGAAGGGCAGCGAGTAGTAGCTGTCCGGGCTGAGGCCGATGCCCTCGGCGCCCGTCTTGTCCTTGATCTTCAGGGCGGCTTCCTTGACCGCGGCCCAGTCGGCCGGGGGCTTGTCGATGCCGGCCTTCTGGAAGAGCTCCTTGTTGTAGAGCAGCCCGAGCGTGTCCGTGACCTGGGGGACGCCGTACGTCTTGCCCTGGTACGCGGCGTTCTTCAGCGGCCCGTCGAGGAAGTCCTCGGGCTTGTCCAGCGCGGGCGTGCCGGTGAGGTCCTTGAGGTAGCCGAGCTGGGCGAAGCCCGGGGTCCAGCCGACGTCCGAGCGCAGCACGTCCGGCGCGCCCTTGCCCGTGGACGCCGCGGTCTTGAACTTCTGTTGCGCCTGGTCGAAGGGCACATTGACGTAATCGACCTTGATCTTGGGGTACTTCGCCTCGAAGGCCGACACCAGCTTCTTGAAGGCCGGTGCCTCGTTGGTGGCGTCCGAGGTGTCCCACCAGGTGACCGTCCCGCTCACACTGCCCGGGTCGTTCGCCGCCTTGGATCCGTCGCCGCCGTCGCTGCCGCCGTCACCGCCGCACGCGGTCGCGGTCAGGGCCAGCGCGCCGATGACGGCCGCAACCGATATGCCTCTTCGCATATGGATCTCCTCATCAAGGAGGCCGACCAGTCGCGGACGGCCCGAGCTGTGGAGGAAGTTAACAGGCTGCAATCTCTTGCGAAAGGGTTTGCAAGAACGAAACGGCGAGATTTCCGGGTCGTAACCGGACCGTGTCCCAAGGGTTGACCGGCGGCTACCGGCCTCGTACGGTCTCGTGCGCAGCGGTTGTCGCGGTCGTGCGGACCGGGAGTTGCAGCAAGAAGAGCAAGAACCTTCATCGGCCCGCTGGGTGCGGTGCGTTGCCGTACCAGGCTGTTCTGTCCCGGTTCGTCAGGAACCGGCCACCCCCCTCAGGAGGCGCCATGCCCCCCTTCGTCCTGCCCGGAACCGGCCGCAGAGCACTGCTCGCCGTCGCCGCCCTGGTCGCGGGAACCCTCACCTGCGCCCCGCCCGCGCGGGCGGCGGCCCCCGGTGAACGTGACGTCACCGCCGTGCTCTTCGAGTGGAGTTACGCCTCCGTCGCCAAGGAGTGCAAGGACACCCTCGGCCCGGCCGGCTACGGATACGTCCAGGTCTCCCCGCCCCAGGAGCACGTCCAGGGCCCGCAGTGGTGGACCTCCTACCAGCCCGTCGGCTATCGCGTCGCCGGGCGGCTCGGCGACCGCGCCGCGCTGAAGAACATGGTCGACACCTGCCACGCCGCCGGGGTCAAGGTCGTCGCCGACGCCGTCGTCAACCACATGGCGGCCGGTTCCGGCACGGGCACCGGCGGCACCGCGTATACGAAGTACGGCTACCCGGGCACGTACGAGGACCGGGACTTCCACAGCTGCCGCAAGCCCGTCAGCGACTACCGCGACCGCGGCGACGTCCAGAACTGCGAACTGGTGGGCCTCGCCGACCTCGACACCGGCGCGGAGCGCGTACGCGACCGCGTCGCCGCCTACCTCGACGACCTGCTCTCGCTCGGCGTCGACGGCTTCCGCGTCGACGCCGCCAAGCACATCGCGACCGAGGACCTCGCCGCGATCAAGTCCCGGCTGAGCAGACCCGGCGTCTACTGGAAGCAGGAGACCATCTTCGGCGCGGGCGAGGCGGTCCAGCCGGACGAATACCTGCGCAACGGCGACGTCCAGGAATTCCGCTACGCGCGCGACCTCAAGCGCGTCTTCACCGGCGAGCGGCTCGCCTATCTGAAGAACTTCGGCGAGGGCTGGGGATATCTGCCCGGCGGTCAGGCATCCGTCTTCACCGACAACTGGGACACCGAGCGCAACGGCGACACCCTCAGCTACAAGGACGGGGCGAACTACACCCTCGCCAACGTCTTCATGCTCGCCTGGCCCTACGGTTCCCCCGACGTCCACTCCGGCTACGAGTTCACCGACCGCGACGCCGGTCCGCCCAACGGCGGCTCGGTGGCCGCCTGTTGGCAGAACGGCTGGAAGTGCCAGCACAAATGGCCGGAGATCAAGTCCATGGTGGCCTTCCGCAACGCGACGCGGGGTGCGGCGGTCGGCGACTGGTGGGACAACGGATACCAGGCGATCGCGTTCGGGCGCGGCGAAAAGGGCTATGTGGCCGTCAACCACGAGTCGTTCGCGCTGAGCCGCACCTTCACCTCGTCCCTGCCGGGGGGTGACTACTGCGATGTACAGAGCGGCCGCCGGGTGACCGTCGCCCAGGACGGCACCTTCACCGCCACGCTCGCCCCGAACACGGCACTGGCCCTGCACGTCGGCGCCCGCTCCTGCGCCTGATCCCTGCCGGGCCCTTGCCCGGCGCCCGCCTGGTCCCTGCCTGACCCCCGATCGATTCCCGCCCGGTCTCCGACAGATCCCCGCCCGATCGCCCGGCCCCGCCGACAGTGAAGGAGCCCCATGAGACGCCTGGTCACCGCGGCAGCGGCCCTCGGCTTCCTGCTGCCACTCGCAGCCGCCGCCCCCACCCACGCGAACCCCGCCCCCGCCGCACCCGAAGCCGCCGTGCAGTGGATCGACCGCACCACCGTCGCCTGGCCCAGGAACCTCGGCGACCCCGCCCACCCCCACCGGCTCGTCCACGACACCGGCACCTTCGCCCTCACCCCGCAGCCCGGCGGGCTCACCCCGGGCCAGCGCGCGAAGTACCCCCACCTCGCGGCGTACGACGCCTTCCGCATCGCCCCCGGCGACCGGTCACGCGTCCCCGAAGCGCTCAGAGGCCGACTCGTCGCCGCCACGGACGACATCACCACCGGCGTACAGATCCCCGGCGTCCTCGATGACCTCTACGCCGCGTCGGCCGCCAAGGCCCGGCTCGGCCCGGTCTTCCGCCAGGGCCGCCCCACCCTCTCCCTGTGGGCCCCCACCGCGCGAGCCGTCGCCCTCGAACTCGCGGGCCGCACCGTGCCCATGAGGCGCGACGACACCAGCGGCGTGTGGAGCGTCACCGGCCCCCGCGAGTGGACCGGCAAGCCCTATCGGTACGCGGTCACCGTCTGGGCCCCGACCGTGCGGAAGACGGTCACCAACCTCGTCACCGACCCCTACTCCACCGCCCTCACCGCGGACTCCGCGCGCAGCGTGGTCACCGACCTCGCCGACCCCGCCCTCGCCCCGCCGGGCTGGCGGACGCTCCGCAAGCCCCGCGCCGTGCCGCTGCGCGACGCGCGCATCCAGGAGCTGCACATCCGCGACTTCTCCGTCGCGGACCGCACCTCGGCGCACCCGGGGCAGTACCTCGCCTTCACCGACCGGACCTCGGCCGGCATGCGCCACCTGAAGAGCCTCGCCGAGGCGGGCACCTCCTACGTCCACCTGCTGCCCGCCTTCGACTTCGCCACCGTCCCCGAGAGGCGCGCCGACCAGGCCACGCCCCCCTGCGACCTCACCGCCCTGCCCGCCGACTCCGAGCGGCAGCAGGAGTGCGTGGGGCGGACGGCCGCCCGGGACGCGTACAACTGGGGCTACGACCCGCTGCACTACACCGTCCCCGAGGGCAGCTACGCCTCCGACCCGGACGGCCCGCGCCGCACCCTCGAATTCCGGCGGATGGTCCAGGGCCTGGCCGCCTCCGGGCTGCGCACGGTCATGGATGTCGTCTACAATCACACGGCCGCGTCCGGGCAGGACCCGCGCTCCGTGCTCGACCGCGTCGTCCCCGGCTACTACCAGCGGCTGCTGGACGACGGCACCGTCGCCACCTCCACCTGCTGCGCGAACACCGCGCCCGAACACGCCATGATGGGCAAGCTCGTCGTGGACTCCGTCGTCACCTGGGCCAAGGCGTACAAGGTCGACGGCTTCCGCTTCGACCTCATGGGCCACCACCCCAAGGCGAACATCCTGGCCGTGCGCGAGGCCCTCGACGCGCTCACGCCCGCCAAGGACGGTGTCGACGGCAAGGCGGTCGTCCTCTACGGCGAGGGGTGGAACTTCGGCGAGGTCGCGGACGACGCCCGCTTCGTCCAGGCCACCCAGAGGAACATGGCGGGCACCGGCATAGCGACCTTCTCCGACCGCGCCCGCGACGCCGTCCGCGGCGGCGGCCCCTTCGACCAGGACCCGCGCGTCCAGGGCTTCGCCTCCGGTCTCTACACCGACCCCAACGGCGCGACCCCCGGGACCCCCGAGGAACAGCGCGCCCGTCTCCTGCACGCCCAGGACCTCATCAAGGTGGGCCTGTCCGGCAACCTCGCCGCCTACCGCTTCACGGACTCCACCGGCCGGAGCGTCAGCGGCGCGGACGTCGACTACAACGGCGCGCCCGCCGGCTACGCCGCCGCCCCCGGCGACGCCCTCGCCTACGTGGACGCGCACGACAACGAGACCCTCTACGACGCCCTCGCCTTCAAACTCCCGCAGCGCACCACGCCGTCCGACCGGGCCCGCATGCAGGTCCTCGCCATGGCCACCGCCACGCTGTCCCAGGGCCCGGCGCTCTCCCAGGCCGGTACGGACCTCCTGCGCTCCAAGTCGCTGGACCGCAACTCCTTCGACAGCGGTGACTGGTTCAACGCGATCCACTGGGACCGCGCCCACGGCAACGGCTTCGGCCGCGGCCTGCCCCCGGCCGCGGACAACGCGGCCAAGTGGCCCTACGCCCGCCCCCTCCTCGCCGATCCGGCCCTGCGCCCGGGCCGCGCGCCCGTCGAGGCGGCCTCCGCCGCCTACCGCGACCTGCTGCGGATCCGCACGACGGAGCGGGCGTTCAGCCACACCACGGCCGCCGGGGTCCAGGCGGACCTCTCCTTCCCGCTCTCCGGCAAGGACGAGACACCGGGCGTGATCACGATGCGGCTCGGCAACCTGCTCGTCGTCCTGAACGCCACCCCGGGCCGCCTCACCCAGCGCGTCCCCACCCTCGCCGGAACGCCGTACGCCCTCCACCCGCTCCAGGCCCAAGGGTCGGACCCGGTGGTCAAGTCGGCGTCGTACGACGGCACATCGGGCACCTTCACGGTGCCGGGGCGCACGGTGGCGGTGTTCCGGCGCGCGGGCTGATCGGCGCATGAGTCAGGAGCAGGGTAGTCGTCGGCGGATGCGCTGTGGGCAACTGCCGTTAATTGTCCGGTGTATCCCTGGAGTTGACCGATGAAGTCATGAGGATGAACAGCCTCCTCTTCGGCGGCTCGCCTTGGTTCCATCCTACTTAGGGGTAATAAAAGCCGGTGATTCAGATGCGGTGGGCGACTGCCGCCTTGGTATGCGAGGTTCGGCGGCGTTCGCGATCGAGTGATCTGCGGCCGTTCGGGGCGTCGGCGCATCAATCGAAAGAGTTCTAGACCACTGCCCGTTGACGCCGCCGAAGGGCTTTTCTGTGCGCGCAGTGGAGGGCTCGTGACGCGGGGTAGGCTCTTGCCCAGCTTTCTTCCGAACCTGTGCCGGTTGCTTCCGCGCGGGTCGACCGACCCGGTTCCCCGGAAGGAAGTGAGGTTCAGATGGCTGACTCCGAACGGTCGCAGGACCGGGATGACGATGTCTCCGGCCTGTCGGGCGCAGACGCTCGGAGCCGGAGCGCCGAAGTCCCCTGCTGCCACTGCCACGAGGAGCGGAACCGAGGTGTCGCGTCGTTGTGGAGGCGGAACCGGCTGATCGTCGAAGCGCTGCTTTGGATCATCCGGTTCGTCGTCGACACAGATGGCACCGGCGGGTGAAGGACTGATCCCTCACCCGCCGGCTGATACCCAGCCGGCCGGTGGACCCGTGCTCTGGCTCGCAACCGACGCGGGTCCATCGCGTTGTGCTGGGTACGTATTCGCTTGAGTGCCCCGAATGCGCGTGGCTCAACATGCCCGCACAAGGATGAACTCCGATGCCGACGCTCTCGCCGACCCCCTGACCCTCCCGCTCGTATGCGTCGAACGGAACCAGGATTAGTCCTTTACGGTACCAGGAAAAAAGTCCTGACCAGGGCGAGGAATACACCCGTGCGAGTGCTTGCTGTGGCGGCGAACTGACCCTAAGCGGTAGCTTGGGCAGCCGACTTGACGCCGGAGCCGGGGGGCGATGTCAGTGGCGCGTGGTAGTGCGGACTTCGACGGTGACGCCCTGCGCGTGCTGCGCGCCACCCGGTCCGTCGACGGGCGCCTGCTCAGCGCCGCCGCGCTCGCCGCCCGCGTGGGCACCTCCAAGGCCCGGATACTCTCCTACGAGCACGGCCGCTCGGTCCCGGAGCCCGCCAGGATCGCCCAACTCGCCCATGTCTTCGATGTTTCCCCCGGCCGGTTGTCGGCCTCCGACGCCCGGCACCTGTCCCTGCGGGATCTGCGCGTCCACGCCGGGCTGACCGCCGCGGAGATCGCGAAGAGCCTGGACGTGAGCCGCACGACGTACCGTGACATCGAAAGACTCGCCCGATTACCCGTGCGCGACGACGGCACCCTGCGGCGGCTGCTCGCCGCCCGCCTCGGTGTCCCGCGCGCCGACATCGACCACGCGCTGCACCACCACCCGCTGGCCATCGCCCGACGCGCCCAGATCACCGACCACTTGGCGGAGGTCTTCACATGCGCGCAGGAGCGGGACGCGCCCGCCGCCGTCGCTCCCGACAACCCCCGGATAGTGGCCATAGGGTCACTCGTCCAGCGGGCCCCCACCGTCGTCTGCCGACTGGTCAACCATGAACTGGGCCGCTACCGCTGGCTGCTGAGGGACGCGGCCATGGCCGGGCTCGACGCCGCCTACGCCCAGAGCGAGCGCGCGGCCGAGCAGGCGGGCGCCCGGCAGCGGAGGATCACCGAAATGCTGGAGACGGCCCCCGTGCGCTCCGCCGACAGGCTCAGCGACTTCCTGTCGGTGGCCATGAGCGCGAAGCAGTGGCGCACGATGGTCTCCCTGTCGGACGCGGGCGCGGAAGGCATCGCCCTGCGCCGGGTCTCCGAGGAGGACGAGGTCTGGGACGCCCTGCTCGACCGGTTCTTCGTGAACCTTGTCGTGCGTGCCGACGGCAGCGCCTTCGCGCTCAGCCGGCGTGGCCAGGGCGTGATGCGCGCCCAGTTCCGGATGTACGCCTGCCTCTACCCCAGGGTCGCGACGCCCCTGCGGTTCCGCTCGATGTCGGTGGCGGACCGCTCCGGCAGGAGGCGGGGACGCCGGTCGGCCGGCAAGTGACGCCGCTCAGACCGGCAGCGGGGCCAGTGCGGAGAGGCGGGTGAGGAGGTCCGTGAAGGGGCCGAGGTCCGACTCGTCGGCGAGCATGCGGCGGAGGACCTCCGCCATGTCCTCGTCGTAGGCCGCGCTCACCGCCGTGAGCGCCACGAAGTCGTGGACGAGCTGGCGTTCCAGCTCGGCGCGGGGGATGCGGGGGTCCTCCAGCCAGAGCAGGGCCGTCGTCTCCGTCAGGGAGATCCAGGAGCGGACGGCCAGCTCCAGCCGCGGGGGCGGCGACTGCACGCCGAGGTGGCGCAGCACCTCGGCGTACGCCGCCTGCCGCACTCCGTCGATCACCGCGCACGCCCGGCTGCTCCCGGCCGCCGGGCCGCCGCGCATCAGGGCGGAGAAGCCCGTGCCATGCTCCTCGACGAAGTCGAAGAACCGGTTCATCACCCGCGCGAGCCGCTCGCCCAGCGGGCCCTCGCGCGGCTCGTCGAAGAGCGCCGCGAGCTCGTCCGCCGCCCGGCGCAGCGCCGCCTCGTACAGGCTCTGCTTGCCGGGGAAGTAGTGATAGACGAGCGGCCGGGATATCCCGGCCGCCGCTGCGATCTCGTCGATGGAGACATCGTCCGGGCGGCGATGGCCGAACAGCTCGAGAGCGACCGCGATCAGTTGCTCGCGTCGCTGCTCGACCGCCATCCTGCGCCGTATCCGGTTCGTCATGGCGGTCATACTAATAGCAGCCCGCGGGGGCGGATCACGCCCAGGAGGCAGGCGGGCAGGGGGCGTTCGTCACGTCACCCCTGGACCGGTCACTGGACGGCCGTGAGCCTCTTCCCGTCCGCCAGCCGCGCGGTGAGCGCCGTCCGGGAGCCGGGCTTCGCCGGGACGGCCAGCAGCCGGCCGGCCGCTGTGGTCCGCACCGCGCCGGTCGCGGTGATCGACTGCACGTCGTCGCTGCCGGCCGCGAGCGCGTACCAATTGCCGCCGGGCGACTTCCACAGCACGCCCGCCAGCGCGTGCGGGTCGCGCTCGCCGCACGCGGGGGAGCCCTCGGCGCGGGCGACGGGCGGGCTCGCCGCGCCCGGCCGGGTGCCCGGCGGCTGGAACAGCGCCAGCACCCGGCTGCCCGCGCCGCGCCAGGTCTCGGCCCGGGTGCACAGCCACTGTGCGCTGCCCGCCGCGCCGCCGGGCAGCGGCTGGGTCGCGAAGGACCAGGAGTTCACCGAGCGCACCCCCTGCGCCCGCATGGTCTGCAGATGGCAGGCGGTGTGCGCCCAGTCGGCGCGGGCGGCCGGGCCGGTGACGTCGCGCCGCTCGCCGGGGGCGCCCGTGGTGAGCCGGGCCGGGGTCAGCTCGCCGAGGTCGGTCACCAGGCGCCCGCCCATCTGGAGGGCCGGCCAGCTGTGGCAGTCGTTCGCCGAGGCCGGGCTGATGGTCGGGTCGGTCACCCCGTCCGCGGCCGTGCGCAGGGGCCGCGCGCTGTCACCGGGCTTGAGGAGGTCGCGCACCGAGACCTCGCTCACCCAAGGGGCCGTCAGATAGCGGACGTCGGTGTCGGCCCGGCCGACCACGACCGCGGTCGCCGAATCCTCGTCGGCCGCGTCCGCGCGGGCGAAGTCCAGGGCCGCGCCGCCGGTGTCGCCGTTCTTGGCCTCGGCGTAGCGCACGAGGCGCAGCCCGTCGTGGAAGACCACGACCGCCGCCTGGCCGACCTCGCCCGCGTACAGCAGCTGCGGGGGGCCCGCGGCGGGGCCGGTGGCGGTGCCCGGTGTGGCGGTCACCCGCACGCTGCCGCCCGGCCGCGCCCAGACGGCGAGGGCCCGGCGCAGCAGCGCCTGGTCGTCGGCGCGGCCGCCGCGGGCGGGCCAGACGGCGAAGCCGGGCCGGTCGGCGCGCTTCCACGCGTCGGCGCCCGCCCGGGTCAACTTGGCCGGATCCAGAGCCTGTTGCGCCGAGGCGTTCTGCGCGTACGGGGGAGCGGCGGCGCCGTCCGGGCCCCAGTCGCTGCCCGGCAGCACCAGCAGCGTGCCGCACACGGCGGCCGCCGCGGCCGCCGCGAGGGCCGCCCGGCCGTGCTGGCGGCGGCGCATCAGGTCCGTCGGCCGCGCCTGGAGGGAGCAGGGGTCGAATTCCATCGACTCCAGCAGCGACGCGTCCCGGCTGCCGGGCGGTGTGCGCAGCCCGTCCGCCTCGATGAGCGCGGACGCCGGGTCCGCGACACCCGCGGCCTTGAGCGCCTGCCGGACGTCACGGTCGGACGGCAGCTCCAGGGCGCGCAGCACATACGCGGCCCGGCCGGGCGCGGAGAGGGCGGCGAGGGCCTGGTCCAGGGCGAGTTCGTCGGCGCCGCCGGAGCGGGGGAACAGCCGCAGGCCCCACACCTGCGGCAGCAGCGGGGGGAGCCGGCCGGGCTTGGGGAGCTGCCACCGCCCGCGCGGGCGGCCCGCTTCGAGGGCGGCCCGCAGCACGCGCTGCCGCACATACGCATAGCCCGGGTCGCCCGGGGATCCGGTGCCGCCGCGCGGGGCGGGCACGGCCAGCCCGGCGAGCTCGGCCTCGGTGACCCTGTTGCGGGGCAGGGCGCGCTGCACGAGGGCGTGCGCGGTGAGCACCCGGCGATTGCGGCCCAGGGTGGGCGGCAGCACGAGATATCCGAGCCGTACGAGACGCGGATAGTGCTCGATGAGCGCGGCCTCCGCCTGCTCGACGTCGACGGGCGGGATGGGCCTCGGGGCTGTCGCTTGCTGCTCCACGGTCCGTAGAACGAGTGAATGGTGAGATGGTCACCTCACGCCCGTCGGGTGACCGGGACCGCGTGGTCGGCGCTGGTGGCACAGGCGCGGGCCGGCGTTCCCGCGGCACCGCCGGACGGCGTCCGGCGCGCGGCGGGTTGACGGTCAGGCGGACCGGCGGCCGGCGGCCTTCAGGCCACGTAGCGTGCGCGGATGCGGTCGACCGCCTCGTCCGGGACGCCGAGCCCGTCGCGGACGTACGCCTCCACCCCGCCGTACCCCCGCTCCATCTCCTCCAGCGCCGCCGTGAGATAGGCGGGCCGCACGCCGAGGATCGCGTCGGAGATCTCCGGGTCGCCGCCCGCCTCGGTGAAGCGGTCGATGAGCGGGGCGAAGGCCGCCCGCACGGCCGGGTTGACCGAGAGGTATTCCTCCTGGACGGTGGCCTCGTCCGCGCCGAGGAGCAGCAGGATCACGGTGGCCGCCCAGCCCGTGCGGTCCTTGCCCGCGGTGCAGTGGAAGAGGAGGGGGCCGCAGTCCGGCTCGGCGAGGGCCGACAGCAGGAGGCGGTACGCGCCGCAGGCGGACTCGGAGGTCACGAAGGCGCGGTAGGCGTCGCAGAGCAGCTTCTCGGCCTTGCCGTTGCCGAGGTGCTCGTCCGCGACGGCGGGGTTGCCGAGCACCGAGTCGAGCCTGGCCGGCACGCTGTCGCCGCCCGTCACCCCGGCGGCCATCACGTCCGCGACGATGAGCCGGGCGCCCGCGGGCACCTGGTCGGGGCGCTCGTGCCGCTCGTGCTCGGTGCGCAGGTCCACGACCGTGTGGATGCCGAGGGCCGCGACCGCGGGGTCGAGCTCCGGGTCGAGCCGGTCGAGCTGGCCGGAGCGCAGCAGCAGGCCCGGGCGGACGGCCGAATTGCCGGCGAGCGCGATGCCGCCGAGGTCGCGGAGATTGATGATGGTCGAGGCGTCGAACTGCGGCATGGGCGCGTCTCCCCTTGTCGGATTTCTACCGTTATTGTGCCGAACGGTAGCCGAGGGCGCGCTCGCACCCCAGCCCCAGGGCCACCCCCAGCCCCAGCGCGGTCAGGTGTCCGGCGTCCGTGAACGTCGGCCTCCTGTGCAGCAGGGGCCGCACGCCGAACGCGAGGAGCGCGGCGTACGCGGTCGTGCGCGCGGCGCCCCGTGGAAGCAGTGCGCCGAGCGCGCCGAGGACCGCGTGGTAACCGTAGCTCGGCCCGACGTCGGTGGCCGACCGGGTGCGCGGGGAGGTGCGCAGGGCCCGCAGCCCGCCGTAGACCAGCAGGGTCGCGCCGACGTGCCCCAGGGCGAAGGTGCCCGCCGCCCACCACGCGCCGTACGCGTACTCGGCGTAGCCGAGGACCGCCAGGAGCAGCAGGGCGTAGGGCAGTTCCATCGCGCCCTCCATGAACAGGGCGCTGGTGGCGAGGGTGTCCCAGCGCCCGCTCCGCAGATTGTCGACATTCGTCGAACAGCGCTTCAGCAGGCGTTCCCGGGCGTCCGGGGCGAGCCAGTGGTGGGTGACGGCCGAGGCGAGGGAGAGCGCGCCCACATAGGCGGGGGCGAGGCGGGGGAGGCGTCGGGGCGTGCGTGGTGTGGTCATGCGGCCATGATCGCCGGAGCGGGCCCGCTCCGGCCGGGTTCGGCCGGAACCGGGCCCGTATCCGATGCGGGCCGTACGGTCAGCCGAGCCGCCACCCGCTGAATTCGGCCAGCCCGCGCGCGCCGCTGCCGTCGTTGCCCGCGGTCAGGAAGAGACCCACGTCCTGCGCCCGGGCGGCGCCCGGAACCCGCACCTCCGCGACCGTCCGCCACGACCCGCCCTCGTCCGTGGAGCACTCGCCCCGGAAGAGCCCCGGGGCGATCCTGCCGAGCCTGAGCCACACCGGCGCCCGCACCCCGGTGATGCGCCGGTAGGTGTCGAACGCGCCGGTGCCACCGGCGTCGTACGACAGGACCACGCCCTGCCCCGGCGTCACCGCGAGGTTCACCGCCCCCGGCGACCGCGCCGCCAGGTCGTCGCGCGCGATGATGCCCGTACGCGCCCAACCGCCCGTGTCCGTCTGCGCGTCGACCCGCACGGTCGCCGTGCCGCCGACCCGCAGCTCGCCCGCGCGGTAGAGCGCGCCGAACCGCTCGGTGCCCTTCCACAGGTCCTCGCCGGAGCCGTCGATCGCGAAGCGGTCGTCCTCCAACTGGCCGAAGACGGCGGCGTTCCCGCTGACCGTGCGCCACCCGGCGGCGAGCGGACCGGCCAGGAACAGCACGCCGCTCCGCGCGCTCCGCACCCGCGCCGCGCCCTGCGGGCCGTAGAGCGCGCCCGCCTCGTACGGCAGCCGGAGCAGCGGACGGTCGAGGGGAGCGCTGGGCGCGGTGACGCGCCAGCGGGCCGTGCCCCGGCCGCCGGGCGGCAGGCCGGGCAGGGAAGTGGGGCCCTGCGCCTCGGCCTTGAGGCCCGTCACGGCCAGGTCGACGCGGCCGGTGGCGCGCAGGCCGTTCATGTTGGTGAGGGCGACGGTGACCGTGGCGGTGCCGCCCGGCGGCACGGCGGCCGGGCTCACGGCGGTGGACAGCGCGCCCTGGTACGGGGCGGCGGCCAGGGTGTCCCGTACGCGTACGGCCGTGCCGTAGGTGTCGCCCACCGGCCGCAGCGCGTACGCCGTCCGCGCCCGCGTCCACGGCTCCTCCACCGCGAACCAGTCCACGGCCCGCGGCGGCCGGTCCTCGCGCAGCGCGTCCTCCAGCTCCTCCAGCCAGCGCCGCCAGCGCGGCAGATAGAAGCCGCTCATCAGACCGTGCCAGTCGCGGTTGGCGTAGTCGTGCAGCTTGCCGCCGTCGGACGTGGCCCGCCCGCCCCACAGGGTCAGCAGCGCCCGGCCCGCGCGCACCAGCTCGTCCGCCTCCTGCGGCCCGGTCGCCATGGCCCGCGCGGCGGCGTCCCAGGGCCCGAGCAGGAACGCCCGGTGGGTGCCCGCGATGTCCTCCGCCAGGCCCATCAGCCTCAGCCACAGCGCGGCGAGCGCCCGGAAGGCGGCCAGGTCCCCGCGGTCGTGGGCGGCCCGGAGCTCGGGGAGCAGCTGCCTGCTGCGGTGCGCGAGCGCCTGGCGGGCGACGTCGGCCAGGTCGTAGCGGTAGGTGTCGCGGCCGCGCAGGTCCGCGCCGACGGCCAGCAGGCCGGTGAGCGCGGCGTCGAAGCGGACCGGGTCGTACGACAGGGCGTCCGGCGCGTACTCCCCGGCCCGGTCGGTGGCCAGGTCCGGGCGGGCGGCGAAGAGGCTGTCGTGCGGATCGCTGCGCCCGGGCGCGTGCTGCCGGTACGCGGTGTCGCGCAGCGCCGCCCACGCGTCCCGGGCCGCGGCGTCCCGGCGGCCGTATCGGAAGTCGGCGTACGCGCGGAACCACCGCTCCCGGTCCGGCGCCTCCTCGTGCCACGCCAGCTCCGAGAAGTGCTCGAAGGCGGCGGGGTCGCGGTCGGCGCCCTCGGGCAGATACGCCGTGCCGGCCAGGGCGCTGCCCGGCTTGTCGCGCCACGCGAAGAACTTCGCCTCCCAGACGTCGGTCTTCGCGCCCAGCGTCGTGCGCCCGCCGAAGTTCGGGATGCTGCCGAAGGCGTACGGCGTGCCGCCCCAGTCCTTCTCCCGGTCGGTGATCCCCTCGAAGCGGTCGGAGATGCCGTCGACGATCAGCATCCGCTCGCGGTCCACGGCGTCGAGCAGTTCGGGGAGCGGGTTGCTCTCCCAGCCGAGGATCACCCAGACCGCCTCCGGGTGGGCGGCGCGCAGCGCCTTCTCCACGCCGCGGGCGGCGGCCGCGACGGGGACGCCGCCCGCGGTGCCGCCCTCGTGCAGCAGGTCCATCTTGAAGTGCGCGGCCTCGCCGAACAGTTCGCGCTGGTGGCGGTAGAAGGAGGCCGCGGTGCGGGCGAAGGCGCCGGTGCGCGGGTCGAGCCAGTCGGGGCGCGCGAAGCCGTGCCACACGCCCTGGGGGACGACCCGGGCGTCCGGGTTCCGCTCGGTGAAACCGTCGGGCACCGAGCCGTAATAGCCCGGCAGGACGGGGGCCATGCCCAGCTCGCGCAGCCGGTCGCAGATCCGCCTGCCCAGCGCGGCGCGCCGGGCGATCAGCGCGGGGGAGAGCGGGCCGCCGTACCCGCTCAGGTTCTGCAGCAGCCACCACGGCTGGTGGGAGGGGGCGGGCAGCCAGGCGCGCGCCTCGGCGTCGCTGTAGCCGCTGTCCAGCAGGACGCGGTGGTGGACCGCCTCGTGCCCGGCGATCACCAGCACCTCGTTGCAGCCGTGCAGGGCGAGGATGTCGATCATCCGCTCCCAGTAGGGCCAGTCGGCGTACGGGAAGGTGTAGCCGTCGTTGGTGTCGTTGAGCGCGAAGCGGTGCGGGAGCGCGGTGGAGCGCCGCAGCGGCTCGCTCGGCGCGGGGAGGGCGGCCGGGAGGTCGAGGTGGCGCGCGCTCCAGGTGATGTGGGCCCCGCACACGTATTTGAGGTACCAGTGCACACCGGTCAGCAGCACCGCCGGGCTCGTGCCCGCCACCTCGATCCGGCCCGTCGTGCCGGTCACCTCGAAGCGCTCCCGGCCCGACGGCAGCGGGGTCAGCGTGAACTGCCGCGCGTGGGCGCCCAGCAGGCGCTCCAGCGCGGCACGGGCGGGAGCGGGGTCGAAGGGGGCGGGGAGCCGGGGGACGGAGGCCGCCGCGGGGGAGGAGGTGCCGAGGGCGGCTCCCGCGCCGATCGCTCCGACGGCCCCCAGCACCGCGCGTCTGGACGGCGGCGTCGGCAGCTCGGTCATGGCGCTCCCCACTGTGCGGTACGCGACAACGCGCGTGTGCGAGGCGCACGCTAGCGAGGGCCATCAGGGGGAGCAAGGAGAGCCCGTCGGCGGTTTCGCCGACGGGCGGTCAGGCGGGGCTTTCGCCCCGGTCCAGATAGGCGAGAACCGCCAGCACCCGGCGGTTGTCGTCCTCGGACGGCGGAAGGCCGAGCTTGGCGAAGATGTGCGACGTGTGCTTCGTGACCGCCCGCTCCGTGATGTGCAGCTGCCCGGCGATCGCGGCGTTCGACCGCCCCTGGGCCATCAGCTCGATCACCTCCCGCTCGCGCGGCGTCAGCCGCCCCATCGGCGTGTCCCGCGACCGCCGCGTCAGCAGCTGCGAGATCACCTGCGGATCCATCGCGGTGCCGCCCGCCGCGACCCTCCGTACGGCGTCGACGAACTGCGTCGCGTCGAACACCCGGTCCTTCAGCAGATATCCGATGCCCCCGCTGCCGTCGGCGAGCAGCTCCCGCGCGTACAGCTGCTCCACGTGCTGGGACAGCACCAGCACCGGCAGCCCCGGGGTCTCCCGGCGGGCCGCCAGGGCGCACTGCAGGCCCTCGTCCGTGAACGAGGGCGGCAGCCGTACGTCCACGACCGCGACGTCGGGCCTCAGCTCGGCGAGCGCCCGGCCGAGCTCGGGGCCGCTCTCCACCGCCGCGGCGATCTCGAAGCCGAACGCCTCCAGCATCCGGACCAGCCCGTCCCGCAGCAGGAACAGGTCTTCGGCGAGCACGACGCGCAAGGGGTTCTCCATGGGGTGGTGACGGGGCGTCAGCGCAGGGCGCAGGGGATCTCCATCGTGACCGTCGTGGGCCCGCCCACCGGGCTGCTCACGGCCAGGACGCCGTCGAAGGCGCCGAGGCGGCGCTCGATGCCGAGGAGGCCGGTGCCACCGCCCGAGCGGGCCCCGCCGCCGGAGACCGCCGCGCCGCCGCGGCCGTCGTCGGCCACCGAGATCCGCAGCGCCCCCTCGGCGTGGCGCACGTCGAGCCGCACGCGCTGGGCGCGGGAGTGCTTGGCGGCGTTGGTGAGCACCTCGCTGACCGCGAAGTACGCGGCCGACTCGACCGGCTCCTCGGCCCGCCCCGGCAGCCGGACGTCCACCTCGACGGGCAGCGGCATCCGCAGGGCGAGGGCGCGCAGGGCGTCACCGAGGCCGCGCTCGGCGAGCACGGGCGGGTGGATGCCGCGGACGAGGTCGCGCAGCTCGGCGAGGGCCTCGGCGGAGTCGGCGCGGGCCGCGGCCAGCAGCCGCTTGGCCTGGGCGGGGTCGTGCTCGACCAGCGCCTCGATCGTGCCCAGGCTCATGCCCATCGCCACCAGCCGGGCCTGCGCCCCGTCGTGCAGGTCGCGCTCGATGCGGCGCAGCTTCGCGGCGGAGCTGTCCACCGCGTCGTGCCGGGTCTCGGTGAGGTGCTCGACGCGCAGGGCGAGCTCGCGCTCCGCGGCCGGCCGCAGCAGCGCCTTGGCGAGCCGGAAGTGCGTCCGCAGGAGGTACTGGTTGACGAAGACCCCGAGCACGCCGAACCCGAGACCCACCGCCGCCGCGAGGTTCGCCGTGAACTGGTCGGTGACGGGCACGAACGCGAACCACTGCACGTCATTGACCCGGACGATCGGCTTCCACACCCCGAGGGCCAGGACCAGGCCCCAGAACACATAGAGGATCAGCGTCGCGGGCAGCACGGCGAGCACCGCGCCCGCCGACAGGTCCACGAACAGCCACTGGAGGTCACGCCAGGTCGCCTTGTCCTTGAGCAGCGCCAGGCAGTGCTCCACCTGTCCGGCGAACCCGCCGCGCCGCTCGGGCAGCCTCCGGTACGGGACCGGAATGCGCACCCCCGACCACGCGTCGGCCTGCCGACGGCGCTGATTCGCGTACGACCGCACGGCCGACAGGACGACCGGGGTGGTGAGGAAACCGATGCCCAGCACCATCAGCACCAGCGACACCAGCGTGAACGCGAACAGCAGGGTCGACATCACCAGCCCGACGACCGTCAGCCACAGCCCGCGCACCGCGGCCAGCAGTGCCTTGGCGATCTTCATGCCGGTGTCCCCCGTGTGCGTCGCTCCCGGGACCGCGGCTCGGCCCCGGACCGACTCTAGTCTGCGCCCGCACACGCGATCGGTCACTGGGGTGGGCACCCCGGCCATGGTGTACCTAACCCCCCTGACCTCGGCAGACGCCTTTCCGGGGGCGGTCGCGTGGCACGCGCCGGGTGCCTCGCGCGGTGGCGCGGCAGCCCGGCGCGTGCCGGCCGGATCAGTAGCCGGCGGGAGGCGCGTACTTGTAGCCCACGCGCCGCACCGTCACGATCGAGGCGCGGTGCTCGGCGCCCATCTTGCGGCGGAGACGGGCGACGTGGACGTCGACCGTGCGGCCGTCGCCCACGTGACCGTAACCCCACACCGTGGTCACCAACTGGTCGCGGGTGTGCACCCGGTGGGGGTGTGCGACGAGGTGGGCGAGCAGCTCGAACTCCAGATAGGTCAGGTCCAGCGGCCTGCCCGCGATACGGGCTATCCGCTGCTCCGGGTCGATGCTCACCAGCGCGTCCCCCCGGCCGCCGGCCGCCGGGGTCTCGGCGGCGGGCTGCTCCGCCGGTACGAGCACGAGATAGCCGATCATCGGCGGCTGGCCGGGGAGGCTGGGCACGGTGTGCTGGGGCGCGGGCATCCAGGTCGCCGTGCCGGAGTGCAGCAGCTCGGCGACCGGGGGCACCTCGTCCGGGGCGACGGCCCGCAGTCGGTGCCGGTGCGCCCCGTGGGCGGGGGTGCGGGTGTCCGAGGAGGCCGGGGCGGGCGCGGCGAGGGTACGGAGGTTCGTCATGGAGAGCTCAGCTCTTTCGCGCGGGAGACCGTCGAGGGGACGTGCATGTGCGCGGGCCGTTGGCCGGGACCAGGTGTCCGGCGGCTGACTTCGACGTGGGGGTCAGCGAGGGGAGTGGGCCTGCGCGGAAGTCGCGCGGCAACACACTCGGTCGAAGTCGTGGTGCTGGCGGGAAGGCCAGAAGGGCTCGAGGTCGCTGCGACCCGTCGCGGTGTTCTGGAAGCTGGCCATGCGCCTATTGAAGCATGCCGCGTGACGGGAGAGCAGGGGTTACCGGCGGTTGTTGACGTGGGATGAACGCGATCCGGGGCGGGCGGGCCCCGGAATCCCGCAGGCCCGCCCCCTCCCGGCGCCCCGCCCCGAGCGCTCGGCGGCGTGGGGGCGAGGGCGGTCAGGATCAGCGCAGGCGCCGCCGCCAGTCCAGCCCGGTGAGGGATATCGCCCGCTCCGGATCGCCGTCCCACGACGCCGACAGGCCCGCTTCCGTCAGGGCCGCCACGACGTCCCGGCCCACCTCCGCCACGGCCTCCCGGTCACCGGACGCGTGCGTCCCGTACGACAGCCACATCCCCTGCCCCGCCACCGCGGCCCTCGTGTCCTCGTAGTGGAAGAAGACGAACCCGTGGTCCCCCTCCGCCGCCTCCGCGCCGATCTCCGCGAACCCGCACCGCGAGCAGCAGGTGAAGTGCATCCGGGCCGTGATCCCGGCCGAGTCCAGCGCCGCGAAGGCCGCCGCCACCCGGTCGGCGTCCGTCACCTCGGGCCAGTCGGCCTGCTCGGCCAGCCGCTCGCGCCACAGCCTGCCGACGATCCGCCGCGCGGTGGCCACGGGAAGCGGCGTGGCACCGTCCGCGTAGAAGTAGTCGGAGACCTCGTCCGCTATCTCCTCGGCCGGTTCGAAGCCGCACCGGATCAGCAGCCGGGCCTGCTCCTCGGCCTCCTTCAGCAGCCGGGGCCCGAGCTCGGCCTCCAGCTCCGCCACGGGCACGTCCGCGAAGTCCGCCCCGAGACCGGCGCCGGGCTCCTCCGCGTCCAGCTCGACCCGCTCCCAGGCATACCCCTCCGACCAGCCCTCCGCGCCGAGCGCCCACGCCACGAAGACATCCGCGACCTCGTCCGCGCTCGCCATCCGCACCCCGAAGTGCCGCTCCGCCGAGCCCTCGCGGAACTCCACCTCGTACGGCCCGTCGCCCTCGTGCCACGTCTGGAGATAGTGGTCGCCGCCGCTCTCGTCGGCCGTGCGCTCGGCCACCACGAACCGGTCACCGTCCGCGCCCAGCCGGCCGATCAGGCGGGCCAGCTCCTCGGCGCCGATCTCCGAACGGACCTCTCCTGACTCGGTGTTCACGGTGATGGGCAGCATGGTTCCCCCTCGCTCCGGGGACCGCTCGCGATCAGCGGCCCGCTTGGAGGAATCCTGTCACCCCCCACTGACAACCCGGCGACGGCGGGGTACCGGGCACCCGGCACTCCGCCGTCGGACTCACCCGTTCCCGGCGATCAGCGGGTAGTGGTCCGAGAGATCGGTGTACGTGTAGTCCTTGCCCCAGCTGGAGACCGTCCATGGCGCGGACCGCTCCTTGACCACCGTGTTCCGCCAGTTGCCCGGCCGCGCGTGGCCGTTGCGGTGCAGCACGTAGTCGAGATCCTCGCGGGCCTCGCCGGGATAGCGGTAGGAAGCGATCGAGTTCTCCTCGGTGTCGAAGGAGTACGGATGGCCGGTGCGGGCCACCGCCGGCGCGAGACCGGCGTTCGCGAGCATCGAGGCGTATTCCGGCCCGTGCGAATCCACATTGAGGTCACCGGCGAGCATGACCTGTTCACCGGCCGGAATCCGCTTGGCGTCCAGGAAAGCGCCGATCTGCCGGAACTGCCTGGCGCGGTCCGCCGCCGCCTCGCCCGCCTTGCAGCCGCTGTCGGTCGACTGGGTGTGCGTGCCGACGAGGTGCACCTTGGTGCCGTTCACATTCAACACCACATAGGCGAAGCCCTTGTTGGACCACCAGTCCGAACCGCACGCGTCCTGGTAGATCACCTGCTCCTTGCGCACGATCGGCCATTTGCTGAGCACGGTGACGCCACCGTCCTCCGGCGTGGTGGAGGAGTAATTCCCGCCCGTCGCGTCCCAGCCGTCCTTGCTCCGCCCGACGACCGGCGTCTGATACGGATACCGCGCGGCCGCGTTCGCCTTCAGGGCGTCCGAGGCGCTGTTGTCGAAAGCCTCCTGGAGCACCACGACGTCATTTCCCTGGAAGAAACCGGCTGCGGGAATCGCCTCGGCCCGGTGGTCCTGACCCCAGTTCGGATAGAGGTTCTTGCTCATCAGGAAGGTGTTGTACGTCAGCACCCTCAGCTCCGGAACGGAACCGTCCGCCGATGCGGCCCGAGCCGTTTGCGGCAGTGCCGCGGATATCGCCACCGCGGCGAGGGCGGTGGCGATGATTCTCGCGGACTTCGCGGACTTGATGTGCGGCACTGCGTCTCCCTGGGGGTCGGGGGTGAAACAGACGAACCGTCAACATCAAATCAGCCGGGCTTACTTGGAAGCGGCTTTGAGGTGAACGAATTACTTACGGTAATGGTCGAATGCGTTCAAGGCGCGTGGCGGGGGGGGGGGGGGGGGGGGGGGGGGGGGGGGGGAGGGAGGGGGGGGGGGGGGGGGGACGCTCGGGGGGCCCCCCCCTCCCCCTCACTCTGCCTCTCCCTTCCCTCCCCCCCCCCCCCCCCCCCCTTCCCCCCCCTCCCCCCCCCCCCCCCTTCCCCCCCCCCCCCCCCCCCCCCCCCCCCCCCCCCCCCGGCGACGGGATCAGCGCTTCGCCGACCTGCCCAGCGCCTCCCGCACCGCCTCGTCCGTACGGCCCACCACCGCGGAACCGTCGTCCGCCGTGATGATCGGCCGCTGGATCAGCTTCGGGTGCTCCGTGAGCGCCGCGATCCAGCGGTCCCGCGACCCCGCGTCGCGCGGCCAGTCCTTCACCCCGAGCTCCTTGGCCTCCGCTTCCTGCGTCCGCGTGATGTCCCACGGCTCCAGCCCGAGCCGGCCGAGCACGGCGCCGATCTCCTCGGCGCTCGGTACGTCCTCCAGATAGCGGCGGACGGTGTATTCGGCCCCTTCCGCGTCGAGCAACGACAGCGCGCCACGGCACTTGGAACAGGCGGGATTGATCCAGATCTCCATGCCGGACACCGTACCGCGAGAGCCCTCAAGTGGCGTTTGACCTGGGCCGATTGTCAGTGCCCGGCAGTAAAATAGGAGGTGTTGAGCGAGGGCTCACACACGTGTCAGGAGGATGCCGATGCCCACAGCCGCACCACCTCACCCGAACCTGCCCAGTCTCCCGACCCTGCCGAAGAAGCGCCTGCCCGCCGAGCAGCCCCGCGAGTGGTACGAGACCCACAACCGCCGCCTGAAGGCCATGCGCCTCGCGATCGCCCTGCTCCACTCGGGCGTCTACACCCCCGACAGGGCCGACAACCGCCGCATCCGCACAGCGGCGGCCCAGATAGGCGTCCACGCCCCCTCGGACACGACGTGCGCTCTGGTACGCACACTCATGGCCGGCTGAGGAGGGGGCGCGGAGCGCCGGCCACCTCGAAGACGTAGGCATCCGCGCCCCCGGACAGCGCGAAGGCCGCCGTCTCCGGAAAGGAGACAGCGGCCCTCGTGCGTGACGGCGACGCCGATCTAGAGGTCGAAGTACATCTCGAACTCGTGCGGGTGCGGCCGCAGCTGGATCGGGGCGATTTCCTGGGTGCGCTTGTAGTCGATCCAGGTCTCGATCAGGTCGGAGGTGAAGACGCCGCCCGCCTGGAGGTATTCGTTGTCCGCCTCGAGGGCCTCGAGGACCGCCGGGAGGGACGTGGGGACCTGGGGGACGTTCGCGTGCTCGTCGGGGGCGAGCTCGTAGAGGTCCTTGTCGATCGGCTCGGCCGGCTCGATCTTGTTCTTGACGCCGTCGAGGCCGGCCAGGAGGAGGGCCGAGAAGGCGAGGTAGGGGTTCGAGGACGGGTCCGGCGCGCGGAACTCGACGCGCTTGGCCTTCGGGTTGGAGCCCGTGATCGGGATGCGCATCGCGGCGGAGCGGTTGCGCTGCGAGTAGACCAGGTTGACCGGGGCCTCGAAGCCGGGGACCAGGCGGTGGTAGGAGTTCACCGTCGGGTTGGTGAAGGCCAGCAGCGACGGGGCGTGCTTGAGGATGCCGCCGATGTAGTAGCGGGCGGTGTCCGAGAGGCCCGCGTAGCCCTGCTCGTCGTAGAAGAGCGGCTCGCCGCCGCTCCACAGCGACTGGTGGACGTGCATGCCCGAGCCGTTGTCACCGAAGATCGGCTTCGGCATGAAGGTCGCGGTCTTGCCGTTGCGCCAGGCGACGTTCTTCACGATGTACTTGAAGAGCATCAGGTCGTCGGCCGCGGCGAGCAGCGTGTTGAACTTGTAGTTGATCTCCGCCTGGCCGGCCGTGCCGACCTCGTGGTGCTGGCGCTCGACCTGGAGGCCGGACGCCTCCAGCTCCAGGGAGATCTCGGCGCGCAGGTCGGCGAAGTGGTCGACCGGCGGGGCCGGGAAGTAACCGCCCTTGTAGCGGACCTTGTAGCCGCGGTTGTTGTCCTCCGCACCGGTGTTCCAGGCGCCTGCCTCGGAGTCGATGTGGTAGAAGGACTGGTTCGCGCTGGTCTCGAAGCGGACGCTGTCGAAGACGTAGAACTCCGCCTCCGGGCCGAAGTACGCGGTGTCCGCGATGCCGGTGGAGGCGAGGTACGCCTCGGCCTTCTTGGCGATGTTGCGCGGGTCGCGGCTGTACTGCTCGCCGGTGATCGGGTCGTGGATGAAGAAGTTGATGTTGAGCGTCTTGTCCCGGCGGAAGGGGTCGACGCGCGCCGTCGACAGGTCCGCGCGGAGCGCCATGTCGGACTCGTGGATGGCCTGGAACCCGCGGATCGAGGAGCCGTCGAAGGCGAGCTCCTCGGCCGGGTCGAACGCCGCCGCCGGGATCGTGAAGTGCTGCATCACGCCAGGCAGGTCGCAGAAGCGGACATCGACGAACTTGACGTCCTCGTCCTTGATGAACTTCTTGGCGTCGTCGCCGTTCTGGAACATCCAACTCCTCCTAGCCCGGCCGCGAGCGGTCGGGGTTGCTTCGGTGGCGCGGCCCATATGCGGGTTGGGGCACGTTCATATGCGGGTCCATATGCAGCGCCGCGCTGACGCCGACCCTAGAGAGACGGGATTTCCCAAGCATGACCCATTTGTTTCGCCGAGGTTAACCGGAACGCGCCGCGGAGCAGGGTCGAAACGGTTAATACCGGACCCGGGCGGAAGTGAACGTATGCGGTCGCAGTACCGTTGTCGGGTGGACAACAGGCAAGCAATGGGCTCATGGCTCTCCGGACCGCGCGCGGCCGCCGAGGAGATGGGCGTCGACTTCGGTTACCGCGGGGAGCGCCTCGGACTGCCGGAGAGCGGACCGGGCTCGATCGCACGGCCCGGCCGGCGCATCGCGGCGATCTTCATCGACTGGGCGCTGTGCATGCTCGTCGCCTACGCCTTCCTGGCGGGCGGCAAGGCCCAGCAGACGGGCAACTGGGCGCTGCTGATCTTCTTCGTACTCAGCGTGCTCACTGTCGGTACGGTCGGCTGCACCCCGGGCAAGCGGCTGCTCGGACTGCGCGTGATCAGCGAGAACGGCGGCCGGCTCTCGCTGCCGCGGGTCCTGCTGCGCAGCGTGCTGCTGGCGATCGGCATCCCGGCGATCATCTGGGACCGCGACACCCGCGGCCTGCACGACCGGCTCGCCCGCGCCGTCCAGGTCCGCATCTGAGCGAGCGGGACGCGGGGCCGGAAGAAGGCGGGCAGACGGCGGAAGGCCGGGGCCGCGAGAGACGGAAAGGCGGGGCGGAACCGAGAGGTTCCGCCCCGCCTTCGTCGTCGTACGGGGGTGCGTACGGGCCTCAGCGGCCCTTCGGCATCCGGGTGCCCTTGGGCATCGGCCCCTTCGGGATGGGCATGTTGCTGAGCAGGTCGCCGAGCGCCCGCAGACGGTCGTTGACGACCGTCACCTGGGCGCCGGGCAGCACGCGGGGCAGCTTGAGCAGCGTGGTGCGCAGCTTCTTGATGGGCACCTGGCCCTCGCCGTCGCCCACCACGATGTCGTGCACCGGGACGTCCGCCACGATGCGCGCCATGCGCTTCTTCTCGGCCGCCAGCAGGCCCTTGACCCGGTTGGGGTTGCCCTCGCCGACGAGCACGATGCCCGCCTTGCCCACCGCGCGGTGCACGACGTCCTGGTTGCGGTTCATCGCGACCGCGGGCGTCGTGGTCCAGCCACGGCCGACGTTCTCCAGGACCGCGGCAGCGGCGCCCGGCTGGCCTTCGAGCTGCCCGAAGGCGGCGTGCTCGGCCCGGCGTCCGAAGACGATCGCCATCGCGAGGAAGGCCAGCAGGAAGCCCAGGATGCCCAGGTAGACCGGGTGGTCGATCCAGAAGCCGATGGCGAGGAGCACACCGAAGGTGACGATGCCCACAGCCGCGACGACAAGACCGACCTTCGAGTCGACCTTCTTGGTCATCTTGTAGGTCAGGGCGATCTGCTTCAGTCGCCCGGGGTTCTCGGATGTTTCCTTCCTCGCCATAAAGCGAAGTTTACGTGGCCTGCGGACCTGGGGTGGCCACGGCCTCCAGCAGGTGCTGCGCCTCGCGCCGGGCCTTGGCCCGGCGGCGGTCCTCCAGCACCGCGGTCCAGGCGTTCCGGCGGGCGGTGCGCTGACCGCGGCGCATCAGCAGCCCCTCCAGGGCGCGCAGGGCCCCCGTGACGGACGGGGGCCGCACGGAGAGGGTGGCGGGCAGTGCGGAGGGCGGAGCGAAAGAGGCGCGTACCGGCGCGGCCTGCATGTCATGGTCCCCTCGGAGAGCGGAATGGGATGACTGAGCAGCGGGGGGCTGGCGGTGCGGGTGAGGGAGCACTGCTGCGGTGCGTGCTTCCATCGTCACCGAACGGTGTTACCAATGGATGACCAGTTGGTCAAACACCTATGAAACGTTGACGCGACCGATACCGTGCCCACCTTCAGGTGGCGGTACCGGCCGCGTCGGGGCCCGCGGGCAGGTCGCTCAGAGCGCCTGCGCGGAGGTGGCGGCCGTGCGCCGCTCCATCGCCTGCTGGAAGAGCCGGCCCGCGCGGTACGAGGAGCGGACCAGCGGCCCGGACATCACGCCGGAGTAGCCGATCGCGTCGGCCTCGTCCTTGAGCTCCACGAACTCCTGCGGCTTCACCCAGCGCTCGACGGGGTGGTGGCGCGGGGAGGGGCGCAGGTACTGGGTGATGGTGATCAGCTCACAGCCCGCCTCGTGCAGGTCGCGCAGCGCCTCGCTGACCTCCTCGCGGGTCTCGCCCATGCCCAGGATGAGGTTGGACTTGGTGACCAGACCGGCCTCGCGCGCCTTGGTGATGACCTCGAGGGAGCGCTCGTAGCGGAAGCCGGGGCGGATGCGCTTGAAGATCCGCGGCACCGTCTCGACGTTGTGCGCGAAGACCTCGGGGCGGGAGGCGAAGACCTCCTCCAGCAGCTCCGGCACCGCGTTGAAGTCGGGGGCCAGCAGCTCGACCTTGGTGTGGCCGCCCTCGCGGCCCGCCGTCTGCTGGTGGATCTGGCGCACGGTCTCCGCGTACAGCCAGGCGCCGCCGTCCGGCAGGTCGTCGCGCGCGACGCCGGTGATGGTGGCGTAGTTCAGGTCCATGGTGACCACGGACTCGCCGACGCGGCGCGGCTCGTCACGGTCCAGGGCCTGCGGCTTGCCGGTGTCGATCTGGCAGAAGTCACAGCGCCGGGTGCACTGGTCGCCACCGATGAGGAAGGTCGCCTCGCGGTCCTCCCAGCATTCGTAGATGTTCGGACAGCCGGCCTCCTGGCACACGGTGTGCAGGCCCTCGCTCTTCACGAGGTTCTGCATCTTGGTGTACTCGGGGCCCATCTTCGCCCGGGTCTTGATCCACTCGGGCTTGCGCTCGATGGGGGTCTGGGCGTTCCGGACCTCCAAGCGCAGCATCTTGCGTCCGTCGGGTGCGACAGCGGACACGTCCGGCTCCCTATGGCTTCGATTCTTCGGCGGACACCAGGGTACGCCCGTTAATTCGTACGTGTTTACGCGTATGGGGTGCGCGTGTGGGTTATGGGTGGGACAACCCGTGGGCGGTGGGGGCCATTCCCCCGGGCCGCCGGGGTGCCCCGGGGTAACCGCTAGACCGCCCTCGGCAGGGGCTCCGCCGACTCCAGGACCTCTCGCAGATGCTTCTCCATCACGGGCACCACCTCGCTCACGGGCACCCGGCGTCCCAGCTCGTTGGAGAGCGAGGTCACTCCCGCGTCCCGGATGCCACAGGGCACGATCCGGTCGAACCAGGTGTTGTCGGGGTCACAGTTCAGCGCGAAGCCGTGCATGGTCACGCCCTTGGCGATCCGGATGCCGATCGCCGCGAGCTTGCGGTCCTCGCCGCGCTGGCCGGCGTTCGAGGGGGCGTACTCCGGGCCGTTGAGCCGGGGGTCGAACTCCTCGTCCGCGAGCCGCGGGTCGAAGTCCAGCTTCAGCCCGCCGGTGGCCGGGGCGCCCTCCCGGGCGTCGCCCAGCACCCATACGCCGCTGCGGCCCTCGACCCGGGTCGTCTCCAGGCCGAAGTCCGCGCAGGCGCGGATGAGCGCCTCCTCCAGGCGGCGCACGTGCGCGATGACGTCCACCGGGCGCGGCAGCTTGAGGATCGGATAGCCGACGAGCTGCCCCGGGCCGTGCCAGGTGATCTTTCCGCCCCGGTCGACGTCGACCACGGGGGTGCCGTCCAGGGGGCGCTCGCTGTCCTCCGTGCGCCGTCCCGCGGTGTAGACCGCCGGGTGCTCCAACAGCAGACAGGTGTCCGGGACCTCGTCCGCGAACCTGGCCGCGTGCACCCGCCGCTGCTCCTGCCACGCCTCCTGATACTCGACGGCGTCCGCCCCGAAGCCCAGGTGGACAAAGCGCAGCTCACTCACGGCAGCTCCTCTTCGAACCTTTTCGAACCTTGCAGTGCACCGTGGGTGCCTCCCGCGCGTCTCACGCCGTCTCACGCGATTCCGCACGCTGTCACTCACGCACTTGCCACTGTACGGCGGGCCGCCAGCAGTGCCGCAGGCGGCCGGTCGGCCCGCCCCGGCCCTCATGGGCCCCGGGGGCGCCTTCCATGCGTATTTGATCTGTCCTCACACGATCGGATGAATGCGGGGCGAAGGCGGCGATCGGGGCGTTGCGCGGCCGCTAAGTTCGCGCCGTTCCACAACGCGATCAGGGAGACCGGCAGGCTGATGACGGAACGACCCCCGCAGCGCATCCCCAATCGCCAGCTCGCCGCACTGATCGCGGAGGCTGGCTTCTCCAACGCAGGGCTGGCGCGGCGCGTCGATCAGTTAGGGCTTGAGCACGGCCTCGACCTCCGCTACGACAAGACCTCGGTCACCCGCTGGCTGCGCGGCCAGCAGCCGCGCGGCACCACACCCGCGCTGATCGCCGAGGTCTTCACCCGGCGGCTCGGCCGGCGGCTGTCCGCACAGGATCTCGGGCTGGACGCGTGCGCGCCGGTGTACGCCGGGCTGGAATTCGCCGCTTCGCCGGAAGAGGCCATTGACATCGTCAGCGGCCTGTGGCGGAAGGACTCCGGCAGCCATACCGAGCTCCGGAAGATCGCCTTCACCCCGGCGGGGCTGGTGGTGCCGAGCCGGGACTGGCTGATCGGCCGGGCCGACGAGCGCGTGGCCCGCGGCGCTGCCCCCGTGCCCGTCACGGACGGCGCCGCCCGGGTGCCCGCGCAGTCCCGCGGGCTGCCGCCGCGCCAGCGGCACGCCGAGCGCGGGCCCGGCGGCCGGGTCTCGATGGGCGACATCGCGGCGCTGCGGTCGGTGGGCGAGCTCTTCCGGACGCTCGACCACGCGTACGGCGGCGGGCACGCCCGGCAGGCCCTGGTGCGCTATCTGGAGCACGAGGCCGAGCCGATGCTCCGCGGCACCTACGGCGAGGCGGCCGGGCGGCGGCTCTTCGGCGCCGTCGCCGACCTCACCCGGCTCGCCGGGTGGACGTCGTACGACATCGCCGCCCACGGCCTGGCGCAGCGCTATTTCGTCCAGGCGCTGCGGCTCGCCCAGGCGGCGGGGGACCGGCCCTACGGCAGCTATGTGCTGGTGACCATGAGCCGGCAGGCGGTCTATCTCGGGCACGGCCGGGAGGCGGTGCAGCTGGCCCGGGTCGCCCAGCAGGGCGTGGGCTCGGGGGCGCCGTCCGTGGTGCAGTCACTGCTGCACGCGGTCGAGGCCCGGGGGCACGGTGTGCTCGGCGAGGTGCGGGCCTGCTCGGCGTCGCTCGCGCGGGCGGAGCGGGCGCTGGAGAGCGCGCGGCCGGGCGACGAGGTGCCGTACTGGGCCCGCTTCTTCGACGAGGCGCAGCTGGCCGACGAGTTCGGGCACTGTCACCGCGACCTCCAGCAGTACCGGGCCGCGGCGCAGCACGCGGAGCGGTCCCTGCAACTGCGCAGCGCGGCGTACGCCCGCAGCCGTCTCTTCTGCCGCGTGGTGCTGGCCACGGCGCGGCTGGGGCTGGGCGAGCTGGATCAGGCGTGCGCGCTGGGCGCGGAGGCGGCGGCGCAGGCGGCCGAGATGCGGTCGGTGCGGGCGCTGGAGTATGTCCGGGATTTCGAGCGGCGGTTGGAGCCGTATCGGGACGCGGCCGCGGTTCGGGCTTACCGGGAGAAGGTGGCTCTGCTTTAGCGGTGCCCTCGCTTCACGGGGTCCGGGGCTTGGGTCCTGGGCCCCTTCGCGTTTCCGGGGTCCCGTTCCGCCCACTGGGGTGGGGTCTGGGGCTCGGTGCGCGGCTGCGGGCCGGTGGGGGCTGGTCGCGCAGTTCCCCGCGCCCCTGGGGCCCGGGGCTTCGCCCCTGGGGCCCGGGGCTTCGCCCCTGGGTCCCGTCGGGCCCATGCGGCGGGGCCGCTCAGGAGCACGGCCCCGCCTCGGCCCACGTCACCCCTACGCCGCCTGCAGTTCCTCCGAGTCCTGTGGTGCGCGGATGCCCAAGTCGCGGAGGACGGCGAGTGCCGCCCGGCGGCCGGAGAAGAGGGCGCCCTGGACGGTGCTGGTGTCGCGGTGGTCGCCGCAGACGTAGAGGCCGGACAGCAGGCGGACCGGGCGGCGTACGTCGTGCGGGGCCGGCATGGCCGGGACGGCGTCCGCGTCGTGGTGGGCGGCCAGCAGCTGCCAGTCGGTGGTGGACGTGCCGTAGACGCGGGCGAGTTGGGCGCGGGCCGCGCGGTCCAGTTCGGCGGTGGGCAGCCCGGCCGCGGCGCCGAGCACCGTCGAGGTGATCAGGGCCCGGCCCGCGGGCGCCCGGGTGGGGTCGACCTCGCTGGCCACCATCGTGTGCGCGACCGGCCCGCGGCGGCCTCCCGCGATGATCAGCGACGCCTCGCGCAGCGGGGGTTCCGCGGTGGTGTGATGCAGCACCGTCACCGGGTGGAACCCCGGCATCCGCAGGCCCGGGATCAGCTCCGCCGCGGCCCGGGCCCCCGTGGCCACGACCACCGACCGGCAGCGGAACTCGCCGTGCCCGGCCGTGCTCACGGACGTGGTGCAGGCGGCCTCGGCGCGCACGCCCGTGCGGACCGTGCCGGGCGGCAGCAGCGCGGCGAGCAGCTCGGGCACGGTGTCCGCGCCGCCCTCCGGCAGGCAGAGGCGGCCGCGGGCGTAGCCGCGCAGCACCAGGTCGGCGCAGCGGCTGGACGTCGTGAGGTCCGGGTCGCACAGCAGCGACGCCAGCAGCGGGCGCAGGAAGCCCTCGACCGTGCGGGACGGCAGGCCGCGGCCCGCCAGGGTGTCGGCGGTGGGCCGGTCCGGGCGGGCGAGCACCCGGTGGGCGGGCAGGGCGGCCAGCCGGGCCAGGGCGGTGCCGAGCCGGGCCTGGTCGAGGCCGCCGGCGCGGGAGGCGCGGGCGGCCGTCGCGAAGGCGCGGGCCGTGGTGAACGCGCGCTTGCCCTGGCCCGGTTCACCGGTGCGCTGGTTGCGCCCGTCGGCGTGGACCAGGACCCCGGGGGTGAAGGGGCGCAGGGTGAGCGCGTCCAGGCCCGGGGTGCGGAGCAGTTCGGGGAAGGCGGTGTTGAGCAGCTGTGCCGTGCGGTCCAGCCGGAAGCCGTCGACCTGGCCGGTCGTCATCCGTCCGCCGACATAAGGGGCGGCCTCCAGGACGATGACCGTCACCCCGGCGGCAGTGAGCCGGTGCGCCGCGGAGAGTCCGGCGAGGCCGGCCCCCACGATGACGACGTCGGCGTCGTGTGCGGTGTCGCGTGCGCTGCTGAGCACGTGCCCTCCTGGGGTCAAGTCCGCTCGCTCTGGGGCCTGATGCCCTCAACGGGCAGCGGCAATGCGCGATTTGCCTCGACCGTAGAGAGAAATTCGGTCAACAACAGTCGCGCACGGACAGAGCACGGTCGCACGGTGGTCGCACGTTCCGGAGGGCCGCGGCGGGCCGTGTTCAGGGTGTGTCGGTCAGCGCCGCGCGTACGGCGCTCTCGACGTCCGGGAAGGCGAACGAGAAGCCGGAGTCCAGCAGCCGCCGCGGCAGTACGCGCTGGCTCGCGAGCACGTCACCGGCCATCTCGCCCAGCGCCAGCCTGAGCGCGGGCGCGGGCGCCGTGCACAGCGTCGGCCGGTGCAGCACGCGCCCCATGACCGCGGTCACCTCGCGGTTGGTGACCGGCACGGGCGCCGTGAGGTTCACGGGCCCTGACAGGCTTTCGGTGTCCAGGAGATGGCGCAGGGCGGCGACGTGGTCGTGCAGCGCGATGAAGCTCCAGAACTGGCGGCCGCTGCCCAGCCGCCCGCCGAGGCCGGACCGGAAGAGCGGGAAGAGCTTGGCCCAGGCGCCGCCGTCGCGGGAGACGACGAGCCCGGTGCGCGCGAAGACGGTGCGCACGCCCGCCTCGGCCGCCGCCCCGGCCGCCTCCTCCCACTCCTGGCAGAGGTCGGCGAGGAAGCCGTGGCCGGGCGGGGTGCTCTCGTCGGCCTGCCGGTCGCCCGTGTCGCCGTAGATGCCGATGGCGCTGCCGCTGACCAGCACGCGCGGCGGGGTGTCGAGGGAGGCGAGGGCCTCGGCGAGGGCGGCGGTGCCCAGCACGCGGCTGTCGCGGAGCTTCTTCTTGTAGGCCGCTGTCCAGCGGTGGTCGCCGATGCCGGCCCCCGCGAGGTGCACCACGCCCTCGCACCCGGTGAGCCCGTCGGTGTCCACCCACTGCCGCTCGGGGTCCCACTCCACCTCGGTCGCGGACCGCGGCGGGCGGCGCACGAGGCGCACGGCCTGATGGCCGTCCGCGGTGAGGGAGCGTACGAGTGCCCTGCCGATGAGACCGGTCGAGCCGGTGATCGCGATCCGCATGTACCCATCCTGTCCGGTGGCTCACTGCTCCCTGAAGCGGGACCACAGTCTGGGGAAGCGTTCCGCCAGGACGGACTCGTCCTCCAGGTCGAAAGGCGTGCCCAGGGGTTCGCGCGGCGGGGCGGGCAGCGCGAGGTCCGGCGTCTCGGCGCCGGTCAGCTGTTCGTACGCCTCGTCGGCCGCGTAGCCCAGGTCCTCCCCGTCGCCGTCCACCTCGTCGTCGAAGTCCTCCAGGAGCTCCGCGAGGTGGTCGGGGTCGTGTATGCCGCCCTCGAAGACCTCCCGGCCCTGGCCGATGAGCCAGCAGCGGAAGTAGTCGAAGGCGTCGTCGCTGGCGCCGTTCAGCAGGACGGACGCCGCGCCCCACAGGTCCCACAGATAGGACCGGTTGTAGCGCGCCTCGAAGTGCCGGGCGAAGTCCACCACGTCGTCGGGGTCGAGCTGCATCAGCCGCTCGACCAGCAGATCGGCCTGGTCCTCGGCGTCGCCCTCGGCGGCCTCGCGGGTGGCGTCGATCAGTTCCCAGAACTCCGTCTCGTCCATCACGGCACCAGCATCGGGCCAACCACCGGGCGCCGCACGTGGAGCGGACCGGATGCGGCCGTGTCGTTACCGGCGCGTCGCCCGAAGGGGATCTCACGAATCCCGACAGGAGGTGTCCGGATTGGCTGGCAGGGTCCCCCGTGCGAAGACCGGCAGGACACCGGCACGACGGAAGGACACCAGGACGTGAACACTCGGAGCACACCGGGCGGACCGCTCGCGGGCAAGGTCGCCCTGGTCGCGGGAGCGACGCGGGGAGCGGGCCGGGCCATGGCGGTGGCACTCGGCGAGGCGGGGGCGACCGTCTACGCGACGGGCCGCACGACCCGCGGCCACCGCAGCGAGGTCGGGCGGGCGGAGACCGTCGAGGAGACCGCGGAGCTGGTGACGGCCGCGGGCGGGACCGGCATCGCGGTCCCCACCGACCACCTGGAGCCGGACCGGGTCAAGGCGCTCGTGGAACGCGTCGACCGCGAACAGGGGCGGCTCGATGTGCTCGTCAACGACGTCTGGGGCGGCGACCACCTGCTCGAGTCCGGCACCAAGGTCTGGGACGCCGACCTCGGCAAGGGCCTGCGCATGCTGCGCCTCTCCCTGGAGACGCACGCGATCACCAGCCATCACGCGCTGCCGCTGCTGATCCGGCGGCCCGGGGGACTGGTCGTGGAGATCACCGACGGCACGGAGGAGTTCAACGCCGCCTACCGCGGCAACCTCTTCTACGACCTCGCGAAGTACGGGCCGATCCGGATGGCACGCGGCCTCGCGGAAGAGCTGAAGGAGTACGGCGGGACCGCCCTCTCGCTCACGCCCGGCTTCCTGCGGTCGGAGGCGATGCTCGACCACTTCGGGGTGACCGAGGAGACGTGGCGCGACGCGGTGCGCGAGGATCCGCATTTCGCGATCTCGGAGTCGCCGGCGCTCATCGGGCGGGCGGTCGCGCACCTCGCGGCCGACCCGGACAGGGCCCGCTGGAACGGCGCGTCCCTCTCCAGCGGCGAACTGGCCCGGGAGTACGGGTTCACCGACGTGGACGGATCGCGGCCGGACTGCTTCGCGTACTTCAAGGACGTGGTCCTCGGCGGCAAGGAGGGGCGGGTGGCGGACTACCGCTAGACGCTCCGCCGGAAGCAGTGCCAGGTGCCGTCGGTCGTCCGGGCGCCGTCGTGGCCGGGCGCGCCCACGCGGCGGAGCCGCGCGCCGACGCCTCCCCGCGCCCGCGGTGGGCTCCACCCCGCTCAGGACGCGCCCTCCGGCCCGTACAGCTCCGCGCCGCGCGCCGCCGCCGAGGCGAACCGTTCACGCAGCGGCCCGGGAGCCAGCACCTCGGCCTCCGGGCCCAGGGCGAGCAGCTGCTCGTAGGCCACCTCCAGCGACTCCACGCCCAGGGTGACCGTGATCCGGCCCCGCTCGTCCGGCGGGCCCGCGGCCTCGACCGCCTCGCGGGCCGCCGTGCGGTCGGTGACGTGGGGGAGGCGGCGGGCGCCCTCGGGGGTGAGGCGGAGCACGGCGCGCTCGCGCAGCAGGGACCGGGTGAACTCCGCCGCCCGCTCCTCCCAGAAGACCGGCAGGTCGAAGGCGTCGGAGCGGAGGAACCGTTCCTCCCCGGCCGTCACCGCGGTGAAGCGGTCCACGCGGTAGACGCGGAATTCCCGCGTGTCCACCGCGCGGGCCGCGAGATACCAGACCCCGGCCTTCAGGACGAGGCCGTACGGGTCGAGGTCGCGCTCCACCTCGGCGTCGCGCCTGAGGTAGCGGGCCGTCAGCCGGCGGTCGTCCCACACCGCGTCGGCGATCGCGGGCAGCAGCTCGGGCGGTTCGGCCGGCTGCCACCAGCCGGGGGCGTCCAGGTGGAAGCGCTGGGCCGCGCTCGCGGAGGCATCGTTCAGCTCGGGCCGGAGCGCGGCGGAGACCTTGAGCCGGGCGGCGGAGGCGGCGTCGGCGAGGCCCATCTCGCGCAGCGCGGAGGGCACGCCGGAGAGGAACAGCGCCTCGGCTTCCGTGCGCCCGAGACCGGTCAGCCGGGTGCGGTAACCGCCGATGAGGCGGTAGCCGCCGGACCGGCCGCGGTCGGCGTAGACGGGGACGCCCGCTTCGGACAGGGCGAGGACGTCCCGGGCGACCGTACGCTCCGAGACCTCCAGCTGCCGCGCCAGCTCGGACCCCGTCATCGACGTCCGGGACTGGAGGAGCAGCACCAATTTGATCAGCCTGGCCGCGCGCATGCGTTCATCATGCCCAGCGGCACCGGCCTTACGGTTTCCACCGGCCTTACGGTTTCCGGTGGCCTGGCGGTTGCGGCGACGACAGGACTCCGCGCGTCGGCCAGGGCATGGAAGGCGCGCGGAGTCCTGCCCTCACCGTCGAGCCTCGCCGTGTCACAGGACAGGGCGCCATGGCGGGGCTCGCACCGGAAGGACCGGATGACCGGGACGCGATGCGTCCCGCGGAGACGATACGCCTCTGATCGATGATCGATCAATGCCGGGCGTGGAAAAACTTTCCCGCGCAGCGGAGACCGGGGGGTCAGATCCGTGGCGCGCAGCTCAGGACGTGGGTCTTCAGCAGCTCGCCGATCTCCGGATCGCGCCGCTTGAACGCCTCCACGATCTCCGCGTGGTCCTCGGCGTACGACCGCGGCTCCGGGCTCAGCCAGCGGATCGACAGGGTCGTCCACACCTCGATGCCCAGCGACTCCCAGGTGTGCAGCAGGACGGCGTTCCCGGCCGCCCTGACGATCTCCCGGTGGAAGGCCACCGTGTGCCGCACCTGCGCCTCGCCGTCGCCCGAGCGGTCCGCGGCGTAGAGCGCCTCCACCTCCGGCCGCAGCGTCGCGTCGTCCTCGGCGAGCACGGGCGCCGCCAGCTCGGCCGCGAGCCGCTCCAGGCCCGCCCGCACCGGGTAGCTCTCCTTGAGGTCGGTGGCGGTGAGGCCGCGGACGCGTACGCCCTTGTTGGGCACCGACTCGATCAGCCGCAGCGACTCCAGCTCGCGCAGGGCCTCCCGGACGGGCGTCTGGCTCACCGCCAGCTCGGCGGCGATCCGGCGCTCCACGATCCGCTCGCCCGGTTGCCAGCGGCCGCTGATGATTCCCTCGAGGATGTGCTCGCGGATCTGCTCACGCAGCGAATGCACGACGGGTGTGGCCATGGGGGCTCCTTAGGGGCGGGCCCGGATCGGACCGGACGCCATTATTCCCGGGAGGTGGACGCCGCTCGCGGCCCGGCTGGTTTCGGGAGCGTAAAGCCGCGGGACGGCGAAGGGCGCGGCCCCGGCCCGTACCGCAGTACGGGACCGGGGCCGCGCCCTTCAGGCTGCCCTGGGGGAGGCGAGGATCTACAGACCGATCTCGGTCTCGAACTCGGCGGCCTCCAGGATCTCCTTGACGGCCGACAGGTAACGGGCCGCGTCGGCGCCGTCCACCAGGCGGTGGTCGTAGGAGAGCGACAGGTAGGTCATGTCGCGGACGGCGATGACCGTGCCCTCGGGGGTCTCGACGACCACCGGGCGCTTGACGGTCGCGCCGATGCCCAGGATGCCGACCTGGTTCGGGGGCACGATGACCGTGTCGAACAGCGCACCGCGCGAGCCGGTGTTGCTGATCGTGAAGGTCGCGCCGGCGAGGTCGTCCGGCGTGATCTTGTTGGAGCGGACCTTGCCGGCCAGCTCCGCGGTCTTCTTGGCGATGCCCGCGATGTTGAGGTCACCCGCACCCTTGATGACCGGGGTCATCAGGCCCTTCTCCGAGTCGACGGCGATGCCGACGTTCTCGGAGTCGAAGTAGGTGATGGTGCCCTCTTCCTCGTTGATCCGGGCGTTGACGACCGGGTGGGCCTTCAGCGCCTGGACGGCGGCCTTGACGAAGAACGGCATCGGGGAGAGCTTGACGCCCTCACGCTGCGCGAACGCGTCCTTGGCCTTGCCGCGCATCTTCATGATCTTGGTGATGTCCACCTCGACCACGGAGGTGAGCTGCGCCTGGCCGTGCAGCGCCTTCATCATGTTGTCGCCGATGACCTTGCGCATGCGGGTCATCTTGACCGTCTGGCCACGCAGCGGCGACGGGGCCGCGGCGGCGGCCTTCGGCGCGGCGGCGGGGGCGGCGGCCGGGGCCGGCGCGGCCTTGGCGGCCTCGGCGGCGGCGATGACGTCCTGCTTGCGGATGCGGCCACCGACACCGGTGCCCTGGACGGCCGCGAGGTTCACGCCGTTCTCGGCGGCGAGCTTGCGCACCAGCGGGGTGACGTAAGCGCCGTCGGTCGCGGCAGCGGCGGCCGGGGCCGGGGTGACGGGCGCGGCCACCGGAGCGGGCGCGGCCGGGGCCGGAGCGGCAGCCGGAGCCGGAGCGGCGGCGGGAGCCGGGGCGGCCGGAGCCGGAGCCGGGGCAGCGGCCGGAGCCGGGGCAGCCGGAGCGGCGGGGGCCTCGGCGGCGGGGGCCGGGGCGGCGGCGGGGGCCGGCGCGGCCGGAGCCGGAGCGGCGGCCGGAGCGGCACCCGCGGCACCGATGACGGCGAGCTTGGCGCCGACCTCGGCGGTCTCGTCCTCACCGACGACGATCTCCAGCAGGACGCCGGCGACCGGGGCGGGAATCTCGGTGTCGACCTTGTCGGTGGAGACCTCGAGCAGCGGCTCGTCGACCTCGACCGTCTCGCCGACCTCCTTGAGCCAGCGGGTGACGGTGCCCTCGGTCACGGACTCGCCCAGGGCGGGGAGCACGACCGGGGTGCCCTCGGCGGCACCGGCGGGGGCGGCCGCGGGGGCCTCCTCGGCCGGGGCGGCGGCGGGGGCGGGGGCGGCAGGGGCCTCGGCGACCGGGGCGGGAGCCTCGGCCGGAGCGGCGGGGGCCTCGGCGGCGGCCGGGGCCGGAGCCTCGGCCGGGGCACCGGTGCCGTCGTCGATGATGGCCAGCTCGGCGCCGACCTCGACCGTCTCGTCCTCGGCGACCTTGATGGAGGCCAGGATGCCGGACGCGGGCGCCGGGATCTCGGTGTCGACCTTGTCGGTGGAGACCTCGAGCAGCGGCTCGTCGGCCTCGACACGCTCACCCTCGGCCTTGAGCCAGCGGGTGACGGTGCCCTCGGACACGCTCTCGCCGAGCGCCGGCAGTGTTACGGAAACCGCCATGGTTGCGGTTGCTCCTTACGAGTAGTGCGGATGATGGTGCGCTCGGGAATTAGTCGTGCGCGTGCAGCGGCTTGCCGGCCAGGGCCAGGTGGGCCTCGCCGAGAGCCTCGTTCTGCGTCGGGTGCGCGTGGATGAGCTGCGCGACCTCGGCCGGCAGCGCCTCCCAGTTGTAGACCAGCTGGGCCTCGCCGACCTGCTCACCCATACGGTCACCGACCATGTGGACGCCGACGACGGCACCGTCCTTGACCTGGACGAGCTTGATCTCGCCCGCGGTCTTGAGGATCTTGCTCTTGCCGTTGCCCGCGAGGTTGTACTTCAGAGCGACGACCTTGTCCGCGCCGTAGATCTCCTTGGCCTTGGCCTCGGTGATGCCCACGGAGGCGACCTCGGGGTGGCAGTACGTCACCCGGGGCACGCCGTCGTAGTCGATCGGCACGGGCTTGAGACCGGCCAGTCGCTCCGCCACCAGGATGCCCTCGGCGAAGCCGACGTGCGCGAGCTGGAGCGTCGGGACGAGGTCACCGACGGCCGAGATCGTCGGCACGTTGGTCTGCATGTACTCGTCGACCAGGACGTAGCCGCGGTCCATCGCGACGCCCTGCTCCTCATAGCCCAGGCCCTGCGAGACCGGGCCGCGGCCGATGGCGACGAGCAGGATCTCGGCCTCGAACTCCTTGCCGTCCGCAAGGGTGACCTTCACGCCGTCGGCGGTGTACTCCGCCTTCTGGAAGAAGGTGCCGAGGTTGAACTTGATGCCGCGCTTGCGGAAGGCGCGCTCCAGCAGCTTGGAGCTGTTCTCGTCCTCGACCGGGACGAGGTGCTTGAGGCCCTCGACGATCGTGACGTCGGTCCCGAAGGACTTCCACGCGGACGCGAACTCGACGCCGATGACGCCGCCGCCCAGGACGATCGCGGACTTCGGCACGCGGTCCAGGGTCAGGCCGTGGTCCGAGGAGATGATGCGGTTGCCGTCGATCTCCAGGCCCGGCAGCGACTTCGGCACGGAGCCGGTCGCCAGCAGGATGTGGCGGCCCTGGATGCGCTGGCCGTTCACGTCGACGGAGGTCGGGGAGGACAGGCGGCCCTCGCCCTCGATGTAGGTCACCTTGCGGGAGGCGACCAGACCCTGGAGGCCCTTGTACAGGCCGGCGATCACGTCGTCCTTGTACTTGTGGACGCCCGCGATGTCGATGCCCTCGAAGGTGGCCTTGACACCGAACTGCGCGGCCTCGCGGGCCTGGTCGGCGATCTCACCGGCGTGCAGCAGCGCCTTGGTGGGGATGCAGCCGTTGTGCAGGCAGGTGCCGCCGAGCTTGTTCTTCTCGATCAGAGCGACGTCCAGACCCAGCTGCGCTCCGCGCAGGGCAGCGGCGTAACCGCCGCTACCGCCTCCGAGGATCACTAGGTCGAAAACGGTGCTGGCGTCGTTCGCCACGTCACGTCCTCCATGCATGGAATACGCCGGAGCCGGTCGTCTCTGACCGGGCGGCGGCTGTTGTTCGGCCGCTTTTGCTTCGGCCCTGGGTCAATGGGGCCCTGTCCTGCCGAGACAACATCTTCGCACTTGTTGACGGACGGCGGGACGCCGGGCGGGGGCTCCGGGGAGACTGATGCGTCACCTTCGGGGGTTACTCGCGCGTACGAGGTGTGGATTTCGTTACGGGCGAACGAATGCCGGACGGCCCCGGGCGAAACGCTCGGGGCCGCACATTTCGCACGCGAGTCCGATCCGGCTCAGCCGAGGTCGCCGTCGGCGATGTGCTCCGCCAGGCGGACCAGGGTGCGAACCCCGGAGCCCGTGCCGCCCTTCGGGGTGTAGCCGAAGGGGGCGCTCTCGTGGTACGCGGGACCGGCGATGTCCAGGTGGGCCCACGGGATGCCCTCGCCCACGAACTCCTTCAGGAAGAGGCCCGCGGACAGGCCGCCGCCCATCCGCTCGCCGATGTTGGCGAAGTCGGCGACGGGCGAGTCCATGGCCTTGCGCAGCTCGGCCGGGAGCGGCATCGGCCACGCCTGCTCGCCGCTCTCCTCGGCGATCTCGTAGACCGAGGTGCGGAACGCGTCGTCGTTGGCCATGACGCCGAACGTGCGATTGCCGAGCGCGGACACCATGGCACCCGTCAGGGTGGCGACGTCCACGAGCGCGTCGGGGTTCTCCTCCGAGGCGCGGGCCAGGGCGTCGCCCATGACCAGGCGGCCCTCGGCGTCGGTGTTGAGGACCTCGCAGGTCTTGCCGCCGTACATCCGCAGCACGTCACCCGGGCGGGCGGCGGTGCCGGACGGCATGTTCTCGGCGAGCGCCAGCCAGCCGGTCACGTTGACCCGCAGGCCGAGCCGCGCGGCGGTGACGACCGCGGCGAACACGGCGGCGGCGCCGGCCATGTCGCACTTCATCGTCTCGTTGTGGCCGGCCGGCTTGAGCGAGATGCCGCCCGAGTCGTAGGTGATGCCCTTGCCGACCAGCGCGAGCGTCTTCTCGGCCTTGGGGTGGGTGTAGCCGAGGCGCACCAGCCGCGGCGGGTTGGCGGAGCCCTGGCCGACGCCCATGATGCCGCCGAAGCCGCCCTTGAGCAGCGCCTTCTCGTCCAGCACCTCGACCTTGAAGCCGTGCTCCTTGCCCGCGGCCTGGGCCGTTGTGGCGAAGGACTTCGGGGTGAGGTCGTTCGGCGGGAGGTTGACCAGGTCGCGGGCCCGGTTCATCTCCTCGGCCAGCGCGGCCGCCCGCTCGGCGGCCGCCTTGAACGCCTTGTCGCGGGGCTTGGCGCCCAGCAGCGCGACCTCGCCGAGCGGGGCGTTCTTGCCGGACTTGTCGGCGTTCTTCTTGCCGCCGTCGACCGGCACGAAGGAGTACGCGCCGAGCAGCGCGCCCTCGGCGACGGCCGCGGCCGCCTCGGCGTCCTCCACCGGCAGGGCGAACCCGGCCTTCTTGACGCCCGTCAGCGCGCGGGCCGCGGAGCCGGCGGCGCGGCGGAGGGCCTCGTGGCCGAAGCCCTCGTCCTTGGCCGGGGCGTCGCCCAGCCCCACCGCCAGCACGAGCGGGGCCTTGAGCCCGGACGGCGCGGGGAGCTTGGTCGTCTCGCCCTCGCCGCCGGTGGCGCCGAGGGTGTCCAGGACGGCGGCGAGCTTGCCGTCGAACGCCTTGTCCACGGTTTCGGCGCCGGACGCGACGACCGGGCCCTTGGGGCCCTTCGCCACGCCGATGACGATGGCGTCCGCGCGGAGCGTCGCCGCACTGGATGTGCTGAGAGTCAGAGCAGACACGGTGGTGGGGTCCCTACTTCCGTTTGAGTTTTCGGCCGATGGGTGGGCCGGCCGCACCCTGCGCATCGTATGCGTCTCGCGGGCGATGCCGGGGTGCGGCCTCCCGGTGGGATCCTTCTTCGGCCGCGACCGCCGCCGGGCGCGCGGGCGCCGCCCGGCGGTCAGCCCATGGTCAGGACGACCAGAGCCGCCGTCGCCGAGGTCTCCGCGAGGGCCCCGAAAACATCGCCCGTCACTCCGCCGAAGCGGCGTACGCAGTGCCGTAGCAGCAGCTCACCCGCCATGAGGGCGAGCGCCACCGCGACCCCCGCGCGCAGCGCTCCGCATGGCCCGGCCTGCCACCCCGCGGCCGCGGCCGCGCAGCTCACCAGCGCCGCCACCGCCACCGCGGACCGGGTCCGTACGACGCCAGCCACGGCCGCGCCCAGTCCCTCGGGCCGTGCCGCCGGGACGCCGGTCCGACAGGCGAGGGTCAGCGAGCAGCGGGCGGCGAGGGCGGCCGTGGCGGCCGCGAGCGCGCCGCGGGCCGGGGACGCGGCGTAGAGCGAGGCGAGCGCCGCCACCTGGCCGAGGAGGGCCAGCAGCAGGGTGACGACGCCGAAGGGCCCGATGTCGGAGCGCTTCATGACGCGCAGCGCGTCCTGTGCGGGCTTGCCGCTGCCCAGGCCGTCGGCGACGTCCGCGAGGCCGTCCAGGTGGAGGGCGCGGGTGAGGACGGCGGGCACCGCGACCGTGGCCACGGCCGCGACCGGCGCGCCCGTGCCGAGCAGCAGGAACAGCAGCCCCGCCGCACCCGCGGCGACGCCCACGGCCAGCCCCGCCAGCGGCGCCGCGAGCATGCCGCCGCGCGCCGCCGCCCGGTCCCAGCGGGAGACCCGCACGGGCAGGACGGTCAGGGTGCCGAAGGCGAACCGGAGCGCCTCGCCGGGGGTCGCGTGAGCTGAAGTCGTGTCGGTCATCGCGGGCACCCTATCCCGCCCCCTGAGCGCAGTAGGTTTGCTGGTGAGAGGCGTTCGGGAGCGGGAGATCCATGGGGCACTGGTGGGCGCGCAACATTGTCGAACCGGGCAAGTTGCCCCTGCTGCTCGCGCTGACCGCCTTCGTCATGACGTTCCTGGTGACCCGGGTGATCACCCGGCTGATCCGGGCGGGCCGGGGCCCCTTCCGCAACATCAGCCCCGGCGGTCTGCATGTGCACCATGTGGTGCCCGGCATCGTCCTGATGGTCGTCGGCGGCTTCGGAGCGGTCGCGGAGGGCCGGCACGGCTTCGGCGCCTCGGTCTCCGCCGTCCTCTTCGGCACCGGCGCCGGGCTGGTGCTGGACGAGTTCGCGCTCGTCCTGCACCTGGACGACGTCTACTGGACGGAGCAGGGCCGCAAGAGCGTCGAGGTCGTGGTGATGACGGCGGCCCTGGTCGGGCTGGTGCTCTCCGGCTTCCTGCCGTTCGGCGTCAACGAGCTGACCCCGGACGAGCTCCAGAACCGCAGCATCGTGATCACCAACTTCGTGACCAACTTCGTGATCGCCCTCTTCGCCCTCGCCAAGGGCAAGCCGCGGATCGCCGTGATCGGCTGTGTGGTGCCGCTGGTGGCCCTGGTCGGCGCGGTGCGGCTGGCCCGGCCCGGGTCACCGTGGGCCCGGCGCTTCTACCGCCACCGCCCACGGGCCCGCCGCAGGGCCCGGGTGCGCGCCTACCGCCACGACGCGCGGTGGGCCGCCGTGCGCAACCGTCTCCACGATCTGCTCGCGGGCGCCCCGGACCGCTGACCGACGGCCTCCTCGTACGCGTCCGCGCCCGGCTTGCGCCGCCTGCGCACCTCGTCGGCGACGCACAGCACGAGCATCGCCAGGACCGCCGCTATGTGCTCCTTGCCCGCCAGGTTGGGCTTGATCAGGGCCTCCCCGACCATGGCCAGCACCACCGTGGCGCAGGTGAACCAGGCCCGGTAGCGCCAGGAGACGTACACCGCGAGCCCGACCACCGCGGCCGAGGGCCCGGTGTCGATGATCTTGGCCGCGTCGGGCGGCAGGCCGAGGACGGAGTCCGGGCCGATGTGGATGGCCAGCCGCGCGTACATCGTCCCGGCGAGCGTGGCGACGTACGCGATGGCGAGTGTGCGCCACTTGCCCAGGCAGATCTCCGCGATGCCGAAGACCAGCAGGATCTGGGCCAGCGCGCCCCACACCGGCAGGTCCAGCGCGGGGACGAACAGCGACAGCGGGGTTCGCAGCAGCGCCAGCCACCAGGGCAGCCGCGCCTGCACGGAGCCCAGCTTCTGCACCGGCTGGAAGCCCCAGGACTGGTTCTGCACCAGCTGGAAGACCGAGGTCAGGACCACGGCCGTGAGCGTCATCGGGACCGCGCGCAGCTTCCCGCGCGCCAGGGCCCGCCGGACGGTGCCGACGAGCGGTCCCCATTCGGTATACGCGGCGCGACGCAGCGCCGCGCGGTTCATCGCGAGCTCTCCAGGTGCTTGCGGTTGAGCCACTTCGGCAGCCCCGGAGCCTCCAGGAAGCCCTCGGCCCGGGCGCTCGCGATCCCGATCCGCAGCAGATCGCTGCTCTTCTCGAACAGCATGAAACGAGGTTCCCAGATGGGGCGGTACTTCGCATTTGCTCGGTAGAGCGACTCGATCTGCCACCAGCGGGAGAAGAAGCTCAGCAGCGAGCGCCAGATCCGCAGCACCGGGCCCGCGCCCAGCCGCGAGCCCCGCTCGAAGACGGACCGGAACATCGCGAAGTTCAGCGACACCTGGGTGATGCCGAGCCCCTTGGCCTGCTGGAGCAGCTCGATGACCATGAACTCCATCAGGCCGTTCTCGGAGTCCCGGTCCCGCCGCATCAGGTCCAGCGACAGGCCCTTGGGGCCCCACGGCACGAAGCTCAGCAGCGCCCGCAGCTCGCCGTTCCCGTCGTGGCACTCCAGCATCACGCAGCGGCCGTCACCGGGGTCGCCGAGCCGGCCCAGCGCCATGGAGAAGCCGCGCTCGGTGGCCCCGTCGCGCCAGTCGTCGGCGCGCCGCAGCAGCTCGGCCATCTCCGCCTCGGGGATGTCCTCGTGGCGCCTGATGGTGACGCTGTAACCGGCGCGCTTGACCCGGTTGTACGCCTGCCGCACGGTCCGCATCGCGCGCCCGTCGAGCGTGAACTCGCCGGTGTCCACGATGGCCTCGTCACCGATCTCCAGGGCGTTCAGGCCGTGCCGGGCGTAGATGGTGCCGCCCTCCTCGCTCGCGCCCATCACCGCCGGGCTCCAGCCGTGCTCGCGGGCCTCGGTCAGCCAGGGCTCGATGGCACCGGGCCACGCCTCGGGGTCGCCGATCGGATCGCCGGAGGCCAGGGAGACCCCGCCGACCACGCGATAGGTGACCGCCGCCTTGCCGCTGGGCGACCAGATGACGCTCTTCTCGCGGCGCAGCGCGAAATAGCCGAGCGAGTCCCGGTCGCCGTGCCTGGCCAGCAGGGCGCGCAGCCGCTCCTCGTCCTCGCCGGTGAGCGGGTCGGTGGCGCGCCGGGCGCGGAAGGCCGCGTACACCACGAGCAGCAGCAGGGCCGTGCTCATGACGTTGATGAAGACGTTCACCCAGCTGGGCGTGGAGACGCCCGGATAGCGCTCCTCGTCCACGGAGATCGAGATCAGCCGCATGAAGCCGTAGAGCCAGCGGTCCCAGAAGGTGGAGCGCGCGGCGTCGGCGGCCTCGTTGGTGGCCGTCACCAGCAGCCCGGCGATCAGCGAGGTGACCAGCAGGCCGCCCGCCGCGACGAGCGTGGCGAGGCGGGGGTTGGCGCGGTCGCCCTTGGCGTAGAACTCGCGGCGGCCCGTGATCAGCGCGGCCACGAAGAGACCGGTCATCACCAGGGAGAACCAGTTCAGGCCGTGCCTGCTGAACTCCGGATCGGTCATGAGCAGCGCCATGAAGACCAGGAACAGCCCGGACAGCACCAGATTGAGGATCCACGAGGCGCGCTTGCGCCGGCGCAGGGTGACCGCCATGACGAACGACCACAGCGCCGACGCGAAGCCCGCCGTCAGCAGATACGGGGTGAAGAACTCGTCGACGTTGTGCCGCCGGATGTCCGCCCCGAACGACACCCATACCGCGCTGAGCAGATTGACGAACGTGACCACGCGCAGATACCACACGGCGAACGTGGCGGAACGTCGCGGCCAGACACCGCCGGCCGGCGTTCCCTCATCCGGAGTCAAGCGAGCTTCTCCCATGAAAAGTGAGCATATGGGGCACCTTCTACGGTGGAATTCCGGCGTCGGACGGACCCCTGGTCACCCAGGCCCCTCAGTCACGCTCCGGGAGTTCCGCCGCCAGGGCCGCGGCCGCCTGCACCAATGGCAGTGCGAGCAGCGCCCCTGTCCCCTCGCCCACTGTGACGCCATGATCGAGCAAAGGGTTGAGAGCCATCCGGTCGAGCGCCTTCGCCTGGGCCGGATCGCCGCTCGACTGCCCGGCGAGCCACCAGTCCGGCGCCCGGAACGCCACCCGCTGCGCCACGAGCGCGCACGCCGCCGAGACCACCCCGTCGAGGATGACCGGCGTCCGGCGCACCGCGCTCTGCAGCAGGAAGCCCGTGGCCGCGGCGAGGTCCGCGCCGCCGGTCGCCGCCAGCAGCTGGAGCTGGTCGCCCAGCACCGGGCGGGCCCGGCGCAGCGCGTCCCGGATCGCGGCGCACTTGCGCATCCACGCCAGGTCGTCGATGCCCGCGCCGCCCCGGCCGGTCACCACGGAGGCGTCCGTGCCGCACAGCGCGCCGATCAGGGTGCCCGCCGCGGTGGTGCCGCCCACGCTGAGGTCGCCCAGGACCACCAGGTCGGTGCCCGAGTCGGCCTCCTCGTCGGCGATCGCCATGCCCGCGCGGAACGCCGCCTCGGCCTCCTCGGCCGTCAGCGCGTCCTCGACGTCGATCCGGCCCGAGCCACGGCGCACGCGGTACCGCGTGACGTCCTCGGGCAGCTCCGCCGGGTCGCAGTCCACCGACATGTCGACGACGCGCAGCCGCGCCCCGGCCCGCCGCGCCAGGACCGCGCCGGTGCTCCGCCCGTCCAGGGCCGCCCGTACGAGCTCGTGGGCGCCCCCCTTCGGGCCCGCCGAGACGCCCAGCTCGGCGACGCCGTGGTCGCCCGCGAACAGCAGCGCCGTGACCCGCTCGACCGGCTTGACCGGTACCGAGCCCTGCGCCGCGGCGAGCCACTCGCCCAGCTCGTCCAGCCGGCCCAGGGCCCCCGGGCGGGGCGCGAGGCGCTCCCGCCGTGCTTCGGCATCCCTGCGGACGCCGGGGTCGGGGCGCTCGATCAGGGTGGCGAAGTCATCAAGATTCAGACCGCTCATCCGCGCAACACTACCCGTGGGGGCGGGGGGTATCCCTGTGGGTGCGCCACGCTTTCCCGCCACCGCCCCGGAGTTCGCGCCGCGGCCGCCGCCGGGCGGGCCGGCGGGAAGGCTCCCGGTCCAGGTCAGCGCAGAGGCAGCGCCTGTCCCGCCACCACCAGCACCACCTGCTCGCACTCGCCCGCGACCGCCGCGTTGAGCCGGCCCAGCGCGTCGCGGAAGCGGCGGCCCGAGGCGGTCGCGGGGACGACGCCCGAGCCCACCTCGTTGCTGACGGCCACCACCGTGCGGGACGTCGCGCGCAGGGCCGCCACCAGGGCGTCCACCCGGGCGGCGAGCGCGGCGGAGCCGCCGTTGGACCACGTCGCGTCGTCCCAGGCGCCGACGGAGTCCATCGCGTCCGTCAGCCACAGCGAGAGGCAGTCGATCAGCAGCGGAGGGCCGTCGGCGGCCAGCAGCGGGACGAGGTCGCAGGTCTCCGCCGTACGCCAGGAACCCGGGCGGCGCTCGCGGTGCAGGGCCACCCGGGCCGCCCAGTCGGCGTCGCCCTCGCGCGTGCCGCCGGTGGCCACGTACAGCACGTCGGGGAAGGACTCCAGCCGCCGCTCCGCCTCCACCGACTTGCCCGACCGGGCGCCGCCCAGGACGAGCGTCCGGCGCGGCAGGTCCGGCACCGCGTGGTAGTCGCCGACGACCAGCGTCGTGCCGTCCGGCACGGCCCGCGCGCCCGCGGCGGCCAGCCGCCGGTGCAGCTCGCGGCCCGGCGGCACGTCGTGGTCGAGGTGGACGGCGAGCACGTCGGTCGTCGCGGCGACCGCGCCCGCGCCGCGCAGCCGGGCCAGCGCGTCGGGCCGCCCGGTGACGTCGAGCAGCACCATGTCGTACGGCTTCGCCCCCACCGGCCCGGCCGGGGCGCCGCCCGGCGGGAGGTAGAGCAGGCGCTCGCCTTCGGGAGACGTCACCTCGTAGCCGGTGCCCGGGGAGTCCAGGGCCATCGCCCGCACCTTGTGCCCGCTGATCAGCGACAGCTCGCGCCCGTCGGGGACCCGCACCGGCGCGGGCAGCCCGGCCGGGAACTCCACCGAGGGCCCGTCGTGCGGGTGCGAGAGCAGCACCTGCCGCACCCCCGCGATCGACCGCCCCGCCCGCGCGGCCGCGAAGGCCGGGCCCGGGGTGAGGTCCAGGAGCAGCGCCCCGTCGACGAGCAGCGCCGTCGCGGCCCGCGCGTCGTCGCCGACGGCGGTGGCGCACGACGCGCAGGGGCAGGCGGGGCGCGGCAGCCCGTCGGGGGCTCCGGTGCCGAGCAGAGTCAGTTCCACGCACTGATCGTCTCGCGTCCGCCGGGCACGGGCGCGCGGGGCTCACCCCTTCGCCGCGCTTCGTGGCCCGGGCGTGGACGGAGCGGTGCGGAAGGGGCGTACAAGATCTGCCGCACACGGCCTAGGCTGCGCTGCACAGCACATGGACTTGCGGTTCGGCTAGCGAAGGCCCAGGAGGCGGACATGGCGTGGGTGTGGCGGTTCGAGAAGGCCGACGGGACGGAGACGTCGCCCTCGGTGGAGCCGGAGGACTTCACTACGCAAGGGGACGCGGAGTCCTGGATCGGCGAGGTCTGGAAGGACCTCCTCGACGGCGGGGCCGAGCAGGTCACGCTGTTCGAGGACGGCACGGAGATCTACCGGATGAGCCTGCGGGCGGCCGTCGACGGCTGACATCCGGGCCCGGCACCCCGCGGGGTGCCGGGCCGCGGGTCACATCTCGCCCAGGGTCACGTTCGCCGTGTGCTCCGAGCCGTCCCGGTCGTACGTCACGTCGGCCCGGTCGCCCGGCTTGAGCGCCGCGAGGGCCTCGGTCAGCGACTGCATGGTCGTGATCGGGCTCTTGTTCACCCGCGTGATGATGTCGCCGGCCTTCAGACCCGCCTTGTCGGCGGCGCCGCCCCGGGTGACGGAGACGACCGCGACCCCGGCCGGCGCGAAGTCCTGGCCGACGATGGTCCGCGCGGTGATGCCCAGCGCGGCCCGGCCGGAGTCGGTGACCTTGCCGCTTCTGACGATCTGCCCGGCGATGGTGCGCACCGTCGCGGCGGGGATCGCGAAGCCGATGCCGGGCGCGGCGCCCTGCCCCAGCTCCGGGTCGGTGGCGGCCAGCGTCGGGATGCCGATGACCTGACCGGCGAGGTTCACGAGGGCGCCGCCGCTGTTGCCGGGGTTGATGGCCGCGGACGTCTGCACCATGTTGGAGATCGTCGCGCCCGTGCCGCCCCCGCCGCGGCCCTCGCTGACCGTGCGGCCCACGGCTGAGACGATGCCCTGGGTGACGCTGCTGGACAGCCCGAGGGGGTTGCCCATGGCCAGCACGATCTGGCCGACCTCGACCTTGGCGGAGTCGCCGAGCGTGGCGGGCTTGATGTTCTTCGGCACGCTGTCGAGCTGCACGACGGCGAGGTCCTGCTCGGGGTAGCTGGAGACGAGCCGGGCGCCGACGGCGTCACCGCCGGTGGCCAGGGTGACCTTGAAGCTCGTGGCGTCCCCGACGACGTGCGCGTTGGTGACGACGTGCCCCTTGTCGTCGTAGACGACCCCGGAGCCGAGGCCCTCGCCGGTGGTGATCTGCACGACGGACGGAAGGACGTCCTTGACGACCTTCTCGTACGCGGCCTGGAGATCCCCGGCGGCACCGGCGGCCGCGGGGGCGGCGGACGAGGCCGTCGAGGGGGCCGGGGAGGTCGAGGTGCGCGAGGCGGAGCACCCGGCGAGGAGAGCGGCGGCGCAGGCCGCGGCGGTCAGGGGGAGGAGGATCCGGCGGGAGCGGGCAGGTGCGCGTGAACCGTCCATATCCGGAGTATCACGGCCGGGGCCGCCGGTGTCCCGGCCGATGAGGCAACGGGGGCGGATGTGGGACAGGAGCCCGGCCCCGGGCGCCTGTCACCCGGAAACCGAGCCCGGCCTGCTTCGAGCCCCGCAGGATCGCGAAGATCCCGGGCCTGCCTCAAGCCCCGCACGATCGCGAAGATCCCCGGTCTGCCTCATCCCCGTACGCCGCACAGATGCAGCAGCGCCGCCACCGCGCGGTAGGGGTCCGTCCGCCCCGCCCGGTCCTCCGCCGCCAGCAGGCGGTGCAGCTCCGTGCCGGACGGCGGCGCGGCCGCGTCCGGGGCCCGGTCGGTGAAGACCCGCACGCCGTACCACGCGTGGAGCGGCGCCCCGATGCCCGCGAGGGTCGCGGTCAGGGTCTCCAGCCGGTCCGCGCGCACGTCCAGGCCGAGGCGGTTGGTGTAGGCGGGCGAGTCGAAGGCCGCCAGCGCGGTCTCCCAGTCACCGCCCAGCCCGGGGCGCATCGCCAGCGCGTCGGCGTTCCGCACGACCAGGGACAGCAGGCCGCCGGGCGCGAGCACCCGGGCCAGCCCGGCGAGCATCGGATCGGGCTCCGGCACGTACATCAGGACGCCGTGGCACAGCACGACGTCGAACGCGCCGGGCAGGAAGTGCGCGCCGGTGTCCCGGCCGTCGCCCTCGATGACCCGCACCCGCTCCTGGATGCCCTCCGGCTCGGCGGTCAGCGCCTGCCGGACCGCGGCCACCATCCGCGGGTCGGACTCCAGGCCGGTCACCTCGTGACCGGCGCGGGCCAGCCGCAGCGCCTGGGTGCCCTGGCCGAGGCCGACGTCCAGGACGCGCAGCCGGCGGCCCACCGGGAAGCGGGCCGCTATCTGTTCGTCGAGCTGGCGCGCCACCAGCTCCTGGCGGACGGTGTTCCGGATCCCCCCGAGCCCTCGTAGCCAGGCGTCGGCGCCACCGCCGAAGCCGGCCGTGAGGGCGCCGCCGGTCAGGGCTTCGCCCCGCGCTTGACCATGGGCTTGGGCAGGCGGAGCCGGCGGATCTGGAGCGTGCGCATCAGGCCGTAGGGCACGGCGCCGCGCAGGTTCTCACCCGGGAAGCGCTGCTTGAGCGCGCGCCGCAGGGTGATGCCCGTGATCACGGAGTTGATGACGATGAGGAGGATGACGACCATCCAGGCGAGCAGCACGTACGCCTGGAAGGAGCCGCGGTTGACCATGCTCATGATGAGGATGATCACGGCGAGAGGGAGGAAGAACTCCGCCACCGAATAGCGCGCGTCCACGAAGTCGCGCGCGAAGCGGCGGATCGGGCCCTTGTCGCGGGCCGGCAGGAACCGCTCGTCGCCGTTGGCGAGGGCCTCGCGCTGCTTGGCCAGGTCCACGCGGCGCGCCTCGCGGGCGCGCTTGGCGGCGTCCTTGCGATTGGTGGGAGTGCTGGCCAGGCTGCGGCGCTGCGAGGTGGCCTCGCTGCGCTTGGGGGTCGGGCGGCCCTTCGGGGCCTGCGGGTCACGGGGCTGCTGAGACCGGTCCGCGCTCGCCTTGGCGGCTGCGGCCTGCTCATCCTTGGAAGTGGAACGGCTTCGGAACACGAAACCCAAGGGTACGGGGTGCGGCCTGCGGGTCACCGGCCGCAGGGGGAACGATCCGGCAACGGCGGCGCGTTCACCGTACGGGGCGGGGGCGGGGCACACCCCTGGCACCCCGGCGTCCGCGTACTCCTTGCGCCGGAGAGCGGCGGCCTCCTGATCGTCCTGGAGGAGGAGCGCATCGGCGCCCGAACAGTGCGGTAATGGAAGCGGGCCCCGTACTGTGGGTTCTGCAAGATGTGCTGGAGTTCGTAGTCCGTCAGAAGGGGGCGCCCGAGGCCCATGAGCGGTGTCATGAAGCGTATGGGAATGATTTTCCGCGCGAAGGCCAACAAGGCCCTGGACCGGGCCGAGGATCCGCGCGAGACCCTCGACTACTCGTACCAGAAGCAGCTCGAACTGCTGCAGAAGGTGCGCCGCGGAGTGGCGGACGTCGCCACCTCCCGCAAGCGCCTGGAGCTCCAGCTCAACCAGCTCCAGGGCCAGTCCACCAAGCTGGAGGACCAGGGCCGCAAGGCGCTCGCGCTCGGCCGTGAGGATCTGGCGCGCGAGGCGCTCTCCCGGCGGGCCGCGCTCCAGCAGCAGGTCAGCGACCTGGAGACGCAGCACTCCACGCTCCAGGGCGAGGAGGAGAAGCTGACGCTCGCCGCGCAGCGCCTCCAGGCCAAGGTCGACGCCTTCCGCACCAAGAAGGAGACGATCAAGGCCACCTACACCGCCGCCCAGGCCCAGACCCGCATCGGCGAGGCGTTCTCCGGCATCTCCGAGGAGATGGGCGACGTCGGCATGGCCATCCAGCGCGCCGAGGACAAGACGCAGCAGATGCAGGCCCGCGCCGGTGCCATCGACGAGCTGCTCGCCTCGGGCGCCCTCGACGACCCCACCGGCACCGCCAAGGACGACATCACCGCCGAGCTGGACCGCCTCTCCGGCGGCTCGGACGTGGAGCTGGAGCTCCAGCGGATGAAGGCCGAGCTCGCGGGCGGCACCAGCGGCGGGCAGCAGGCCATCGAGGGCGGCACCGGCGGTCAGGCGCAGCAGGCGCAGCCGCAGGAGCGGCCGCGCTTCGACAAGCAGTGACCGGGTAAGGATCGGCAGTGAGTCAGCAGGCACCGGACCGAGGGAGACCGTCATGATCGTGCGGATCATGGGGGAGGGGCAGGTGAAGCTGGCCGACAGCCACTTCACCGAGCTGAACAGGCTGGACGACGAGCTGCTCGCCGAGATGGAGAGCGGTGACGAGGAGGGCTTCCGCCGCACCCTCGGCGCCCTGCTCGACGCCGTGCGCGACCTCGGCGAGCCCCTGCCCGACGACGCCCTGGAGCCCTCGGAGCTCATCCTCCCCGCGCCCGACGCCTCGCTTGACGAGGTCAGGCAGATGCTGAGCGACGACGGTCTCATTCCCGGCTGACACCACCGGCCGCGCCCCGGCCGGCCCCGCACACTCCAGCACCCGCGGCGCCCCCTCCCCCCTGTGGGGCGGGGGCGCGGCCGGTTTCCACCGGTGCGCCCGCGCGGCGCGAGGGCGCCGTGAGACCCTCCTGATGGGACCCGATGACCTCTCTCGCCGTCACCGGTCTGGCCCGCCCCCGCGGCTGGCTGCGCGCCCACCCGCTCGCCGCCGACGCGCTGCTGGCCGCCGCCACCCTCGCGACCGTCCTCATCGGCTCGCTCGTCAACCGCCGCTCCGGCACCCTGCCCCCGCCCGGCCCCGGCTTCATCGTGCTGAGCGTCCTGGCCTGCGCCTGCCTCGTGGCCCGCCGGAGGGTCCCCAGGACGGTGCTCTGCGCGACCTCCGCGCTCACCCTCGTCGAGGTCGTCACCGGCAGCGACGACCTGCCGCGCACCCAGATCGCGGTGGCCGTCGTCGTCGCCCTCTACACCGTCGCGTCCCGCACCGAGCGGCCCGCCGCCTGGCGCATCGCCGCCCTCACGGTCGCCCTGCTCGGGGGCATCGTGGTGCTCTCCGGAGTGCCGCCCTGGTACTCGCAGGAGAACCTCGGCCTCCTCGCCTGGACCGGCCTCGCGGCCGCCGCGGGCGACGCCGTCCGCAGCCGGCGCGCCTACATCGCGGCGATCGAGGAGCGGGCCGTACGCGCGGAGCGCACCCGCGAGGAGGAGGCCCGGCGCCGCGTCGCCGAGGAACGGCTGCGGATCGCCCGCGAGCTCCATGACGTCGTCGCCCACCACATCGCCCTCGTCAACGTCCAGGCGGGAGTGGCCTCGCACATCATGGACAGCCGCCCCGACCAGGCCAAGGAGGCCCTCGCGCACGTCCGCGAGGCCAGCCGCTCGGCCCTTTCGGAGCTGCGCGCCACGGTCGGCCTGCTGCGGCAGTACGGCGACCCCGAGGCGCCCACGGAACCGGCCCCCGGCCTCGCCGTCCTCGGCCCCCTCGTCGACGGCTTCGCCCGCGCGGGCCTGCGCGTCGACGTCAGCGCGGCCTCGGACCTCCCCGGCGGCCCCGGCACCACCACGGACGCGGCGCGGGCGGCGGCCGTCATCGGCAAGCTGCCCGCCGCCGTCGACCTGGCCGCCTACCGCGTGCTCCAGGAGGCGCTGACCAACGTCCGGAAGCACGCGGGACCGGGCGCCCACGCCGAGGTCGGTCTCGTACGCGACGCGGACTCCCTCCTCGTCGTCGTCCAGGACGACGGCGGCGACCCGGCCCCTGAACCGGGCGGCACCGACCGGGCCCCCGGCGGCCACGGCCTGGTCGGCATGAAGGAGCGCGCCTGCGCCCTGGGCGGCACGTGCGAGGCGGGCCCGAGGGACGGCGCCCCCGGCTTCCGGGTCCGCGTCCGGCTGCCGATCGGCGTGGCGGGAGAACGCGCCTAGGCTGAGCCCATGCCTGACGAGCCGCCCGCAGAAGCCATACGCGTCCTCCTCGCCGACGACCAGGCGCTGTTGCGCAGCGCCTTCCGGGTGCTGGTGAACTCCGAGCCCGACATGACCGTGGTGGGAGAGGCGGCGGACGGCGCGGAGGCCGTCGAGCTGGCCCGCCGCCACCTCCCGGACGTCGTCCTGATGGACATCCGCATGCCCGGCACGGACGGCCTCGCGGCCACCCGCGCGATCTGCTCCGACCCCGCCCTCTCGAAGGTGCGGGTGGTGATGCTGACGACCTTCGAGGTCGACGAGTACGTGGTGCGGTCGCTGCGCGCGGGCGCCTCCGGCTTCCTCGGCAAGGGCGCGGAGCCGGACGAGCTGCTGTCGGCGATCCGGATCACCAGAGCGGGGGAGTCGCTGCTGTCACCGGCCGCGACGAAGGGCCTCATTGCGAAGTTCCTGGCCCAGGGCGACCCCGAGCCGTGGCACGAAGGGGATCCGGCGGCGACCCGCCTCGACGCCCTGACCGGCCGGGAGCGGGAGGTGCTGGTGCAGGTGGCCGGCGGGCTGTCGAACGACGAGATCGGCGAGCGGCTCGCTGTCAGCCCGCTGACGGTGAAGACGCATGTGAACCGGGCGATGGCCAAGCTGGGGGCTCGTGACCGGGCCCAATTGGTGGTCATCGCTTACGAGTCGGGGCTGGTGCGGCCGCGGACGGATTAGCTCATGGGGGGCAAGCCCCCAGCCCCCCGCAACACGCTTCGCGCGTTGTCTTCGAACGCCGGACGGGCTGATCTGTTGTCCGGAACGGACCCTGAACGTCCCCGGCACCCACCACAAACCCAAGCCCGGCCGGCGTTTGAGGGCACCCGAACCCCAGCCACACACAACCCGCACCCGACAAAAACCGCCGCCTACGGCAACGAAAGCATCCGCTCCAGCGCCAGCCGGGAGAACGCCGCCACCTCCGCGTCGACCTCGATGCGGTTGACGACCTTGCCGTCCGCCAGCGACTCCAGCGCCCACACCAGGTGCGGCAGATCGATCCGGTTCATCGTCGAGCAGAAGCAGACCGTCTTGTCGAGGAAGACGATCTCCTTGCCCTCATCGGCGAAGCGGTTCGCCAGGCGGCGTACGAGGTTGAGCTCCGTGCCGATGGCCCACTTGGAGCCGGCCGGGGCGGCCTCCAGCGTCTTGATGATGTATTCCGTCGAACCGACGTAGTCCGCCGCGGCCACGACCTCGTGCTTGCACTCGGGGTGCACCAGCACATTGACGCCGGGGATGCGCTCGCGCACGTCGCGCACGGAGTCCAGCGAGAAGCGGCCGTGCACGGAGCAGTGCCCGCGCCACAGGATCATCTTCGCGTCCCGCAGCTGCTCGGGGGTCAGCCCGCCGTTCGGCCGGTGCGGGTTGTAGACCACGCAGTCGTCCAGGGACATGCCGAGGTCCCGGACGGCGGTGTTGCGGCCGAGGTGCTGGTCGGGCAGGAAGAGCACCTTCTCGCCCTGCTCGAAGGCCCAGTTCAGGGCGCGCTCGGCGTTGGAGGAGGTGCAGATCGTGCCGCCGTGCTTGCCGGTGAACGCCTTGATGTCGGCGGAGGAGTTCATGTACGAGACGGGGACGGTCACCTCGGCGACGCCCGCCTCGGTCAGCACGTCCCAGCACTCCGCGACCTGCTCGGCGGTGGCCATGTCGGCCATCGAGCACCCGGCGGCCAGGTCCGGCAGGACGACCTGCTGGGCGTCGGTGGTGAGGATGTCCGCGGACTCGGCCATGAAGTGGACGCCGCAGAAGACGATGTACTCCGCGTCGGGCCGGGCGGCCGCGTCGCGCGCGAGCTTGAAGGAGTCCCCGGTGACGTCCGCGAACTCGATGACCTCGTCGCGCTGGTAGTGGTGCCCCAGCACGAAGACCTTGTCGCCGAGCCTGGCCTTGGCCGCCCGGGCGCGCTCGACGAGGTCCGGGTCGGACGGCGCCGGCAGGTCGCCCGGACATTCCACGCCGCGTTCGCTCCTGGGGTCGGCCTCGCGGCCGAGCAGCAGGAGCGCGAGGGGGGTGGGCTGGACATCCAAGGGTTGGGCGGTGGTCACGACACGCACCCTTTCTGTTCCGCTGACGGCCCTGAACGGCCTTGTCGTCAATTTGACGCTATCTATCATAACCGCTTCACGTCACTTTGACGATGCCCATAGTGTCGATGTGACGCATTCCCGATCGGGCGCGCGGTGTGCGAGCATGAAAGACGAGAAGTGACATGCCAGGCCCGGAATGAATCCGGGAGACCGGCGGTTGCAGCCGAGGGCAAGCAGTCCGCACAAAACCCGGGAGTGAAGCAGATGTCCGTTCAGGACGAGAAGACCACTGTGAGCGACGGCATCCTCCTGTCCGATGCCGCGGCCGCCAAGGTCAAGGCTCTGCTGGAGCAGGAAGGCCGGGAGGACCTCGCCCTGCGTGTGGCCGTCCAGCCCGGTGGCTGCTCCGGTCTGCGCTACCAGCTCTTCTTCGACGAGCGCTCGCTCGACGGCGATGTCGTCAAGGACTTCGACGGTGTCAAGGTCGTCACCGACCGCATGAGCGCCCCGTACCTGGGCGGCGCCTCCATCGACTTCGTCGACACCATCGAGAAGCAGGGCTTCACGATCGACAACCCCAACGCCACGGGCTCCTGCGCCTGCGGCGACTCCTTCAGCTAGGCGGGCCGGCCGCCCCCGGCGCGGCCCGGCACCACGCGTGAAGGCGGCGCCCCCCGGGAGGGGGCGCCGCCTTCGGCGTTCCCGCGGCCTACTTCCCCTGGGTGGCCTCCGGCACGGTCTCACCCGTGACCGCGTCCACCACCTTCCGCCCGTCCAGCGGGCGGTCCAGCGTCACCGTCCGGTCGAAGCGCTCCGCCATCATCACGCACATCCGGCCGGGCTGCTTCTCCGTGCCGGTGACCTTCACCGTCACCGCGTCCTTCGACTGCTCGGCCGACACCGCGTAGGTGTCGCACACCCCGCCCCAGAAGTGCAGGACGAGCTTCGTGCCGTCCTGGTCGTAGCCGAAGACGCGCACCGCGGTCGTCCGGGGCGTGCCCGTCGCCGGAGGGCCGGACGGCGCCGAGGGCGCGGTGGACGGCGCCGTGAGGAACTTCGGGTCCACCGCGGGCTGGACGACCGGCACCGTGACGTCCTTGTCCGTGGCCCCCGCCATCCGCACCTGGAAGACCCACGACGGCACCAGCGTCTCCCGCCCCCGCACGTACAGCTGGGCGAGCGCGAACGAGGCGCTGTGGACCACCGCGGGCTCCCCGCCCGGCTTGGCGGACGCCGGCGGGCAGGGCGTGGTGGGGTAGTCCGGCGTGGCGGGCACGGCCGTCGCGCAGCCGCCGACGGCCACCGGCTGCCCCGGGCCGCTGTGCTTGTTGAGCTCCTTCAGCGCCTCGGTCGCGTTGATCAGCGGATACTCGGCGCCCTTCTTCGGGGTCTCCAACTGCCCGGCGCCCTTGACCAGTTGCGCGTCCGAACCGACCTCCAGCGTCGTCTGCCGCCCGTACGTGGGCGTGCCGTCCACCACCGGTTCGGCGCGCACCGCCCGAACCGCCCCGAAGGTCTGGTGGGCGTCGAGCTTCGCGTCGGACTGGCCGAGGGCCTTCAGCACGGGCGCCGCGGCGTTCTTCGCCCTCTCCTGCGTCACCGCCCGCGCGTCACCGGGCGCGATGCCCCTGTACTGCGGGCAGTTCATGGAAGGGGAGTCGCCGGAAGGGGAGTTCCCGGAGGGCGAGGCGAGAGACTTGTCCAGGCCCTTGTCCGCGCTCTCCCGCGGACCCGCGCCCGGCGGGTGCATACAGCCGCCGCCCGGCGAGCCGTACCGCGAGAACGACCAGTCGCCCGGCCCCTGTTGCTTCACCTGGAGCGTCGGCTCGTCGGAACCGGGCGCGCCGCCGACCCGCCACACGCCCCCTTCGAGCCGGGGCGCGCCCTGCACCGACAGGGCCTTGGCCAGTGCCGCCACCCGGTCCTTGCCGACCTGGTCCCCGGGCGGGTACACCGCCGCCTTCCGTGGACCCTCCGGCAACTGCCCCTCCGCGCGGTAGCGCACGCCGTTGGGGTCCGGCTCGCCCACCGCGATGCCCTGCGAGGAACCGCCGCCCGTGCGATAGCCGTCCAGCGCCAGGGGCGGGGGAGAGCCGTCGCCGCCCGGCCCGCCGGACGCCTTGGAGTCCCCGTCCGAGGCGGTCGACGCCCAGTACGCGCCGCCGCCACCGGCCAGCAGCACCGCCGCCGCCACCGACGCCACCGCCAGCCGCGGGTGCTTCCGCCGGCCCTTGGGGTCCGGGGTGCGATCGGCGGGACCACTGCTGTCCGGTGTGCCGCCTTCGGTGCTCACCACATCGCTCCTTCGCTCCGCTCAATGTCCGTACTGCCTGGTCCCCCGAGAAGAGGACGCCGCTTGGACGGAGCGGAGGAGCGAGCGGTTCCACCAGTGCTCAGTCGCCGTACTCCGACATGGCGTCGAGCAGCCGGGCGGACCGCGCGGGCACCGACACCCCGTGGATCCGTGAGGGCGGCACGGGAGCGACGGTCGCGGCCGCCTTGGACGTCGCCCAGTGCGGGGCCATCCGGGCACAGAGCCCGCGCAGCTCCTCCAGCGACTCGGGGTCGCACTCGGTCTCGGGGAGAGTGACGTGCTTCACAGGGTTCGGCATACCGGCACCGTACGCACCATGGAGCACACCGAGAAAGGGCTACTATTAGGTAATTTTGTCCCTTCGGTGGCTTGATTCACCCCCCTGGGACCGGGGCGGGACCCGGTAGCGTGGTGTGGCTTTTCCCGTTTTCCCGTTCGCCCAGCCTTGCCGCCATGTTCACCTCGCCCCGCAGGAGCAGACCCGCCGTGCGTATCGCTGTCACCGGCTCCATCGCCACCGACCACCTGATGACTTTCCCCGGCCGTTTCGCCGATCAGCTCGTGGCGGACCAGCTGCACACCGTCTCCCTCTCCTTCCTCGTCGACGAACTGGACGTGCGCCGCGGTGGCGTCGGCCCCAACATCTGCTTCGGCATGGGCCTCCTCGGCCTGCGCCCCGTCCTCGTCGGCGCCGCCGGCCAGGACTTCGCCGAGTACCGCGCCTGGCTCGACCGGCACGGCGTCGACACCGCCTCCGTCCGCATCTCCGAGGTCCTGCACACCGCGCGCTTCGTCTGCACGACGGACACCGACCACAACCAGATCGCGTCCTTCTACACCGGCGCGATGAGCGAGGCCCGCCAGATCGAGCTCCAGCCGGTCGCGGACCGCGTCGGCGGCCTGGACCTCGTCCTCATCGGCGCGGACGACCCCGAGGCGATGCTCCGCCACACCGAGGAGTGCCGCACCCGCGGCATCCCCTTCGCCGCCGACCCCTCCCAGCAGCTCGCCCGCCTGGAGGGCGACGACATCCGCCAGCTGGTCGACGGCGCGGCCTACCTCTTCACCAACGAGTACGAGAAGGCCCTCATCGAGTCCAAGACCGGCTGGTCGGCGGACGAGATCCTGGCCAAGGTCGGCACCCGCGTCACCACGCTGGGCGCGCGGGGCGTGCGCATCGAGCGCGCCGGCGAGCCGGCCATCGAGGTCGGCTGCGCCCAGGAGGAGGCCAAGGTCGACCCGACCGGCGTCGGCGACGCCTTCCGCGCGGGCTTCCTCGCGGGCGTCACCTGGGAGCTCTCCCTGGAGCGCGCGGCCCAGCTCGGCTGCATGCTGGCCACGCTCGTCATCGAGACGCTGGGCACGCAGGAGTACGAGCTGCGCCGCGGCCACTTCATGGAGCGCTTCACCAAGGCGTACGGCGAGGACGCCGCCGCCGAGGTGAAGGCCCGCCTGGCCTGAGGCCGCCCGGGAGGCCCCGTGCCGCGGCACGGGGCCTCCCGGCTACGAGCTCCGGCGCACCGTGTAGGCGACCCCGCCCTCCACCGGCCGCTCGCCCACGTACTCCTGCTCCCGCATGGCACACCACGCCGGCACGTCGAGCCGGGCCGCCTCGTCGTCGGACAGCACCGTGACCAGCCCGCCCACCGGCACCCCCGGGAACGCCTTCGCCAGCTCGATCACCGGGACCGGGCACCGCTTGCCGAGCGCGTCGACCACCAGCTCCGTCGTCCCCCCGGCCGGAACCGCCGCCTCCGTCGGGGCGCCCAGCTGCTCCCGTACCGACGCCACCACCCCGGGCAGCACCTCCAGGAACCGCTCGACGTCCTCCTCGGCGGTGCCCGTCGGCAGCGAGAGCCGGACGTTGCCCTCCGACAGCACCCCCATCGCCCGCAGCACATGGCTGGGCGTCAGCGTGCTGGACGTGCACGAGGAACCGGACGACACGGAGAACCCGGCCCGGTCCAGGGCGTGCAGCAGGCTCTCGCCGTCCACATAGAGGCACGAGAACGTGACCAGGTGCGGCAGCCGCCGCTCGGGGGCGCCGACGACCTCCACGTCCCGTACGAGCTCCGGCACCCGCGCCCGGACGCGGTCCACCAGCGCCCGCAGCCGGGTCCCTTCGGCCGCCGCCTCCGCCTGCACGGCCCGCAGCGAGGCCGCCGCCGCCACGATCGCCGGGAGGTCCGGGAAACCGGGGGCGCGCCCCGACTCCCGCTCGTCCGCCGGTCCCTGGGCCGCGAACCGCACCCCCTTGCGCACGGCCAGCAGCCCCACGCCCGAGGGCCCGCCCCACTTGTGCGCGCTGGCCGTGAGCAGGGACCAGCCGCCTCCGACGCGCCCCCAGCCGAGCGACTGCGCCGCGTCCACGAGCAACGGCACGCCCGCCGCCCGGCACTCCTCGGCCACCTCGGCCACCGGCTGCTCCGTGCCCACCTCGTGGTTGGCGGACTGGAGGGCGGCGAGCGCGGTGTCCGCCCGCAGGGCCGCCGCGTACGCGCCCGGCGCCACCCGCCCCGTGCGGTCCACCGGTACTTCGGTGCAGGTGCCGCCGGCCGCTTCGAGCACCGCGGCCGACTGGAGTACGGCGGAGTGCTCCACCGCGGACACCACCAGATGGCGGCCGACGCGGCGCCGTCCCGCGAGGGCGCCGGCGATGCCGTCGTGCAGCGCGCGGGTCCCCGAAGGGGTGAACACCAGCTCGTCCGGCCGGCAGCCCACGGCGTCCGCGGCGGCCTCGCGCGCGGCGTCCAGCAGCAGGCGGGCCCGCCGCCCCTCGCGGTAGAGCCGGGCGGGGTCGGCCCACCCCTCGTCGAGCGAGGCCAACAGGGCCTGGCGGGCCACGGGGTGCAGGGGCGCGGCGGAAGCGGCGTCGAAGTAGGGCACGCCTTTACGCTAACGCGGCCCGTCGCGGCCGGGCCCGTCGCCGGGGGACCCCCCGCCGCGGGTGCCGCGGGCCGCCGACCCGCCCGGTCGGCCCACTCGTGATCCACGCGTCGGACGGCTTCTCCGCGGCGGCCGCTCGCGCGCCGGAGACCCACTCCATCGCGTGACCTCACCGCGCGTCGGACGGGTCTGCTGACGGTCTTCCAGATACCCTCCGGACGCCGAGATTCCATCCCTTCGGGGAGTGACCCGGCGCGTTGGGCACCCTCCCCGCGCGACCCCAAATAGCGTCCAGTAGGGTTTGGTCCGCATAAACATCCAAACCCCTGCCCGCAGCGGGCCGGCGACCGACCAGCAGACGGCCGCAGCCGGCCGCACGGGCGAGACTCTCGGGAAGGCGCTACGTGAGTCCCAACGGCTCCGACCGCTCGTCGCGGCGCCCGGTGCGGCGGAAGCTGCTGCAGGCGCTGGCCGCGGGCGCTGTCCTGGCGACCGCCTCCGGTTGCACATATAAGGACTTCCCCCGCCTCGGAATGCCCACTCCCGTCACGGAAGAGGCCCCGAGGATCCTCTCCCTGTGGCAGGGCTCTTGGGCCGCCGCCCTCGTGGTCGGCGTCCTGGTGTGGGGCCTGATCATCTGGAGCGTCATCTTCCACCGGCGTAGCCGGACGAAGGTGCAGATCCCCACGCAAACCCGGTACAACATGCCCATCGAGGCGCTGTACACCGCGGTTCCGATCATCATCGTCTCGGTGTTCTTCTACTTCACCGCGCGCGATGAGAACAAGCTTCTGACCAACCCTGAGAAGCCGAAGCACCTCATCAACGTGGTGGGCTTCCAGTGGAGCTGGGCGTTCAACTACATGGAGAACGTCGACGGCAACACGGCCACCCCCGCGCAGCCGCTCCGTGACAACAAGGAGCTGGCGGCGATTCCCGACCGGTTCCTGAAGAAGGCACCGCAGGGCGCGGAGGGTGTGTACGAGGTCGGTACCCCCGGTGAGCGGAACCCGCAGAACGGCAACCCGGGCCCGACCCTGTGGCTGCCCAAGGGTGAGACGGTGGAGTTCGTCCTGACCTCGCGGGACGTCATCCACTCCTTCTGGGTGGTGCCGTTCCTCATGAAGCAGGACGTCATCCCGGGGCACACCAACAGCTTCACGGTGACCCCGAACAAGGAGGGCACCTTCTTCGGCAAGTGTGCCGAGCTCTGCGGCCAGGACCACTCCCGCATGCTCTTCAATGTCAAGGTCGTCTCCCCTGAGCGCTACCAGCAGCATCTGAAGGATCTTGCGAAGAAGGGCCAGACCGGCTACCAGCCGGCGGGCATCGCGCAGACGGATCACGCGAAGAACGCGGAGACCAAGAACAAGTGAGCATCCTCAACGAACCCCAGGGTGCCGCCGCCGCGACAGCCACGGCAGCACCACCCGTACGCCAGAAGCAGCCCGGTAATCAGGTGATCAAGTGGCTCACCACCACTGACCACAAGACCATCGGCACGATGTATCTGGTCACGTCGTTCGCGTTCTTCTGCATCGGCGGCCTGATGGCGCTCCTCATGCGCGCCGAGCTCGCCCGTCCCGGCACGCAGATCATGTCGAACGAGCAGTTCAACCAGGCGTTCACGATGCACGGCACGATCATGCTGCTGATGTTCGCGACGCCCCTGTTCGCCGGTTTCGCGAACTGGATCATGCCGCTCCAGATCGGCGCGCCCGACGTGGCGTTCCCGCGGCTGAACATGTTCGCCTACTGGCTCTACCTCTTCGGCTCGCTGATCGCGGTGGCCGGCTTCCTCACCCCGCAGGGTGCGGCCGACTTCGGCTGGTTCGCCTACTCCCCGCTGTCGGACGCCGTCCGCTCGCCGGGTGTCGGCGCCGACATGTGGATCATGGGTCTGGCCTTCTCCGGCTTCGGCACGATCCTCGGTTCGGTCAACTTCATCACCACGATCATCTGCATGCGCGCCCCGGGCATGACGATGTTCCGCATGCCGATCTTCACCTGGAACGTCCTGCTGACCGGTGTGCTGGTCCTGCTGGCCTTCCCGGTGCTCGCGGCCGCGCTGTTCGCCCTGGAGGCGGACCGTAAATTCGGTGCGCAGATCTTCAACGCGGCCAACGGCGGCTCACTGCTGTGGCAGCACCTCTTCTGGTTCTTCGGCCATCCAGAGGTGTACATCATCGCCCTGCCGTTCTTCGGCATCATCTCCGAGGTCATTCCGGTCTTCAGCCGGAAGCCGATGTTCGGTTACGGCAGCCTCATCGCCGCCACGATCGCCATCGCCGGTCTCTCGGTGACGGTGTGGGCGCACCACATGTATGTGACGGGCGGCGTGCTCCTGCCGTTCTTCTCCTTCATGACCTTCCTGATCGCGGTCCCGACCGGTGTGAAGTTCTTCAACTGGATCGGCACCATGTGGAAGGGCTCGCTCTCCTTCGAGACGCCCATGCTGTGGGCCATCGGCTTCCTGATCACCTTCACCTTCGGTGGTCTGACCGGTGTCATCCTGGCCTCGCCGCCGCTGGACTTCCACGTCTCCGACTCGTACTTCGTGGTGGCGCACTTCCACTACGTGATCTTCGGTACGGTCGTCTTCGCGATGTTCGCCGGCTTCCACTTCTGGTGGCCGAAGTTCACCGGCAAGATGCTGGACGAGCGCCTGGGCAAGATCACCTTCTGGACGCTGTTCGTGGGCTTCCACGGCACGTTCCTGGTGCAGCACTGGCTGGGTGTCGAGGGCATGCCGCGCCGCTACGCCGACTACCTGGCGGCGGACGGCTTCACCACGCTGAACACGATCTCGACGATCAGCTCATTCCTGCTCGGCCTGTCGATCCTGCCGTTCTTCTACAACGTCTGGAAGACCGCCAAGTACGGCAAGAAGGTCGAGGTCGACGACCCGTGGGGTTACGGCCGCTCGCTGGAGTGGGCGACCTCCTGCCCGCCGCCGCGGCACAACTTCCTCACGCTGCCGCGCATCCGCTCCGAGGCCCCGGCCTTCGATCTGCACCACCCGGAGATCGCGGCCCTGGAGCTCGAGGAGAACCTCGCGCACGACAAGGCCCTCGCGGGTGGCAAGGAGGCCGGCAAGTGAAGGTCCAAGGCCGGATGTTCATCTGGCTCTCCGTCTTCGTCCTCGCCATGGCGATCGTCTATGGCGTGTGGTCGAAGGAGCCGGCCGGTACCACCGCGCTGTTCCTGGCCTTCGGCCTGTGCATCATGGTCGGCTACTACCTGGCGTTCACCGCGCGCCGGGTGGACGTCGGCGCCCAGGACAACGTGGACGCCGATGTCGCGGACGACGCCGGTGAGCTGGGCTTCTTCGCCCCGCACAGCTGGCAGCCGCTGGCCCTGGCCGTCGGTGGCGCGCTCGCCTTCATGGGCGTCGTCTTCGGCTGGTGGCTGATGTACTTCTCCGCCCCGGTCATCCTGGTCGGCCTCTTCGGCTGGGTGTTCGAGTTCTACCGCGGCGAGAACGCGAACCAGTAGGTTCCGCCGGACCGCGCACGCCGGGCCCCGCACACCGCAAGGTGTGCGGGGCCCGGTCGCGTTCCGCCCCGGGAGCCCGGGGCGGTGCCACGGACGGAGCAGCGCCGGGCCACCGCCGCAAAAGCACCCGTTCGCAGCATCCCGCAGGCCGTGCCCCCCGTTCCTTCCTACGGTGTGACCATGAGTCACTCACCTCGATGCCGCACGGTGTTCCGGGGGGCCCTGCTGATGGTCTCGCTGGCCCTGGGGGTCTCCGCGTGCGGCGACTCGTCCAACCCGCTGGCCGACAAGCCCTACGACGCGACCGGGCAGGTCATGCTCACCAGCGCCGGTGACGGGGAGAAGGCCGACCCCAGCAAGCCGCTGGAGGTGCGGGCGAGCGGCTCCGACCGGATCACCGACGTCACCGCCACGGACGCCGCCGGGCGCTACGTGCAGGGCGAGCTCGCCCCCGACGGCACCCACTGGCACAGCACCGGCGCCCTGGCGGCCGGCGCCCACTACACGGTGCGGGTGAGCACCGAGGACGAGAACGGCGCTCCAGGGCGCCGGACGATCGGTTTCGACACCAGTGCGGCAGATCGCCTGCTGAGGGTGAGTTTCGGCCCGCAGAGCGGCACCTACGGCGTCGGACAGCCCATCACCGCGGAACTCAGCGCCCCCGTCCAGGACCCCGCCGCCCGGTCGACCATCGAGCGGGCCCTCAAGGTCGACTCCGAGCCCTCCGTGGAGGGCGCCTGGCACTGGGTGGACAACCGCACGCTGCACTACCGGCCCAAGGAGTACTGGCCCGCCCACGCGACCGTGGAGGCCCGCTCCGGCCTGGACGGCATCAAGGTGGGCGGCGGCCTCTACGGAGGGTCCTCCAAGCCCGTCAAGCTCACCATCGGCGACCGCATCGAGGCCATCACCGACGCGGCCGGCCACAGCATGACCGTGCTCCGCAACGGCCAGGAGATCCGGTCCATCCCGGTGACCACCGGCAAGCCCGGCTACGCCACCCGCAACGGGGTCAAGGTGGTCCTCGGCCGCGAATCCTTCGTACGGATGCGCGGCACCAGCATCGGCATCGCCGAGGGCAGCGACGACTCGTACGACCTGCCCGTCTACTGGGCCACCCGGGTCACCTGGAGCGGCGAGTACGTGCACGCCGCCCCCTGGTCCGAGGGGTCGCAGGGCGCCGAGAACGTCAGCCACGGCTGCACCGGCATGAGCACGGAGAACGCCAAGTGGTTCTTCGACACCATCCACCTGGGCGACGTCGTCAAGGTCGTGGGCAGCGCCGGGGCCACCATGACGCCCTTCGACAACGGCTTCGGCGACTGGAACATGTCATGGCAGCAGTGGCGCGAGGGCAGCGCCCTGGCGGCCGGGAAACGCGACGGGAGCAGCCCCGCCGATGCGGCCCGCCTCCGCCCGCGGCTCTAGCCCCGCTCCGGGCCGTGAGCGGCCCTCAGGCACCCACCGAGTGCCGCGCGGCGTCACGCAGCAGCCCGGCCAGGGCGCCGGCGAAGACGGCCGGGTCCAGCGGATGGGTGACCGCCGCGTCCGCGCGGCTCCAGGTGGCCAGCCAGGCGTCCTGCGGGCGGCCCATGAGCAGCAGCACCGGCGGGCAGCGGAACACCTCGTCCTTGAGCTGCCTGCAGACGCCCATGCCGCCCGCGGGCGCCGTCTCGCCGTCCAGCACGCACACGTCGATCCGGCGCTCCTCCAGGGCCTTCAGGACCGCGGGGAGGGTCGCGCACTCCAGATAGCGCACCGGTGGCACATCGGCGGCGGGACGCTGCCCGGCGGCCAGCCGTACCTGCTCGCGGGTGCCCGCGTCGTCGCTGTAGACCAGCACCGTGGCGGTCGGCTGCATCGTTCCTCCAGGCTTGTGGACGAAGGGCACGGCTGTGGCTCTGATGCGGAACGCACCGTTGCGCGGATGCTACTCCGCGGGCGCCGCGCCCGAGGAGGGGCGGGAAAACCGGGATGCGTCGCGAGCCGGCCCGACGGCCCGTCACCAGCGCGTCCCACCGGGGCCGCACGGGCCCGCGGAGGCGATGCTTCCCCCCTTTGGGGGATCGCCGGCCTGGGCCGTACGAGCAGCGCATACGCTCTTGACACACCGAACGGCACCCCCCGGAGTGAGCGCGAGATAAGCGACCGACATAATGTCGGTCGTGGCGACAGCAACAGCAGTAGATACCGGGCACGCGCACCCGTCGGTCAACCGGCCGAACCTCACCAGCGTCGGAACCATCATCTGGCTGAGTTCCGAGCTGATGTTCTTCGCGGCCCTCTTCGCGATGTACTTCACCCTCCGATCGGTGACCGGCACGGACCACTGGAAGGAGATGGCTTCCTCGCTGAACGTTCCGTTCTCAGCGACGAACACCACGATCCTGGTGCTCTCCTCCCTCACCTGCCAGCTCGGCGTCTTCGCCGCCGAGCGCGGCGACGTGAAGAAGCTGCGCACCTGGTTCGCGATCACGTTCGTGATGGGTGCCATCTTCATCGGCGGTCAGATCTTCGAGTACACGGACCTGGTCAAGAAGGACGGGCTCTCCCTGTCCTCCGACCCGTACGGCTCGGCGTTCTATCTGACGACGGGCTTCCACGGACTGCATGTGACAGGCGGCCTGATCGCCTTCCTGCTGGTCCTTGGCAGGACGTACGCGGCCAAGAGGTTCACTCACCACCAGGCGACGGCGGCCATTGTCGTGTCCTACTACTGGCACTTCGTCGACGTGGTCTGGATCGGCCTCTTCGCCACGATCTACTTGATCAAGTAATCGAAGATTTCGGTTTCGGTCCGACCGGACCAAACAGTCCAGCATCGACGCAGAAGATCCTGACACCGGGGTAATCCGTGAAAAAGCTCTCCGCACGACGACGCCATCCGCTGGCGGCGGTCGTCGTCCTACTCTTCGCGCTGGCGGTAACTGGGGGGCTGTACGCCGCGTTCGCGCCGGCGGACACGGCCAAGGCCGATGACACCGCCGCCCAGTCCCTTGCCATCGAGGAGGGCAAGAAGCTCTATTCCGTGGGCTGCGCAAGCTGCCACGGCACCGGCGGTCAGGGCACCTCCGACGGCCCGAGCCTCGTCGGCGTGGGCGCCGCGGCCGTCGACTTCCAGGTCGCCACCGGCCGCATGCCGCTCCAGCAGCAGGGTGCCCAGGCACCGCGCAAGAAGGCGATCTACTCGCAGGCCGACATCGACCAGCTCGCGGCCTACATCGCCTCGCTCGGTGCCGGTCCGTCGGTTCCCACCAAGGACCAGTACAGCCCCGACGGCGCGGACATCGCCAAGGGTGGCGAGCTCTTCCGGACGAACTGCGCCCAGTGCCACAACTTCACCGGCAAGGGCGGCGCGCTCTCGAACGGCAAGTTCGCCCCGTCGCTTGAGGACGTCGACCCCAAGCACATCTACGAGGCCATGCAGACCGGCCCGCAGAACATGCCTTCCTTCCCCGACACCACGATGTCGGAGAAGAACAAGAAGGACGTCATCGCGTACCTCGACACGGTCAACAGCAGCAAGTCGGAGAGCCCGGGCGGCCTCGAACTCGGTGGCCTCGGCCCCGTCAGTGAGGGCCTGTTCGCGTGGATCTTCGGCCTGGGCGCGCTGATCGCCGTCGCCATCTGGGTTGCCGCCCGGACCGCAAAGGCCAAGAAGTCATGAGTAGCCAAGACATTCCAGAAGAGCACCTGCCGAGCGCGCAGGGCCACACGACCACCGGTGCCGTGACCGAGCCCGCCGGCGACCCGTTCGCCGACCCGGGCCTGCCGCCGCACGAGCACCGCGTCCAGGACATCGACGAGCGGGCCGCCAAGCGCTCCGAGCGTGCGGTCGCCTTCCTGTTCCTGCTGTCGATGGTGGCCACGGTCGGGTTCATCGCCTCGTACGTGTCCATCCCGGTCCACAAGAACATCTACGTCTTCCCGATCGGCCACATCAGCGCGCTGAACTTCTCGCTGGGCCTCACCCTGGGCGTGGCGCTGTTCTGCATCGGCGCGGGCGCGGTCCACTGGGCCCGCACCTTGATGTCCGACGTGGAGGTCGCCGACGACCGGCACGCCATCGCCGCCGAGCCCGAGGTCAAGGCCAAGGTCCTGGCGGACTTCGCGGCCGGTGCCGAGGAGTCGGCGTTCGGCCGCCGCAAGCTGATCCGCAACACCATGTTCGGCGCGCTGGCCCTGGTGCCGCTCTCCGGTGTGGTGCTGCTCCGCGACCTCGGTCCGCTGCCGGGCACCAAGCTCCGCAAGACCGCCTGGTCCGAGGGCAAGATGCTGATCAACCAGAACACGAATCAGCCGCTGCGCCCCGAGGACATCCAGGTCGGGTCCCTCACCTTCGCCATGCCCGAGGGCCTGAAGGAGGAGGACCACGATTTCCAGAAGGAGATCGCCAAGGCTGCCCTGATGATCGTCCGGCTCCGTCCGGAGAACATCAAGGACAAGAAGGAACTGGACTGGTCGGCGGACGGTATCGTCGCCTTCTCCAAGATCTGCACGCACGTCGGCTGCCCGATCAGCCTCTACGAGCAGCAGACGCACCACGTGCTCTGCCCGTGCCACCAGTCCACCTTCGACCTGTCCGACGGCGGACGGGTGATCTTCGGTCCGGCCGGGCACGCTCTGCCGCAGCTGCGGATCAAGGTCAATGACAAGGGCTACCTCGAGGCGATGGGCGACTTCGCCGAGCCCGTCGGTCCTGCCTTCTGGGAGCGCGGATGAGTACTTCAACGACCGATGCCTACGGCGCCGACGCGCAGGGCAGGCGCAAGGCGCCCGCTGGCGAGCGGGTGGCCGACTGGGCCGACGGCCGGCTGGGCATCTACACCCTGGCCAAGGCCAACCTGCGCAAGATCTTCCCGGACCACTGGTCCTTCATGCTGGGCGAGGTCTGCCTCTACAGCTTCCTGATCATCATCCTCACGGGTGTGTATCTGACGCTGTTCTTCCACCCGAGCATGGAAGAGACCGTCTACCACGGTCCCTACGTCCCCATGCAGGGCATGCGGATGTCGGAGGCGTTCGCCTCCACGCTGAACATCAGCTTCGACGTCCGTGGCGGTCTGCTGGTCCGGCAGATCCACCACTGGGCCGCGCTGATCTTCCTCGCGGGCATGTTCGTCCACATGATGCGCGTCTTCTTCACGGGCGCGTTCCGCAAGCCGCGTGAGATCAACTGGCTGTTCGGCTTCCTGCTGTTCGTGCTGGGCATGTTCACCGGCTTCACCGGTTACTCCCTGCCGGACGACCTGCTGTCCGGCACCGGTGTGCGGTTCATGGAGGGTGCGATCCTCTCCATCCCGATCGTCGGTACGTACATCTCGATGTTCCTCTTCGGCGGCGAGTTCCCCGGCTCGGACTTCGTGCCGCGGTTCTTCTCCATCCACGTCCTGCTGCTGCCGGGCATCATGCTCGGCCTGGTCGTGGCGCACATAATCCTTGTGGCGTACCACAAGCACACGCAGTTCCCCGGCCCCGGCCGGACGAACAAGAACGTCGTCGGCCTGCCGCTGATGCCGGTCTACATGGCCAAGGCCGGAGGCTTCTTCTTCCTGGTCTTCGGTGTGATCGCGGCCGTCTCCGCGATCGCCACGATCAACCCGATCTGGGCCATCGGCCCGTACCGGCCGGACCAGGTGTCCACCGGTGCCCAGCCGGACTGGTACATGGGCTTCTCCGAGGGCCTGATCCGTGTCATGCCGGGCTGGGAGATCAACCTGTGGGGTCACACGCTCGTCCTGGGCGTGCTCATCCCGCTGATCATCTTCCCGACGGTGCTGGCCGCCATCGCCGTCTACCCGTTCATCGAGTCCTGGGTGACCGGCGACAAGCGTGAGCACCACCTGCTGGACCGCCCGCGCAACGCCCCGACGCGCACCGCGTTCGGCGCCGCGTGGATCAGCTGGTACTTCGTGCTGCTGGTCGGTGGCGGAAACGACCTGTGGGCCACCCACTTCCACCTCTCGATCAACGCCATCACCTGGTTCGTCCGCGTCGGCTTCTTCGTCGTCCCGGTCCTGGTCTTCGTGGCCACCCGCCGGATGTGCCTGGGCCTCCAGCGCCGCGACAAGGACAAGGTGCTGCACGGCCGCGAGTCGGGCATCATCAAGCGCCTGCCGCACGGTGAGTTCGTCGAGGTCCACGAGCCGCTCTCGCAGGAGCAGCTGCACACCCTCACGGCGCACGAGCAGCCCAAGCCGCTCGAGCTCACCCCCGAGGTCGACGAGAACGGTGTCGAGCGCAAGGCCGGCGCCACGCAGAAGCTCCGGGTGAAGCTCTCCAAGGGCTTCTACGGCGAGGGGACGCAGATCCCCAAGGCGACTGCGGAGGAGTTCCAGGAGATCACCAGCGGCCACGGCCACCACTGATCCGCCTCGCACCGGCCCCGGCCGGTCAGTGATCGCTGATCGCCACAGCAAGAGCCCCGTCCAGCGCGTGGACGGGGCTCTTCGCCGTTCCCGGGCCTGGATAGGCTGGTCGGGCAGAGCCCCGGACGGCCGCGGCTCGCAGGCCGACCACCAGGAGTGTGGACCATGAACGTTGTGACCCCGGCAGGCGGCGACAGCGCGGTGGCACCCTCCTGGCCGGGTCTGCTGAACACCCTGCTGAGCGGGTCGGACCTCGGCGCGGACGACACCGCCTGGGCCATGGACCGGATCATGCGCGGGATGGCCACCGACGCCCAGATCGCCGGGTTCGCGGTCGCGCTGCGGGCCAAGGGCGAGACCGTCGCCGAGATCTCCGGTCTGGTGCGCGCGATGTACTCGCACGCCAACCTCATCGACGTGCCCGGCCCGAGCGTGGACATCGTGGGCACCGGCGGCGACGGCGCCAAGACCGTCAACATCTCGACCATGGCCTCGATCGTCGTCGCCGGCACGGGCGTCAAGGTCGTCAAGCACGGCAACCGCGCGGCGTCCTCCTCCAGCGGCGCCTCGGACGTCCTGGAGAAGCTGGGCGTCAATCTGGACCTGACGCCGCGGCGGGTGGTGGAGGTCGCGGAGGAGGCGGGCATCACCTTCTGCTTCGCGGTGAAGTTCCACCCCTCGCTGCGCTATGTGGCGGGCGCGCGGCGCGAGCTGGGCATCCGCACCACCTTCAACGTGCTGGGCCCGCTCACCAACCCCGCGCAGGTGCGCGCCCAGGCGACCGGTGTCGCCGACGCCCGCATGGCCCCGATCCTCGCCGGCGTGCTCGCCGAGCGCGGTTCCTCGGCGCTGGTCTTCCGCGGGGACGACGGGCTGGACGAGCTGACCACGACCGCGACCTCACGGGTCTGGGTCGTCCGCGACGGCCAGGTCCGGGAACAGCCCTTCGACCCGCGGGACGTGGGCATCCCGCTGGTCCCCGTCGAGGCGCTCAAGGGCGCCGACGCGTCGTACAACGCCGATGTCGCCCGCCGTCTGCTGGCCGGTGAGACCGGCCCCGCGCGGGACGCGGTGCTGCTGAACGCGGCCGCGGCGCTGGTGGCGCTGGACCCGACGGACGCGCCGCTCACCGAGCAGATCGCGGCGGGCATCGCCCGCGCCGCCGAGTCGGTCGACTCCGGGGCGGCGAAGCGGGCCCTGGACCGCTGGGTGGCCGCGAGCAACGCGTAGCGCGACTCCGGACCGGGGCGCGGTGATCCCGTGCCCCGGACCGGAGTTCGGCGCCCCCGGGCCGGCCGGTGTCCGTGATGCGGACGCCCTTTCCGCCCGACGATCAGTTGTGCCATAATCTCCGCCAGGTCACGAGTGACAGCGACACGGCCCCGGCCCGCTGTCCGGCAACCCTCCTTCCGTGGCGGGGTGCCCCGGGTGATGACCAGGTCGCAGGCAATGAGGTCTGCGGCAAGCGCGGATCCCTCGCCAGGGATCCTGGTTGTCGAGGGAGATCCTCCATGATTCAGCGAATGCGATAGGGCCGAAGGCCCGTTTCCCCCACGCCCCGCCCACGGCACCGCCGTGCGCCGGGCCGTCCTTTCCGCACACCGCAGAGGTCTCTCGCGGGTGCGTGTACACCGCCTTTCCGCCTTGTACCCGGGAGAATTCGCCATGTCCGCATGCCCTGTCGCCGCCGAGCCCACCGTCGGCACCGCCCTCCTGCCCGTCCTCGGCCACGACGTCCGCGTCCCGCTCGTCACCGGGGGCGAGGTGACCTACGCGGCCCTGGACTACGCGGCGAGCGCCCCCGCGCTCCAGCGGGTGTGGGACGACGTCGCGGCGTACGCCCCGTACTACGGCAGCGTGCACCGCGGGGCGGGCTACCTCTCGCAGCTGTCGACCGACCTCTTCGAGAACAGCCGGGCGGAGATCGCCGCGTTCCTCGGCTGCCGCGCCGGTGACCAGGTCGTCTTCACCCGCTCGACCACCGACTCGCTCAACCTCCTCGCGACCGCGCTCCCGCCGGGCACGCGGGTGTTCGTCTTCGAGTCCGAGCACCACGCCGCGCTGCTGCCGTGGGGGCGGCGCGCGGATGTCACCGTCACCTACCTCGACGCGCCCCGCTGCCCGCGCCAGGCGGTCGAGATCCTGGAGCGCGCCCTCGCGGACCGCGAGCCGTCCCCGAGCTCTCGGCTCCGCTCGAGCGGGGGAGGCTCCCATGGCCCCGCCCTGGTCTGCGTGACGGGCGCGTCGAACGTGACCGGCGAGCTGTGGCCCGTACGGGAGTTGACGGCCGCCGCCCACGCGCACGGTGCCCGGATCGTCGTGGACGCGGCGCAGCTGGTGCCGCACCACCCGGTGGACCTCACGGAGCTGGACGCCGACTGGATCGCCTTCTCCGGGCACAAGCTCTACGCGCCGTTCGGCGCCGGGGTGCTGGCCGGGCGGCCGGACTGGCTGCGGGACGCGGAGCCGTACCTCGCTGGCGGCGGCGCCAGCCGCGCGGTGACACGGGGCGCCGGGGGCGGCGTGGACGTCGAGTGGCACGACACCGTCGCCCGGCACGAGGCCGGCTCGCCCAACGTCATCGGCGCCTACGCCATCGCGTCGGCCTGCAAGGCGCTCCGTGAGGCGGGCTTCGACCGGCTCGTCGAGCGGGAGCGGCAGCTCGTCGCGGCCGTCCGCGAGGGCCTCGCCAAGGTGCCGGGCGTCCGCGTGCTGTCGCTCTTCGGCGACGGAGAAGGGGAGGTCCAGCGCGTGGGCGTGCTCTCCTTCGTCGTCGACGGCTGGAACAGCTCGCACTTCGCGGCGGCCCTGTCCGCGGAGTACGGCATCGGGGTGCGCGACGGGCTGTTCTGCGCCCACCCGCTGGTGCGCACGCTGCTCGGCGGCGCGTCGGACGCGCCCGGCGAGTGCGGCGCGCCGGAGGGGCAGTCGCTCAACGCGGTGCGGGTGAGCTTCGGGGCGGGGACGCCGGACGAGCACGTGGAGCGGTTCGTGCGGGCGGTGGGGGAGTTGGTGCGCGACGGCGCGCGGTGGTCCTACCGGACGGAGAACGGCCGCTGCGTGCCGGCGTGACGGCCGCGCGCACGGGGCGGGTGCGCGGTTCCCCGCCCCGCTCGCGGGGCGCGATCCCGGGCCCGGCCGCTCGACAGCCGGGCCGTGGGGGTCATGCCTCCAGCCCGATCGCGAACGCGGCCTCCAGGTCGTGCTGGGAGTACGTGCGGAAGGCGATGTGGGTCTCCGTGGAGGCGACACCCGGGACCTTGCTGATGCGGCCCGGGATGACGTCCGCCAGGTCGTCGTGGCGGGCCACGCGCACCATGGCGATCAGGTCCTGCGCACCGGTCACCGAATAGACCTCGCTGACGCCCTCCAGCGCGGCGATCTGCTCCGCGATCTCGGGGATCCGGTCGACGTCGGTCTTGATGAGCACGATCGAGGTGATCACGGCTGGGCTCCTATCGGGGGCCGGGGGGTGGGTCCCCGGGGGCTCGCGGCCCGTCGCCGGACGCGGCCGCTCTCTTCACTCTAGCCGCACACCTGTACCGGGCCCACGCGTACAGGAAGCCCAGCGAGAAGCCCAGCACATGGGCGAGGTAGGCCACCCCGGGCCGGTCGCCCGCGGTGCGGGCGGCCAGCCACTGGAGGACGAACCAGAAGAGCAGCACCGCCCACGCGGGGAAGCGCAGCGGCAGGAAGAAGAGGAACGGGAAGAGACTGGTGACCCGGGCCCTGGGGAAGAGACAGAGGAACGCCCCGAGCACCCCGGAGATCGCTCCGGACGCCCCCACCAGTGTCTGGACGGAGTCGGCGTGCACGGCCGCGTAGCCGAGCAGGGCCAGCGCCCCGGCGGCGAGGTAGAAGAAGGCGAAGGAGGCCCGGCCCATCCGCTCCTCGGCCATGGCGCCGAAGACATGGAGGAAGAGCATGTTCCCCAGCAGATGCAGCCAGTTGCCGTGCACGAAGAGAGCGGTGAGCGGGGTGAGCAGCCGTCCCGGCGAGCCGTGCCAGAGCTCCTCGGGCACCACGCCCCAGCGTTCGAAGTAGGCGGTCTGCGCGACCAGCAGACCGGCTGTGTCCCCATGGGAGCCCGGCGGAGCGGTCAGGCCCGAGGCGGGGCCGAGCAGGAAGACGGCGCAGCAGATACCGATGAGGGCGTACGTGACCAGAGGTCTGGTCCGGCGGTGGGGCGGTGGGCTCCGGCGCGCTGCCTTTCCGAGCATGGCCAGATCATGGCGTACGGGCAGCAATGCGCACAGAGTGCCTCGCCGGGCCGGGGCCGCAGGGGCCGGACCCGGCTGTGCTCCGCGCCGCATGACCATCAGGCCGTAGGGTTACGGGAAACACCCTGGCGGTGACGGCGCCACGCAGGCCCACGGCGTCGTCGGACACGACGCAGTTGACGAGGACGGACGACGAATCATGGGCGTTCCCCAGCCGACGGACCGGACGCGCTGGCGCTGCACGCTGTGCGGCAATCTGACCCGATTCGATGTCACGCGGACCACCAAGGCTGTGGAATACGTCCACCTCGACCTGGCCGGAGCGCCTCGGGTGGAGGAGCGAGACGTGGTCAGTGAGACGATCGAGTCCGTACGTTGCCGGTGGTGCAACGCGGTCGACGAGATCGAGCTGGTGGACAGGCCGGGCGCGAGCGCCTGAAGAACGGGAGCGGTGAGCGGTGGTTGAGCACACAGGCGGCGCGGACGCGGCCGGTGAACCGGATGACACCGGTGGGGCCGACGGCGTCGCCGAGGTGCTCGACCGCCCGCTGCCCGAGGGTGTGCGGCGGCGGGTCGTCCATCTGGTCGCCGAGGCGTTCGGCGGTCTGACGGTCACCGAACTGCCGCCCACGCTGCGGCAGTACGCCCGCTTCACCCCCAGCCGCCGGGCCAAGTTCGCGGGCAACGCCATGGCCGCCGCCGTGGAGAACGACGCCGCCTTCCGGCAGCGGATCTCCGCCCGGCTGCGGGAGACGGGCTCCGAGCTGGCCGAGGCGCTCGACTCCGGGGCGCCGCCCGCGGCGGCGGACCCCGAGGACGTCGCGGCCATGGCCTTCGTGCTGCGGCCCACGGGCTGGGTCAAGCTGGTCACCGCGGCCGGCGAGGAGGCCCAGCGGGCGAGCGCCGAGCGGGCGGGCGAGGAGGCCCAGCGCGAGCTGCGGCGGCTGCGCGAGGAGCTGGCCGAGGCCCGCGCCGACGCGCGTACGGAGTGCGACCGGATCCGCGCCGAGCTGGATGCCGCCCGCAAGGAGAACGACGCGATGCAGCGCAAGCTGCGCAGCGCGCTGAGCGATGTGCGGCGCGGCGAGGCGGCGTTGCGCAAGGCGGAGGGCGAGCTGGAGGCCGTACGGGCCGCCGGGGCCGCCGAGAAGGCGGCCGCCCTGGGCGAGGCGCGGCGGCTCAAGGCGCGTCTCGCGGAGGCCGAGGCGGGGCTGGAGGCGAGCCGCCGGGCGGTGCGCGAGGGCCGCAGCGTGGAGGACATGCGGCTGCGGCTGCTGCTCGACACCGTCCTGGACGCGGCGCAGGGGCTGCGCCGCGAGCTGGCGCTGCCGCCCGCGTCCACGCGCCCCGCGGACACCGTGGACGCCGTGGAGCCGGGCCGGATGACGCCCAAGGACATCGCCACGCGCGCCCTCTCGGAGACGGACCCGGCGCTCCTGGACCAGCTCCTCGCCCTGCCGCAGGCGCATCTGGTCGTCGACGGTTACAACGTCACCAAGACCGGATATCCGACGATGCCGCTCGACAAGCAGCGGCTGCGGCTGCTGGGCGGCCTGTCGATGCTGGCCGCGCAGACGGGCGCGGAGATGACCTGTGTCTTCGACGGAGCGGAGCTGGCCGCGCCCGTGCTGCTGGCGCCGCCGCGCGGGGTGCGGGTGCTCTTCAGCAAGCCCGGTGTGACGGCCGACGAGCTGATCCGCCAGCTCGTGCGCGCCGAGCCGCCGGGCCGGCCGGTCGTCGTGGTCTCCACCGACCGCGAGGTCGCCGACGGGGTGGCGAAGGCGGGCGCGCGCCCGGTGGCCTCCGCGCTGCTGCTCAAGCGGCTCGCCCGCACCTGACCGCTTGCGCGCGGCTTCTCCCGATGCGGGTGGAATACGAGCCTCCGTATGGTGCCTGAGTGTTCATCAGACGTCACCCGCTGTGTCGCGAGGGTAAAGGATGCGCTTGTGGGGCGTGATTTTCCGCCTGGGGATTTGAACGGATCATGGGGAGGTCACTAAGGTCGGGCCTCGAACCTTCGCGCGGTGATCATCCATTCGGGGTGACGGTGAAGGTCCCGCCGGAACCGCGGACTTCGCGCGGCAGGCGGCTGAGGAAGAAGGAGCTCGTCTCCGTGGCGTCCCACCGTCGACCCAAGCAGCCGGGCCGCACTCGCGTGACCGTGCTGACCGCGACCGCCGCCGCGGCCGTCGCCCTCTCCTCCCAGGCGGCGCACGCCGACTCGCCGTCGAAGTCGGACGCCAAGGCGAAGGTCGACAAGCTCTACGAAGAGGCGGAGCAGGCCACCGAGAAGTACAACGGGGCCAAGGAGAAGCAGGAGAAGCTCGACAAGCAGGTCAGCGAGCTCCAGGACAAGGTCGCCCGCGGGCAGGAGGAGCTCAACAAGCTCCGCGACAGCCTCGGTTCCCTGGCCACCGCGCAGTACCGCAGCGGCGCCATCGACCCCTCCCTCCAGCTGCTCCTCTCCTCCGACCCGGACACCTTCCTGGAGAAGGCCTCCACGCTCAACCAGCTGAGCGCCAAGCAGGCCGACACCCTGAAGCAGATATCCGAGAAGCAGCGCACCCTCAAGCAGCAGCGTGAGGAGGCGAGCGGCAAGCTCAAGGACCTCGCCGACACCCGCAAGGCACTGGGTGACAAGAAGGAAGAGGTCCAGAGCAAGCTCGCCGACGCCAAGGAGCTCCTCAACTCCCTCAGCGCCAAGGAGCGCGCCGAGATCACCGGCAGTGACGGCAAGGACGCCGGCAGCGGCGGCGCCAAGAGCGGCGGCGGTGACCGGGCCAGCCGCGGCGGCAGCCGCCCGGACATCAAGATCCCCGCAGGCTCGGGCCGTGGCGGCGCCGCGCTCGCCGCCGCGCAGTCCGTCATCGGCTCCCCGTACGTCTGGGGCGCGACCGGCCCCGACTCCTTCGACTGCTCGGGCCTGACCTCCTGGGCGTACGCGCAGGCGGGCGTCAACCTGGACCGCACCTCGCAGGACCAGGCCAACGACGGCACCCGCATCTACGACCAGAGCCAGCTCCAGCCCGGCGACCTGGTGCTCTTCTACGGCGACCTGCACCACATCGGCCTCTACGCGGGCAACGGCATGACGCTGCACGCCCCCAAGCCGGGCGCCAGCGTGCGCTACGAGTCGATGGGCAACATGCCCTTCCAGTTCGGTGTGCGCATCGGCTGACGCGCTTGGGCCGAACGGCTGACGTGCCGCCCGTTCGGGCGAATCGCGGCGAGCCCCGCTGACTCCGCGCCCCGCCGGTGACCTGCGTCTCCGGCGGGGCGTCAACGTTCCCGCTCCACCGGGTCTTTGAACCGGGGGTGACCGCGCCGCTACTGTCTGGCGCGCGGTACCCGGCACAGTGCTCCGCCCCTCTCCGGGCGGCAGGAGGGCACCGCGCACCCAGTGGAAGAACGGAAGGAGTGCGGCAGCCCGTGGCGTCACACCGTCGTCCCGCGCAGCCCGGTCTCACCCGGGTCACCGTCCTGTCCGCCGCCGTGGCCACCGCGGCCGCCGGCCTGGCGGCACCCGCCGGGGCCGCGCCCGGCGACCCCTCGGGCACGGCCAAGGGGTCCGGCACGGTGAAGGCACAGGTCGACCGGCTCTACGAGCAGGCCGAGGCGGCCACAGAGAAGTTCAACGCGGCCGGCGAGCGCACCGGCACCCTGCGGCAGAAGGTCGCCCAGGCCACCGACCGCGTTGTCCGCGGCCAGGAGAGCGTCAACCGGATGCGCCGCGCGCTGGGCATGATCGCCACCGCGCAGTACCGCAACGGCGCCGTCGACCCGGCGATCCAGCTGCTGCTGTCCTCGGACCCCGACGCCTATCTGGAACGGGCCGCCGTCCTCGACCGGGTCACGGGTCGTCAGGCCGAGCAGCTCAAGGCGCTCCTGGAGGCGCAGCGCACCCTGCGCCAGGAGCGCGCGGAGGCCGTCCGGGTCCTGGCGCAGCTGGAGGAGAGCAGGCAGGCCGTCGAGCAGCACAAGCGCGAGGTCGAGGGCAAGCTCGCCACGGCCCGCCGGCTGCTGAACGCGCTGCCCGAGCAGGACCGCGAGGCGTACGCCCGGGCCTCGCGCTCCGGCGGGGACCGCTCGGAGGGCTCGCTCGCCGGACTGCCGAACCTCGCCGGCCTCTCCTCGCGGGGGGCGGCCGCCGCGATGGCCGCCCGCTCGGCCGTCGGCTCCCCCTACGCCTGGGGCGCGACCGGGCCGGGCGCCTTCGACTGCTCCGGCCTGATGCAGTGGGCCTACGGGCGCGCCGGGGTGGGCCTGCCGCGCACCTCGCAGGCGCAGCGCAACGCGGGCCGCCACGTCTCCCTGGCCGAGGCCCAGCCCGGGGACCTGGTGATCTACCGCAACGACGCCAGCCACGTGGGCATGTACGTCGGCAACGGGCAGGTCGTGCACGCCCCCTACCCGGGCGCCCGGGTCCGCTACGACCCGGCCAACATGATGCCGATTTCGTCCATCACCCGGCCATGAGCGCCACCTGAGCGCACGGCGCGGGGCGCGGGGCTCGTACGATGCGGGGCGTGACGGGCCGGTGGAGAGGGAGCGGAGTCCTTGGCGGACGGGTCCGCGGCCTGCCCTCCGGCCGCGCGGTGGCCCGGGCCCCGCGCGGGGCCCTCGTCCGCTCGCTGGTGGCGGGGCTGCTCGCCCTCCAGGCCCTGTGCGGCTGCGGCTCCGTGGGGCTCACCGGCGGTCAGGACGACGAGCGCAAGGCCGTGAGCGCCCTGCTGGACCGGTGGGCCAAGGCGCTGCGGGACCGCGACGAGCGGGCCTTCCTCGCGGCCCTGGACCCCGACGCGACGGGCTTCCGCACCGAGCAGCGCGCGCGGTTCGCCAACCTCGCCGCCGTGCCCCTCGCCTCCTGGGACCACCACCTGGTGCGCACCGGCGGCTTCGCCCCCTCCGGCGGCGACGGCCACCGCGTCGCCGCCGAGGCCGAACTGCGCTACCGGCTGGCGGGTTACGACACCGTCCCGGTCACCACCACCGAGCGGTTCACGGTCGTACGCAAGGACGACGACCGGTGGTACGTGACGGCCGAGGACACCCGGCACGGCCCCCGGCAGCTCTGGCAGCAGGGCCCGGTCACGGCCGTGCGGGGCGCGCACAGCCTGGTCCTCGGCGTCGGCCAGGACCAGGGGCGGCTGAAGGCGCTCGCCGACCTCGCCGACGCCGCGGTGCCCGCGGTGAGCTCCGCCTGGCGCGGCGGGACGGGCGCGCCGGGCACGGCCCCGCCCAAGCTGGAGGGGACGACCGCCACCCCGGCCCGGCACAAGGGCGACTGGCCGGGCCGGGTCGTCGTCGAGATGCCCGCCTCGGTCGACCGGATGGCCGAGCTCCTGGACTCGCCGGTGGCGAACTACCGGGGCATCGCCGCCGTCACCACCGGCGAGGTCGGCGGCTCCGGCAACGCCCCCGCCGACCGGATCATCGTCAACCCCGAGGCGTACGGGACGCTCGGCGACTTCGGCCGCCGCGTCGTCCTCACCCACGAGACCGCCCATGTCGCGACCCGCTCGCTGACCTCGGCCGCGACCCCGCTGTGGCTCTCCGAGGGCTTCGCGGACTGGACCGCCTACCGCGGCACCGGCCGCACCGCCCGCCAGGCCGCCCCCGAACTCGCGCGCGCCGTCGGGGAGGGCAGGCCGCCCGAGGCCCTGCCCACGGACGCCGACTTCGGTTTCGCGGGGGAGCCGGGGCGGCTGGCCCGCGCGTACGAGGAGGGGTGGCTGGCCTGCCGCATGATCGCCGAGCAGTGGGGCGAGGAGAAGCTCGTCGCGTTCTACCGCGCGGTGGGCGGCCACCAGCGGCGGGCGGGGGCGATGCCGGCCGCGCTGCACCGGGTGCTGGGCGTCTCGGAGGCCGACTTCACCCGGCGGTGGCGCGCCTATGTGACCCAGCAGCTGGGCTGAGCGGCACTCAGCCGGCGGTCAGCGCCGCCTCCTTCTCCGTGGGCGGGTCCTTCGGCGGGTCCGTCGCACCGGAGCGGTCCGCCTCGGTCACCGTGTCCCGCCACAGCCGGGCGCAGGAGATGACCGTCGCCACCACCAGCAGGGTGTTGCGCAGGGCCAGCGTCGCGACGCCCAGCTTGTCACTGGCCACCACATGGGAGAACCAGATGGGGAATTCGAGCTGGGTCAGCGGAACCGCCAGCAGCACCAGCGCGATGGGCAGGCCCTGGCGCGTCGCCCGCATCGTCATGCAGACGGCGGCGAGACCGATCAGCCAGATCACATACTGCGGGCTGATCACCCGGCTCGTCGTGGTGAACAGCAGGACGGCCGCGAACGCCGCGTCGCAGGGCGTGCACGGCGTGAACCTCCGCGCGCGCAGCCGCCACACCAGCAGCCAGCCGAAGGCCAGCACGGTCAGGGCGAGCGCGAGCCTGCTGACGGTGTGGACGTAGCGGCCGAGGAACTCCACCGAGCCGTAGTTCAGCCGGGCGTGACCGTGCCACCCCACGTGCCGGCCCAGGTGGAAGACCAGCGACCCCAGCGACTCCACCTCCGTGCCGCGGGCCCGCTGGAAGTTCAGGAACGCCAGCGCGCCCGGCATCGTCACCGCGAAGAACAGCCCGACGGCCACCGCGCCCAGCGCCGCGGCACTCCAGGCCGCACGGGTGCGAGGGCCCCGGGGCGTCCCGACGAGCAGCAGCACGGGCCAGACCTTCAGCAGCGCGCCGAAGCCCATGAGCGCCCCCGCCAGCCGGGTCCTGCGCCCCGCCGCCAGCAGGGCGGCGACCGCGACGGCCGTCACCATCACGTCATAGCGGGCATAGACGATCGGGCCGAGCAGCGGCACTCCCGCCACCCACACCCAGACCCCCTTCACACTGCGCCGGCCGCCCCGCACCGCGTACAGCAGCAGGGCGAGTACCGCGGCGTCCGCGGCGAAGCACATCAGGAAGAACGCCGGGGCGTAGTCGAGGAAGGGCAGCAGCCCCGGGGCGAGCACCGCGAGCGCGGCGGCCGGGGGGTACTGCCAGGTCACGTCGTCGTACGGGAACATGCCGGTGCGCAGCACCCCGTACCAGCCCTGGTAGATCACCTCGATGTCGACGGAGACGTCCGAACCCGGCATCACCCACACCCGGAACACACACAGCAGCAGCACGGCCCGGGTGACGGCCCACACCGCGATCGAGAGCCGCAATCCAGCGCCCGCCATCATTCACCTCGTTCTTCACGGCCCTCACATGTGGTGAGCACCCGCTACTGGAAGGCATGATGCCCCTCCGGGCCGCCGGTGGCCGGTGACGTGCCCGGTGCACCCGCGGTTGCCGCCCGATCGCCGCCCCCTGGCACCCGGTACTGTCGGGCGCGATGCACAAGACCCTGATCGTCACCAACGACTTCCCGCCCCGGCCCGGCGGTATCCAGGCATTCCTGCACAACATGGCGCTGCGCCTGGACCCGTCGGAGATCGTCGTCTACGCCTCCACCTGGAAGCGCGGCCAGGAGGGCGCGGAGGCCACCGCCCGCTTCGACGCCGAACAGCCCTTCCGGGTCGTCCGCGACCGCACGACCATGCTGCTGCCCACGCCCCGGGTCACCCGGCGCGCGACCGGGCTGCTGCGGGAACACGGCTGCTCCTCCGTGTGGTTCGGCGCCGCCGCCCCGCTGGGGCTGATGGGGCCCGCGCTGCGCCGGGCGGGCGCCCGGCGGCTGGTCGCCACCACCCACGGGCACGAGGCGGGCTGGGCACAGCTGCCGGCCGCCCGGCAGCTGCTGCGGCGGATCGGGGAGGGCACCGACACCCTCACCTATCTGGGGGAGTACACCCGCTCCAGGATCGCCGGCGCGCTGACCCCCGAGGCGGCCGCGCGCATGGTCCAACTGCCGCCCGGCGTCGACGAGAAGACCTTCCACCCGGACTCCGGCGGCGCCGCCGTACGGGCCCGCCTCGGGCTCACCGACCGCCCGGTCGTCGTCTGCGTCTCCCGGCTCGTCCCGCGCAAGGGCCAGGACACGCTCATCCGGGCCATGCCGCGGATCCTGGCGGCCGTGCCGGACGCGGTGCTGCTGATCGTCGGCGGCGGCCCGTACGCGAAGGACCTGCGCGAACTGGCCGACGCCACGGGCGTCGCCCACGCCGTCCACTTCACCGGCCCCGTCCCGTGGGAGGAGCTGCCCGCGCACTACGGCGCGGGCGACGTCTTCGCGATGCCGTGCCGCACGCGGCGGGGCGGGCTGGACGTCGAGGGCCTCGGCATCGTCTACCTGGAGGCGTCGGCGACGGGCCTTCCGGTGGTCGCGGGCGACTCCGGGGGAGCGCCGGACGCGGTCCTGGACGGGGAGACGGGGTATGTGGTGCGGGGTGGTTCGGCGGAGCAGTCGGCTGACCGGATCGTGATGCTTCTGCGGGATTCCGCTTTGCGTGAGCGGCTTGGGGCGCGGGGGCGGGCTTGGGTGGAGTCGAAGTGGCGCTGGGATCTGCTGGCGGGGAGGCTGCGGGATCTTTTGTAGGGGGCGGGGCTGGGGAAAAGCCCGCCGCAGGCGCGAACGGGCCGCGTACCCCACCCGCCACTACCCCCGGTAAATCGCCTCGATCTCGTCCGCGAAGTCCTTCGCCACAACATTCCGCTTGAGCTTGAGCGACGGCGTCACATGACCCGACTCCTCCGTGAACTGCGCCGGCAGGATGCGGAACTTGCGTACGGACTCCGCCTTGGAGACCGCCGCGTTGCCGTCGTCGACAGCCTTCTGCACGGCGGCGAGGAGGTCCGGGTCGTCCGCCAGCTGGGCCGGGGTCGAGCCGGCCGGCTTGCCGTTGTCGGCGAGCCAGCGCGGGAGGAAGTCCTCGTCGAGGGTGATCAGGGCGCCGACGAAGGGGCGGGCGTCGCCGACGACCATGCACTCGGCGATCAGGGCGTGCGCGCGGATGCGGTCCTCGATCACGGCGGGGGCGACGTTCTTGCCGCCCGCGGTGACGATGATCTCCTTCTTCCGCCCGGTGATCGTGAGGTAGCCGTCCTCGTCGAGCGTGCCCAGGTCGCCGGTGTGGAACCAGCCGTCGGAGAGGGCTTCCTTCGTGGCGGCCTCGTTGTTCCAGTAGCCCTGGAAGAGGTGCTCGCCGTGCAGCAGCACCTCGCCGTCGTCGGCGATCCGGACGACCGAGCCGGGCAGCGGCTGCCCGACCGTGCCGATCTTCTGCCGGTCCCAGGGGTTGAAGGCGGTGGCCGCGCAGGACTCCGTGAGGCCGTAGCCCTCCAGGACGGTGAAGCCGATGCCGCGGTAGAAGTGGCCGAGGCGCTCGCCCAGCGGCGCGCCCCCGGAGATCGCGTGGGTCGCCCGGCCGCCGAGCACCGCGCGCAGCTTGCCGTAGACGAGCCGGTCGAAGATCGCGTGCTTGATCCGGAGCCCGAACGACGGCCCGCCGGGGCCGTCCATGGCGCGGCTGTACGCGATGGCCGTGTCCGCGGCCCGGTCGAAGATCTTGCCCTTGCCGTCGGCCTGGGCCTTGGCGCGCGCCGAGTTGTAGACCTTCTCGAAGACGCGCGGGACGCCGAGGATCAGCGTGGGCCGGAAGGCCGCGAGCTCGTCGGTGAGGTTGCGGATGTCGGGCACACAGCCCAGCTTGATGGGCGCGAGCACCGCCGCGATCTCGACCAGCCGCCCGAAGACATGGGCGGTGGGCAGGAAGAGCAGCACGGAGGAGTCGCCCGTGCGGAAGAGCGGTTTGAGCCGCTCCACGGCGTTGCCGCACTCCACGAAGAAGCTGCGGTGGGTCAGCACACAGCCCTTGGGGCGTCCGGTGGTGCCGGAGGTGTAGACGATGGTCGCGGGGGAGTCGGCGCCCGCGAGCGCGCTGCGCTCGTCCACCTCCTCGTCGCTCAGCCCTTCCCCGGCCGCGCCGAGCCGGCCGACGGCGTCGTCCTCGATGCGCCAGACGTGCCGCAGCTCCGGCAGCCGGTCCTTGACGGACCCGACGGCACTCTCGTGCGCCTCGGTCTCCACGACGCAGGCGACGGCCCCGGAGTCGCCGAGGATCCACTGGATCTGCTCGGCCGAGCTCGTCTCGTAGACCGGCACGGTCACCGCGCCCGCGCTCCAGATGGCGAAGTCCAGCAGCGTCCACTCGTAGCGCGTGCGCGACATCAGCCCCACGCGGTCGCCCGGCCGGACGCCCGAAGCCATCAGGCCCTTGGCCGCGGCCCGCACCTCGGCGAGGAAAGCGGCGGCGGTGACGTCCTCCCAGCGGCCGTCGGTCTTGCGCCCTATGACGGCGACGTCGGGGCGCTGCGCGGCGTTGCGGCGGATCAGATCCGTCAGGTTTCCGTCCGCGGGGACCTCGTAGAGGGCCGGAAGGCTGAACTCGCGCAAGACTGCTGCTCCTCGTCGGGCGCCGGCGCCGCCGCGTCTTTGAGGGGCGCTGCGTCGGCTGCGGTCCATGTCAGGCAAGGGGGGTATTGGACTGCCCGGACGTTACCCACCAGTACGGCTTTCGAATAGGGGTGGCGCTCAGATGTTCTGTGCGTCACACGCCACCGGACCGCCTTCCGAACCCTAGCCCCTCCGCTTGGTGACCGGGAAGTAACCGCAGGTCGGCGACCTTCCGGACGGCCGTCCGCAGCGCCTAGGGTGATCGGCATGCGAGGTGGCTTCAGAGTTCACGTGGTCAGCGATGTGCACGGCAACAGCGAGGGTCTCGCACGGGCGGGCGACGGCGCCGACGCCGTGGTCTGCCTCGGCGACCTCATCCTCTTCCTCGACTACGCGGACCACTCGCGCGGCATCTTCCCCGACCTCTTCGGCGTCGAGAACGCCGACCGGATCGTGGAGCTGCGCACCGCCCGCCGCTTCGAGGAGGCCCGTGAGCTGGGCCGCCGCCTGTGGGAGGGCGTCGACCGCGACGCGGCCATCGAGTCCGCGGTCCGCAAGCAGTACGCCGAACTCTTCGCCGCCTTCCCCACCCCCACCTACGCCACCTACGGCAACGTCGACATCCCCCGGCTCTGGCCCGAGTACGCCGCACCCGGCACCACCGTCCTCGACGGCGAGCGCGTCGAGATCGGCGGCCGCGTCTTCGGCTTCGTCGGCGGTGGCCTGAGAACGCCCATGCGCACGCCCTTCGAGATCAGCGACGAGGAGTACGCCGCCAAGATCGAGGCCCTCGGCCACGTCGACGTCCTCTGCTCGCACATCCCGCCCGCCGTGCCCGAACTCTGCTACGACACCGTCGCCCGCCGCTTCGAGACCGGCAGCGCCGCGCTGCTGGAGGCGATCCGCGCCACCCGCCCCCGCTACGCCCTCTTCGGCCACGTCCACCAGCCCCTCGCGCGCCGGATGCGCATCGGCGCGACCGAGTGCGTCAACGTCGGCCACTTCGCCTCCAGCGGTACACCCTGGGTGCTGGAGTGGTGACGCGCGCCGGGATGTAGCCTTCAGCGGCAGACACACGAGGCGGCGGACCGGTACGGAGGAGCCACGGAGATGGCGGAACACACCAGCTCGAGCATCACGATCGAGGCGACCCCGGCCGAGGTCATGGCGGTGATCGCAGACTTCGACCGCTACGCGGAGTGGACCGGGGAGGTCAAGCAGGCGGAGGTGCTCGCCAAGGACGAGCAGGGCCGCGCCGCGCAGGTGCGCCTCGTCCTCGACGCGGGCGCGATCAAGGACGACCACACGCTGGCCTACACCTGGCCCGCGGAGAACGTCGTGAGCTGGTCCCTGGTCAAGTCCCAGATGCTGCGGCAGCTCGACGGCTCGTACAGCCTGGAGCCCGAGGCCGGCGGCAGCCACACCAAGGTGACGTACCAGCTCACCGTCGACGTCAAGATCCCCATGCTCGGCATGATCAAGCGCAAGGCGGAGAAGGTCATCATCGACCGGGCGCTCGACGGTCTCAAGCAGCGGGTGGAGAGCGGCGCGGCCACCTCCTGAGGTCCCTGTCGGAGTCCGGGGGCCGCGGCCCCCGGACCGCACGGCGCCGTACCCACGACCCAGGAGAAACCCTTGCGCACGGTCCTCGTCACCGGCACCGGCGGCGCGGGCCGCACCACCGCGGCCGCGGCCACGGCGCTCACCGCCGCGAGGCGGGGCCGTCGCGTCCTGCTGCTCACCACCGACCGCGGCCCCGCGCCCGACGCCGTGCTCGGCACCGCCCTGCCTGCCCCGGCCACCGCTGGGTGCCCCCAGCCGCCCGCGGACGGCACGGCCGGTGCGCCCTGGGCGGAGCCCGTCGAGGCGGCCCCCGGCCTGTGGGCCGCCCGCGTCGCCACCGGCGAGCACTTCCAGGACCGCGCCCGCGACCTCCAGGAGCGCGGCGCCTCCCTCTTCGACCTCCTCGGCGCCACCCCGCTCGACCCCGAGGAGCTCACCGAACTCCCCGGCGCCGAGCCGCTCGCCGTCCTCGCGGCCCTGCGCGCCGCCCACGCCGCCGCCGCGTGGGACCTGCTCGTCGTCGACATGCCCGCCGTCCACGAGACCGTGCGCCTCCTCGCCCTGCCCGAGCAACTGCGCCGCTATCTGCGGCGGCTGCTGCCCGCCGAGCGGCAGGCGGCCCGCGCGCTGCGGCCGATGCTCGCCCAGCTGGCCGGGGTGCCGATGCCCGCGCAGCGGCTGTACGAGGCCGCGGAGCGCTGGGAGGCCGAACTCGCCGCCGTCCAGGACGTCGTCGAGGCGGGCGGCACGACCGTGCGCCTCGTCGCCGAACCCGGGCCGCTCGCCGCCCGGGCCCTGCGCCTCGCCCGCGCCGGACTCGCCCTCCAGGGCTGCCGCGTCGACGCCCTCGTCGCCAACCGCGTGCTCCCCGCCGGCGACGGCGGTGACTCCTGGCTGGCCGGGCTCGTCACGGAGCAGCAGACCGCCCTCAAGGCGCTCTACGAGGAGTACCTCGTCGACGGCATCACCCTGTGTGAACTGCCGCACCTCGGCCGTGACCCCCGTGGCCACGAGGACCTCGGCGCGCTCGTCGACGCCGCCGCCTCGACGACCATCGGCGGCGGGGGCGGCACCGTCGGGATCATCGAGGGCGAGGGCCTGGCCGACGAGCTCGACGGCTGGCCCGCCACCGGCTCCGAGCCCGACGCCTGGACCGTGGAGGACCGGCTGGCCGGCGACGGCGTCCTGCTCTGGCGGCTGCCGCTGCCCGGCGCCGACCGCGACGCCCTGGACCTCATACGCAGGGGCGACGAACTCATCGTCGGCGTCGGCCCGTTCCGCCGCGTCCTGCCGCTGCCGTCGGCGCTGCGCCGCTGCACCGTCTCCGGGGCCGGCCTGCGCGACGGCGCGCTGTGCGTGCGCTTCACCCCCGACCCCGCCCTGTGGCCGCGGACTCCGTGAACGCCGTTCCACCGTTCAGGTAACGTCGAAGGAAACCCCCGTCGCAGGAGTCCGCCATGAGCGATCCCACCGAGCGCCCCGCACCCGGCGCGGCCGCCGATCCCGATGCCTGGGAGCAGGCGTGCGCCGAGGATCTCGCCGCGGAGCGGGCCCGCCGTCGAAACGAGCAGCCCGGCACCGCCGCCGAGGAGCTGCGCAAGCTCGTCGACGCCGTGACCGAGAAGGTCTCCGCCCTCCAGCTGCCGCTGGCGGGCATGGCCGCGCAGGAGGTCGTGCAGCAGGTCATCGCCCAGGCGAAGGCCGCCGTCGAGCCGGTCATCGAGCGCAACCCCGATGTCTTCGACCACCTCGCCTCCGCCGGCTCCGAGCTCCTCGCCGCCTACCGCGCGGCCGTCCAGGGCCAGGAGTCCCGCTGGACGCGCGGCGAGGGCGCGGCGAAGCCCGCCGAGCGGCCCGGCGGCCCCGGCCGGGGCGATGCCGGAGCGGGCGGTGCCGAGCGCATCGACCTCGACTGACCTGGGGCTCCGGTACGGTGGGTCGCGGCGGGGTTCGAGCGAATAACTGAGGGACACATGGGACTCACCATCGGCGTCGACATCGGCGGCACGAAGATCGCGGCCGGCGTGGTCGACGAGGAGGGCAACATCCTCGCGACGTGCAAGGTGCCGACCCCGTCGACCCCGGAGGGCGTCATCGACGCCATCGCGGACGCGGTACGCACGGTCAGCGCCGACCACGAGGTCGAGGCGGTCGGCATCGGCGCCGCGGGCTATGTGGACGACAAGCGGGCCACGGTCCTCTTCGCCCCGAACATCAACTGGCGCCACGAGGCGCTGAAGGACAAGGTCGAGCAGCGCGTCGGCCTCCCGGTCGTCGTGGAGAACGACGCCAACGCCGCGGCCTGGGGCGAATACCGCTTCGGCGCCGGCCAGGGCCACGACGACGTCATCTGCATCACGCTGGGCACCGGCCTCGGCGGCGGCATCATCATCGGCAACAAGCTGCGCCGCGGCCGCTTCGGCGTGGCCGCCGAGTTCGGCCACATCCGGGTCGTGCCGGACGGCCTGCTGTGCGGCTGCGGCAGCCAGGGCTGCTGGGAACAGTACGCCTCCGGGCGCGCCCTCGTGCGCTACGCCCGCCAGCGCGCCCAGGCCACCCCGGAGAACGCCGAGATCCTCCTCGGCCTCGGCGACGGCACCCCCGAGGGCATCCAGGGCAAGCACATCAGCGACGCCGCCCGCCAGGGCGACGCCGTGGCCGTCGACTCCTTCCGGGAGCTGGCCCGTTGGGCCGGCGCGGGCCTCGCCGACCTCGCCTCGCTCTTCGACCCCTCGGCGTTCATCGTCGGCGGTGGCGTCTCCGACGAGGGCGACCTCGTCCTCGACCCCATCCGCAAGTCCTTCCGCCGCTGGCTGGTCGGCGGCCAGTGGCGCCCGCACGCGCAGGTGCTGGCCGCCCAACTGGGCGGCAAGGCCGGTCTCGTGGGCGCGGCGGACCTGGCCCGCCAGGGCTGACACAAGGGCCCGCCGGGGCCCTCCTTCCGGACGTCGTAGCACGGGCGCCGCGGCACGACCGCCGCGGCGCGGACGTCGTAGCACCGAGGAGTGAAGATGCTCGCGGATCTGCCCCCGTCGCACACGGAGTCCGACGGCTCGGCCGTCGTCCGCGTGCTCAGTTACAACGTCCGGTCCATGCGTGACGACGTGGGGGCGCTGGCCCGGGTCATCCGGGCCTGCGCCCCCGACGTCGTCTGCGTCCAGGAGGCGCCGCGCTTCTTCCGCTGGCGCAAGGCCGCGGCCCGGCTGGCCCGCACCTCCGGCCTCGTGTACGTCACCGGCGGGGCCACCGCCTCCGGGCCCATGATCCTGTCCTCGCTGCGGGCCACCGTGGAGCGCACGGAGGACATCCTGCTGCCGCGGACGCCGGGACTGCACCAACGCGGCTTCGCGACCGCCGTGCTGCGCTTCGGCCGGGCCCGGCTCGGCGTTCTCAGCTGCCACTTGAGCATCAAGGACGAGGAGCGGTACGGGCAGGGGAAGCTGCTGCTCGACACGCTGGCCGGGCTGGGCGTCCCGCACGCGGTCGCCGCCGGGGACCTCAACGACCGCCCCGACGGCCGGACGTTCGGCCTCCTCGCCGGCGCGCTCCAGGACGGCTGGGCCACGAAGCCGTGGGGCCGCGAGCACACGACCCGGCTCGGCGACCCGCTCCAGCGCATCGACGCGGTCCTCGCCACGGAGGGCGTCGAGGTGCTGGGGTGCGGCGTGCCCATGGGGCTGCCGGGAGTGGCCGAGCGGGACCTCCGGGCGGCCACGGACCACCTGCCGGTGCTGGCCGCGCTCAGGATCCCGGCCGTCTCCTAGCGGCGCGGGGCCGGGCGCCCGCCGGACGACCGCGCTCGCGGACGGGCGTCCGTCAGAAACGGGCGTCCGTCAGACGACCGCGCCGCGGCCCGGGTCGTCGTCCTCCTCGTCGGAGTCCTTCATGCGCAGCACCAGCGTGGCGAAGCCGCCCAGGAAGCCGCCGACGCCGAGCGTGGTGACCCACCACGTCAGCTCCTGCCGGAAGAGCACCATCAGCAGCAGGAGCAGCGGCCCGCCCAGCACCGCGATCCACGCGAAGCGGGCGGTGACGTCGCCGGTGGGGAGCGGCGGCGGCTCCGGGGGCACGAAGTGGCCCTCGTCCGGCTCGTCGAGGCCGTCGTCGCCCGACGCGGCCGGGGTGTCCCAGTCGCGGGGGCCGACCCCGGGGGCGTAGACGACGAAGCTGCCCACCGGCCGGTCCGGGTTCTCCGGCGGCGCCTCGGCGGCCTTCTCGGGACCGGAGCCGGGCGCCTCCTTGCCCTCGGCCGGGCCGGGCTGGGGGTCGGTGACATCACTGGAGGCGGGCCAGCGGCCCGCCTCGGGGTCCGGCTGCTCGCCGTACGCGGCGACGAGCTCCGCCCACGCGGCGTCCTCGTCCAGGGGGTCGCGGCTCTCGTCGCGGTCGCGGTCCGCGTCGCGCTCAGCCACGGGAGGCCGCCCCGGCTTCGCCGACGCCCGCGGAGAGCCGGCTGATGAACGCGAACGTCTCCTCGAAGATCAGCTCGGCGTCGTGGTCCAGGGTCGCCACGTGATAGCTGCGCTCCAGCAGCCGCTCGGTGACATCACGCGAGGAGACCCGGGCCAGGATGCGCGCCGAGTCCACGGGCGGCACCACATGGTCCTCGGGGCTGTGCATCAGCAGCAACGGCTGGGTAACCTGCGGCAGTTCACCGTCCAGCATCCGCAGGAACCGGCGGAAGGAGTGCGCCGCGTGCAGGGGCACCCGGTCGTAGCCGAGCTCCTCGCTGCCCGGCTTGGCGATGTCGCTGGCGATGCCCCTGCGCGAGGGGATCAGATGGCGCACCACCGGCAGCGCCTTCGCGCCGAGGCCGTGCACCTTGTTGGCCGGGTTGACCACGACGACGCCCTTGACCGCGTCACCGTGCCGGGCCGCCAGCCGCAGGGCCAGCGCCCCGCCCATGGACAGGCCGCAGACGAAGACCTCCGAGCAGCGCTCCCGCAGCTCGCCCAGCGCCCGGTCGACCTCCGCGTACCAGTCCTGCCAGCCGGTGAGCTGCATGTCCTGCCAGCGGGTGCCGTGCCCGGGCAGCAGCGGCAGCGAGACGGTCAGTCCGCGCTCCGCGAGATGCCCGGCCCAGGGCCGTACGGACTGCGGGGAACCGGTGAAGCCGTGGCACACGAGGACGCCGACCTCTCCGCCGTCGTGGCGGAACGGCTCGGCGCCGGGGAGGAGCGGCACCGGAATCTCCGATCGGTGGAACGGGAAAAAGGGGTCTGGCCCTCAGCGTACGCGGAGCGCCGCACGGCGGGTAGGCAGGTTAAGGTCTCCTCGTCACTACAGGAGGTTCTCGGTTGTTCTACGGCGCTATGAAGCTGTCCATCGGCGGGTCGCTGAAGCTTGCCTTCCGGCCGTGGGTGGAGGGCTTGGAGAACATCCCGGCCGAAGGGCCCGCCATCCTGGCGAGCAACCACCTGTCGTTCTCGGATTCCTTCTTCCTCCCCGCGGTGCTCGACCGCAAGATCACCTTTATCGCGAAGCAGGAATACTTCACCTCCCCGGGTGTCAAGGGAAAGCTGACGGCCGCCTTCTTCAAGGGCGTGGGCCAGCTGCCCGTCGACCGTTCGGGCGGACGCGGCGCCGGTGAAGCGGCGATCAAGAGCGGCCTGGAGGTGCTGGAGCGCGGTGAGCTGTTCGGCATCTATCCGGAGGGCACCCGCTCCCCGGACGGCCGCCTCTACCGCGGCAAGCCCGGCGGCCTGGCCCGGGTGGCGCTGCTGTCCGGCGCCCCCGTGATCCCCGTCGCCATGATCGACACCGAGAAGGTGCAGCCCCCGGGCAAGGTCCTGCCGAAGATGATCAGGCCGGGCATCCGGATCGGCGAACCGCTGGACTTCAGCCGCTACCAGGGCATGGACGGCGACCGCTTCATCCTCCGCTCGGTGACCGACGAGGTCATGTACAAGATCATGGAGCTGTCCGGCCAGGAGTACGTCGACATCTACGCGACCGCCGCCAAGCGGCAGATCGCGGACGAGGCGAAGCGCAAGGCCGAGGAGGAGAAGGCGGCCAGGGCCGCCGGACTCGACAAGGCGGACAAGCGGCCCGAGGCGTAGCACGCCCGGACCGGGGGGTTGGGTCGATGACACCGCGCAGCACCAGGCCGCGCGTCGTACGGATGTCGGTGGAGCTGCCGCTGTGGCGCGCGCTGACCGGCTACCGCATCCTGACGCTGGGCTACGCCCTCGCGCTGTTCTTCCTGAACTGCCGCGAGTACGCCCATCCGACCGGGGCCGCGCTCTACATGGGCGCACTGACGCTCTGGATGCTGCTGACCTGGAACCGGGTCACCTCGCCCGAGCGCTGCACCAAGCGGTTCCTCGTCGCCGACCTGGCCATCGCGCTGGCCGGGATCCTGCTCACCTCCGTCGTCGACTCCGCCGAGCGCATCGACGGCGGAGCGGCCACCCTGCCGTCCATCTGGGCGGGCGGCGCCGTACTGGGCTGTGCCATCAAGGGCGGCTGGCGCTGGGCGATCGTCGGCTCCACCCTGGTGGCCGCCGCCAACCTCGCCGAGCGCGGCGGGCTCGCCCGCGACACCGTCCACAACGTGCTGCTGGTCTGGGTCTCCAGCGTCGCCATCGGCTACATCGTGGAGGTCGCCCGGGCCAGTGAGCGCACGCTCGCCCGCGCCCTCCAGATCGAGGCGGCCACCCGCGAGCGCGAACGGCTCGCCCGCGACATCCACGACAGCGTCCTCCAGGTCCTCGCCATGGTGCAGCGCCGCGGCGCCGCGCTGGGCGGCGAGGCCGCCGAGCTCGGCCGGATGGCGGGCGAGCAGGAGATCGCCCTGCGCACCCTCGTCGCCGGGGACCTGCTGCCCCCGCAGGGCACGCCGGCACAGCTCGCCGAGGACGCGGAGCTCGTACGCTCCGTGGGCACCCCGCCGCGGCCCCCGGACGGGCCCTGCGACGTGGGCGCGCTGCTCGCACCGCACGCGGGCGCCGCCGTCTCCTACGCCGGGCCCGGCACGCCCGTCCTGCTGGAGGCGGCCGCGGCGGCGGAACTGGCGGCGGCCGTCGGCGCCGCACTGGACAATGTCCGCAAGCACGCCGGGGACGGCGCGCGGGCCTGGATCCTGCTGGAGGACGAGCCGGACGCCGTGATCGTCACCGTGCGGGACGACGGGCCCGGCATCGCCGAGGGCCGGCTCGCGGCGGCCGAACGGGAGGGGCGGATGGGCGTCGCCCTGTCGATCCGCGGCAGGCTGCGGGACCTGGGCGGCAGCGCCGAGCTGCTGTCCGTGCCCGGCCAGGGCACAGAAGTCGAATTGAGAGTTCCACGGGGGAGCGAGGCCGGGAAATGAGTGATGAGCAGACCGTGAGGGTCATGGTGGTCGACGACCACCCCATGTGGCGCGACGCCGTCGCCCGCGACCTGGCCGCCGCCGGGTTCGACGTGGTGGCGACGGCCGGTGACGGTCCCCAGGCGGTGCGCCGGGCCCGGGCCGCCGCACCCGACGTGCTGGTCCTGGACCTCAACCTGCCCGGCCTGCCCGGCGTCGCCGTGTGCAAGGAACTGGTCGGCGAGAACCCCGCGCTGCGCGTCCTGGTGCTCTCCGCGAGCGGCGAGCACCAGGACGTCCTGGAGGCCGTGAAGTCCGGCGCCACCGGCTATCTCCTGAAGTCGGCCAGCACCGAGGAACTGCTGGACGCCGTCCGCCGGACCGCCGAGGGCGACCCGGTCTTCACCCCCGGCCTGGCCGGACTGGTCCTCGGGGAGTACCGCAGGCTGGCCGCCGACCCGGCCCCCGCCGCCCCCGACGAGCGGCACGCGCCCCGGCTGACCGACCGCGAGACCGAGGTGCTGCGGCTCGTCGCCAAGGGCCTCTCGTACAAGCAAATCGCCGAACGGCTGGTTATTTCGCACCGGACGGTGCAGAACCATGTTCAGAACACCTTGGGCAAACTCCAGTTGCACAACCGCGTGGAGCTCGTGCGCTACGCGATAGAGCGAGGTCTCGACGGCGCCTGACCGCTCCCGGCCGGGCGGTGTCCCCGGCTGAAGGGAGATTGTCATGCGGGTCGGAATGCTGACCGGCGGCGGTGACTGCCCCGGGCTCAACGCGGTCATCCGCGCCGCCGTCCGCAAGGGCGTCCAGGACTACGGTCACGAGTTCATCGGCTTCCGCGACGGCTGGCGGGGGCTGATCCAGGGGAAGACCGTGCCGCTCGGCGTGCCCGCCGTACGCGGCATCCTGCCGAGGGGCGGCACGGTGCTCGGCTCCTCGCGCACCAACCCCTTCAAGGAACCGGAGGGCGTCGGCCGGATCCTCGAGAACCTCGCCAAGGACGAGGTCGACGCCCTCATCGCCATCGGCGGCGAGGACACCCTCGGCGTCGCCGCCCGGCTCCACGAGGAACACGGCGTCCGGTGCGTCGGCGTACCCAAGACCATCGACAACGACCTCTCCGCCACGGACTACACCTTCGGCTTCGACACCGCCGTCAACATCGCCACCGAGGCCGTCGACCGGCTGCACACCACCGCCGAGTCCCATATGCGGGTCCTCGTCGTCGAGGTCATGGGCCGGCACGCCGGCTGGATCGCCCTCCACTCCGGCCTCGCCGGGGGCGCCAACGTCATCCTCATCCCCGAGCAGCGCTTCGGCCTCGAGGAGGTCTGCGGCTGGGTCACCTCCCGCTTCCGCGCCAGCTACGCCCCGATCGTGGTCGTCGCGGAGGGCGCCATGCCCAAGGACGGCGACCTCGTCCTGAAGGGCGCCGCCGCGCACGACTCCTTCGGCCACGTCCGGCTGTCCGGGGTGGGCGAGTGGCTGGCCGAGGAGATCGAGCGCCGCACGGGCAAGGAGGCCCGCACGATCGTGCTGGGGCATGTGCAGCGCGGGGGGACGCCGAGCGCGTTCGACCGGTGGCTGGCCACGCGGTTCGGTCTGCACGCGATCGCCGCTGTGCGGGACGGGGACTTCGGGCGGATGGTGGCGCTGCGGGGCACGGACATCGTCCGTGTGCCGCTCGCTGACGCGACCGCCCGCTTGAAGACGGTGCCGCCGGCTCTGTACGAGGAGGCACGCACGTTCTTCGGCTGACGGCGGGTTTTTTTGGGCGTGCCGCAGGCTCCCGGGTGCGGGTGGGCGCCTGCGGCGGGCTTTTCCCCAGCCCCGCCCCTTCCCGAAACTGGGGCTGCGCCCCAGACCCCGCAACACGCTTCGCGCGTTGTCCTCAATCGCCGGACGGGCTGATATTCAGCCCGTGGGGGCACCTCCCAGCGGTAGCTGGGGGAGATTGAGGACGCGCCCGCAGGGCGCTGGGGGTCCGGGGTCTCCCCCCACGCGGCGGAGCCGCACATCGGACGCAGCCGGGAAGGGGCGGGGCTGGGGAAAAAATCAGACCAGCACCCTCGCGAGCAGCTCAGCCACCAGCGTCGCCCCCGACAGCGTCAGGATCGACTCCGGATGGAACTGCACACCCGCGAATCCGGGCCCACGCAAAGCATGCACATCCCCCGTCACAGCATCACGGCTGACCTCCACCCGGTGCATAGCCAGCTCCCCCTCGGCCGCATCGGAGCACCGCGCGGTGAACGTGTTGTAGAACCCCACCGTCTCCGCCCGCCCGAAGAAGTCGATCCGCTCCTGCGCCCCCTGGTACGGCACGCCCTTGCGGACGATCTCCAGGCCCAGCTCCGCCGCGATCAGCTCGTGCCCGAGGCACACCCCGAGCAGGCCGTGCGGGTGCCCGCGCAGCAGTTCCGCCGTGAGGCCGCGCAGCAGCCGCATCTTGGGGTCGGCCGTGTCGGAGGGGTCGCCGGGGCCGGGGCCCAGGACCACCGGGCCCTCGTGTGCCAGGGCGGCCTCCCGCAGCCCGGGTTCGTCGTAGCGCCGCACGGTGACCGTCAGCCCCGACGTCCGCAGCAGATGCGCCAGCATCGCCGTGAAGGTGTCCTCGCCGTCGACGACGAGCGCGTGCCCGCTGAGCCGCGCCGTCGACGTCGGGCTCTGCATCCGCAGCCAGAAGGGGGCCAGGTCCTCGCGGCGCGCGTCGAGCGCGGCCCGTACCTCGGGGTCGTCCGCGAGCCGCGCGGCCGGAGCCGCCCCGCCGCCGCGCGCGGTCCGCACACCGAGCGCGGCCAGCACGCCCGCCGCCTTCGCGTGCGTCTCGGCGACCTCGCCGCAGGGGTCGGAGTGGCGCACCAGCGTGGCCCCGACGGCGAGCCGCAGCCGCCCGCGCCGGTCGATGTCGGCGGTGCGGATCAGAATGGGCGAGTCGAGCGTCCGGCCGCCGCCCGCGTCCCGCCCGATGAGGGCGAGCGCGCCCGCGTAGTAGCCGCGCCCGCTGCCGCCCGGCCCCGCCGGCTCGTACCGCTCGATGACGCGGCACGCGTTCTGCACCGGCGACCCGGTCACGGTCGCCGCGAACATCGTCTCCCGCAGCACCTCCCGCACGTCCAGCGAGGAGCGCCCCCGCAGCTCGTACTCGGTGTGCGCGAGGTGGGCCATCTCCTTCAGGCGCGGGCCGACGACGACCCCGCCCATGTCGCCCACCGTGCACATCATCTTCAGCTCCTCGTCCACGACCATGGACAGCTCCTCCACCTCCTTGCGGTCGTGCAGGAAGGCCAGCAGCCCGGCCCGGTCCGGGCCCCCGGCGGGATAGCGGTAGGTGCCGCTGATCGGGTTCATCACGACGGTGTTCCCGGCCATCCGCACATGCACCTCCGGGCTCGCGCCGATCAGCGTGCGGTCGCCGGTGTGCACGACGTACGTCCAGTACGCGCCGCGCTCGCCCGCCAGCAGCCGCCGGAACAGCGCCAGGGCGTCAGCCGCGGTGAAGCCGTGGATCTCGCCCTCGAAGGTCCGCCGGATGACGAAGTTGGCGCCCTCGCCGGACCCGATCTCGTCCTCGATCACGCGCCGGACGATCCGCGCGTACTCCTCGTCCCCCACGTCGAACGCCCCGCCCTCCACCCGCACCTCGTGCGCGGGCAGCGCGGCCAGGACCTCGGCCAGGGGCAGCTCGTGCGCCTCCCGCGGCCGCAGCACCGCCAGCGGGGTGCCGTCGTCGCGGACGTCGAAGCCGCGCTCGCGGATCTGCCGGAAGGGGATGAGCGCGAGCGCGTCCAGGGCAGGGCCGCCGCCGTCGGGCGGCCCGTCCGGCAGGGGGATGCCGGCCAGCCGCTCGACCTCCTCCACGGCGCCGGTCAGCAGCTCGACGACGTCGTCCGGCCGGCCGGGGGTGCGGCGGCGCAGCAGGGCGAAGGGCGGGCAGGCGGGTTCGGTCAGCCGAGCGAGGAGGGCGTGGGTGTCGCCGGTCATCAGGGTTCCTTCCGGTGAGGAGAGGAACGGCCCCGGAAACACGGAAGGCCGCCCCTCCGGGCGGCCTTCGCGGTGCGTCTTCGGTGTACGCGCGATCAGTGGGCCGCCGGTTGAGCGGTCCACCACCAGTTCTGGTTGGTCGGTGCGTACATGCTGCGCACCCTACCGGACGGGGCCGGGGGTGGCGGCAGATCCCGCGGGCGGCGGGGAAGCGCGCACCGGGGCGCGGGCCGGTGCGGTGCGCCGGGGAAGACGGTCTTCCGGCAGCTCCACCGCTCATGACCCGTCTCACAGTGCGGTCCGACGGATGGACCGCACTCGCCGACCCCGTAGGGTTGGAGCGTGACCGTGAACGCTGAAACCCACGCCGGTGGCAACACCTGGCGCTCCCTTCCCGCGGCGCAGCAGCCTGAGTGGCCGGACCAAGAGGCTCTGCGCGATGTGATCGCCGAGCTCGAGTCCTATCCGCCCTTGGTTTTCGCCGGCGAGTGCGACCAGCTGCGCCAGCGCCTGGGAGCCGTCGCCCGTGGTGAGGCGTTCCTGCTCCAGGGCGGCGACTGCGCCGAGGCGTTCGACGCCGTCGGCGCCGACCAGATCCGCAACAAGCTCAAGACGCTGCTCCAGATGGGCGCCGTGCTGACCTACGCGGGTTCCGTGCCCGTCGTGAAGGTGGGCCGGATCGCCGGTCAGTACAGCAAGCCGCGCTCGAAGCCGACCGAGACCCGCGACGGCGTGACCCTGCCGACCTACCGCGGTGACTCCGTCAACGGCTTCGCCTTCACCCCCGAGGCCCGCACGCCGGACCCGCAGCGGCTGAAGCGGATGTACCAGGCGTCGGCGTCCACGCTGAACCTGGTCCGCGCCTTCACCACCGGTGGCTACGCGGACCTGCGCCAGGTGCACGCCTGGAACCAGGACTTCGTGAAGTCCTCCCCGTCCGGGCAGCGCTACGAGGCCCTCGCCCGCGAGATCGACCGGGCGATGAACTTCATGAACGCCTGCGGGGTGGACCCGGAGGAGTTCAAGACCGTCGAGTTCTACGCCTCCCACGAGGCGCTCGTCCTCGACTACGAATCGGCGCTGACCCGCGTCGACTCGCGGACCGGCGACCTCTACGACGTCTCGGGCCATATGGTCTGGATCGGTGAGCGCACCCGCCAGCTGGACGGCGCGCACATCGAGTTCGCGTCGAAGATCCGTAACCCGATCGGGGTGAAGCTCGGCCCGACGACCACGCCCGAGGACGCGCTGACGCTGATCGAGCGGCTCGACCCGGAGCGCGAGCCCGGCCGGCTCACCTTCATCACCCGCATGGGTGCCGACAAGGTGCGGGACAAGCTCCCGACCCTGGTCGAGAAGGTCACGGCGTCCGGCGCCCAGGTGGCGTGGATCTGCGACCCGATGCACGGCAACACCTTCGAGGCGGCCTCGGGCCACAAGACCCGCCGCTTCGACGACGTGCTGGACGAGGTCAAGGGCTTCTTCGAGGTCCACAAGGGCCTCGGCACCCACCCGGGCGGCATCCACGTCGAGCTGACCGGTGACGATGTCACCGAGTGCGTGGGCGGCGGCGACGAGATCTTCGTCGACGACCTGCACCAGCGCTACGAGACGGCCTGTGACCCGCGGCTCAACCGCAGCCAGTCGCTGGACCTGGCGTTCCTGGTCGCGGAGATGTACCGCGACCAGTAGGAATCCCGGATGAACGACGTGGGGGGGGGGGGGGGGGGGGGGGGGGGCCCCGGGGTTTGTGTTCTTCCCCCGGGGGGGGGGGAGGGGGGGGGTCGCTCTTTTGTGACCCCCCGAGTGGGGGAGCCGCATGTACGTCTCTCTTTTC
>NZ_JBVHLW010000001.1:175293-217168 GCF_055558795.1 Streptomyces sp. NPDC025618 | reverse complement strand
GGTTGTGGGGGGGGGGGGGGGGGGGAGGGGAGGGGAGGGGGGGGGGGGGGGGGGGGGGGGGGGGGGGCGGCCCCCCCCCCCCCCCCACGTCGTTGTCATCCGCCCGCCGGGCCGGGTAAGGTAAGGGTTACCTTATTGATCAACCCGGTAGGGCGGTGACCCGCGTGTACGTCTGCTCTTGCTTCGGCATCACCGAGCAGCAGGTGCGTGAGCACGCGGACAAGGGGGCGTGCACGCCCCGCCAGATAGCCTCCGCGAGCAAGGCCGGCACCGACTGCGGCAGCTGTGTCCGCCGCATCCAGTCCCTGCTCGGCCGGGGCGCGTGCCCGCGCCGCGAGCTGACCGACCAGGGGGAGCGCGACGTGCTGGGCGCCGAGGCGCCCCGGATATCACAGGTGCTGCCCCGCGTGACGGCCGAGGCCCGGGCGGCCTGACCGGGTCAGCCCCGGGTCACTCCGCCCCACCGTTCGACTGCTCGATGAACTGGGCGAGGTAGAGCGGCTCCCCGAGCTTCTCGATCAGGTCCAGCTGGGTGTCGAGGTAGTCGATGTGCTCCTCCTCGTCGGCGAGGATCGACTCGAAGATATTGGCCGAGGTGATGTCGCCCTTGGCCCGCATGACCTCCACGCCCCGCTTGAGCCGGTCGATCGCCTCGACCTCGACCTGCCGGTCGGCCTGGAACATCTCGACGATCGACTGCCCGATCCGCACATGGAAGAGCCGCTGGTAGTTGGGCAGCCCCTCCAGGAAGAGGATGCGGTCGGTCAGCACCTCCGCGTGGCGCATCTCGTCGAACGACTCGGCGCGGGTGTGCGCGGCGATCTTCGTCCAGCCGAGGTGCTCCTGCATTTTCGCGTGCAGGAAGTACTGATTGATGGCGGTCAGCTCGGCAGTCAGCTGTTCATTGAGAAATTCGATGACCTCGGGGTCGCCCTGCATTGCAGAGGCTCCTTCCAAGAGGGTGACTGGCAGGTTGCGCGCATCCTCGCACCGCCCCTCGGAAGCGTCCAGTAAGTGCACACTTAGTGGGAGTTGCCCCGGTAGTGGAACCCATGGTCATCAGCACTGTCCAGGGTCTGACACCATGGAGGCATGGGTCAGTCGGAAAGCCGCAAAGGGGCGCAACTCGAGTTGCCTCCGGGGCAGCGCCTCCAGCGCGGATGGCCGGTGACGCACTACGGTCCGGTCCCGAAGTTCAGGCCGGAGCGCTGGGAGTTCCGTGTCTTCGGGTCGACCGCCGACGGCGACAAGCACTGCTGGACGCACGAGGAGTTCTCCGCCCTGCCGTATTCGACGGTGGTGGCGGATCTGCACTGTGTCACGAAATACAGCATGCTGGACGCCGAATGGGGTGGTGTCCCCGCACGGACGATCCTCGGACTCGCCCCGCCCGCCCCCGAGGTCACGCATGTGATGGTGTGGGCGGAATACGGCTTCTGCTCAAATCTCCGGCTGGCCGATTTCGCGGCCGAGCAGAGCATCTTCGCGACCCATAAGGACGGCGAGCTCCTCACCGCCGAGCACGGTTTTCCCGTACGCCTGGTGGTCCCGCACCTCTATGCGTGGAAGGGGCCCAAATGGGTGCGCGGCGTGGAGTACATGACGGCCGACCGCCGGGGTTTCTGGGAAGAGCGCGGATACCACAACGTGGGTGACCCCTGGCAGGAGCAGCGCTATTCCTACCAGGAGAAACCGGGCGACGGGCCGGAGGTCTGAGCGCCTGGGCGAAAAGCCCGTCAGACCGCGAGGCCGTCCCGCAGCCCCTTCAGCCGCGCCACATCGGCCGCGTGTCCCTCCGGCCCGCCGGGGGTCTCGATGACCAGCGGCACACCCGCTGTCGCGGGATGGCCGAAAAGCTCCGCGAAGGGCTCGGCCCCGATATGGCCGGAACCGATGTTCTCGTGCCGGTCCCGGTGCGCGCCGACGCCCTCCTTGGAGTCGTTCGCGTGGATCAGCCGGAGCCGTCCCTCGCCCACCACGTCCACCAGCTCGTCGAGCGTCCGCTTCATCCCGCCCGGCTCGGCGAGGTCGTGGCCCGCCGCGAACACATGGCAGGTGTCCAGGCACACGCCGAGCTTCGGGTGGCGCTCCAGCGCGTCGAAGTACGGGCCGAGATCCTCGACCAGCGAGCAGAGCGACGCGCCCTGCCCGGCCGTCGGCTCCAGCAGCAGCCACGGGTCGTCGTCGTGGGTCAGCTCGTCCAGCAGCGGCAGCAGCCGCTCGTGGACCTGGGCCAGCGCCTCCGGCCGCGGGCGGCCACCGGTGGCCGAGCCCGTGTGGACGACGACACCGAGGGCGCCGATCGCCCGCCCCCGGCGCAGCGAGTGCCGCAGGGACTCCCCGGACAGCTCGACCGTCGCCCCGGTGTGGGAGCCGAAGTTGATCAGATAGGGGGCGTGCACCCAGACCGGGAGCGACTCCCGCTCACAGGCCGCCCGGAACTCCTCGTCCTGCCGCCGGTCACCGGTGGGCGTCGCCCAGCCGCGCGGGTTGGCGACGAAGACCTGCACCGTCTCGGCGCCCATCGTCCGCGCGTACGGCAGGCCGGTCTTCGCGAGGCCCCCGGCGACGGGGATGTGCCCGCCGACGGGGTTGCGGACGCGCGGGGCCGGGAGAAGGCCGGAGGGCCCGGAAAGCTCAGCCATCCCTACAGCCCGCCCTTCATCCGGATGGTGATGGTGTCGCCCTTGGCCGCCTGGTCGCCGCCCTTGACGGACTGGCTGTCGACCGAGTCGCGCGGGAAGAAGAACGGCTTGTCCACGCTGACCTTGAAGCCCGCGGCGGTGAGGGCCTGCCTGGCCTCGGCCTCGCTCTTGCCGGTGACGTCCGGGACCGTCACCATCTCCTTGCCCTTGGAGACGGTGAGCGTGACCGTGTCGCCCTTGGCCAGTTGCTCCCCGTCGCCGGGCGACTGCGCCGCCACCGAGCCCTTGGGGGCGTCGGAGTAGACCTGGGTGTCCGAGACCTCGGCCTTCAGCCCCTTGTCCGCCAGCGCCGAGGTGGCCGCCGCGACGGTCATGCCCTGCACCTTCGGCACGCTCAGGGCCGCGCCCTTGCTCACGGTCAGCGCGACGGGGGTGTCGGGCCTGCGCTCCGCCCCCGGCTTGGGGTCGGTGGCCAGCACCGAGCCCTGCGGGGTCTCGCCGCTGAACTGCTTGCCGACCTCGCCGACCGTCAGGCCCGCGCCCTCGATCTTCCGCTTCGCCTCGTCGAGGGTCATGCCGACGACATTGGGCACCTCGGCCCGCGCCGGGCCCTTCGACAGGGTGACCGTCACCTTGCCGGTGTTGCGCACGCGGCCGCCGGGGCCGGGGTCCGTCGAGATGACGTGCCCCCGCTCGACGGTGTCGCTGAAGTCCTGCTTCGTCCTCATCCCGAGCCCGGCCTTGTGGAGCGACTGCTCGGCCTTGTCCTGGGTCATGTCCAGGACGGCCGGGACGGTCGTGAACTGGCCGGAGTTGATGTACCAGACGCCCGTGCCCACCACCGCCAGCAGGACCGCCGCGAGCACCGCGAGCAGGGTGCGGCTCGGCCTGCGCCGGGGCCGGCCGGTCCGTGCCGCCGGGGCGGCCGGCGGGGCCGGGGGAGCGGGCGGCTGCTCCAGCCGCGTCGTGCGGTTGAGCCGCTCGTCCGCAGCGAGCGGCAGGGGCCGGGCCGCGACGGGCCGCGGGATCACGCTCGTACGGTCCTCCGAGCCGCTCGCCGCCCCCTGCTCCGGCGTCCGCGCGAGCGGAGGCATGGCGTCCAGCTGCTCGTCGGACAGCGCCTCGCGGGTGGCGCGGACCAGGGCCAGCAGGCCCACCGCGTCCGCCGGGCGTTGCTGCGGGTCGCGCGCGGTGGCCTGGGCCACCAGTTCGTCCAGCCGCGGGGCCAGCCCCGGTACGGCCGCCGACGGCGGCGGCACGTCCTCGTGAAGGTGCTGGTAGAGGACCTGCGCCGGGGTGCTGCCGGTGTGCGGCTTGGCGCCGGTGAGCATTTCGTAGAGGACGACACCGCAGGCGTAGACGTCCACCCGGGTGTCGGCCGTGCCGTGTTCCATCTGCTCGGGGGCCAGATACGACACCGTGCCGAGGACCGAGCCGGTGGACGCCGTGGAGTTGGTGTCCACGGCCCGGACGAGCCCGAAGTCGGCGACCTTCACCCGGCCGTCGTCCCCGATCAGCACGTTCTCCGGCTTCATGTCCCGGTGGACGAGACCCGCGAGGTGGGCCGCGCCGAGCGCCGCGAGCACCGGCTCGGCGATGTCGAGCGCGGCGCGCGGCTGGAGGGCCCCGCGCTCGCGCAGCACGTCACGCAGGGTGCATCCGGCCACGTACTCCATCGCGAGATAGACGTACGTGCCGTCCGTGCCCTGGTCGAAGACGCCCACCACGTTCGGGTGATCGAGCCGGGCCACGGACTTGGCCTCGCGGATGAAGCGTTCCACGAAGACCTCGTCGGCGGCGAGCCCCGGGTGCATCACCTTCAGGGCGAGCACCCGGTCGAGCCGCGTGTCGAGGGCGCGGTAGACCGTGGCCATGCCGCCGACGGCGATCCGGGCCTCGACCCGGTAGCGGCCGTCGAGCACGTGCCCGACAAGCGGGTCTCCTAGCGTCGTATCCACGCTAGGAGTCTATGAGCCGTTTAGGGGTGGCCCCTAGCGGCCTTCTTTCCGGGGGGTCCCGGGCCCTGGAGGGGTGCCCCCCGGCGGGTTGGTTTCGCGGATCCGTGATCTTGTCCCTGCGGGGCCATTGCCGCCTGCGGCGGGTGACGCCCTGCGGGCGTGTCCTCAATCTCCCCCAGCTACCGCTGGGAGGTGCCCCCAACGGGCTGGATTCGCGAACCGTAGGCTTCGAGCCCGCGGGCCGCACTGTTCAAGACCCGCTCCGGGCAACTACTCAGCCTGTCCGGCGTTTGAGGACGCGCCCGCAGGGCGCTCTCCGCCGCAGGCGGCGAACGAACCCGCAGGGTTGAGACCACGGATCCGTACAACTAGCCCGTTGGGGGCACCTCCCAGCGGTAGCTGGGGGCGTTTGAGGACACCGCCGCGCAGCGGTGGTGCGGACACAACCCCCCGCAGCCGACCCGCGAGATCAACCCGAGCTACCCGCCGTCGCCGAAAGCAGGCCGTTCCGGGTCGAAGTTCGCCCGGCCCTCCGTGGGGGAGGACGCCTGCGCGAAGTGGCGGCGCGGGATGCGGCCCGCTCGAAAGGCGAGGCGGCCGCCCTCGACCGCGTGGCGCATCGCCTCCGCCATCAGCGCCGGGTCCTGCGCGCGGGTGACCGCCGAGGCGAGCATCACCGCCGAGCAGCCGAGCTCCATCGCGATCGCCGCGTCCGACGCCGTGCCCGCGCCCGCGTCCAGGATCACCGGGACCCCGGCCCGCTCGGTGATCAGCTGGAAGTTGTGCGGGTTGCGGATGCCCAGGCCGGAGCCGATGGGCGAGCCCAGCGGCATGATCGCCGCGCATCCGGCGTCCTCCAGGCGGCGGGCGAGGACCGGGTCGTCGTTGGTGTACGGCAGCACCGTGAAGCCGTCGTCCACCAGGATCTCCGCCGCTTCCAGCAGCTCGACCGGGTCGGGCAGCAGCGTGCGCTCGTCGGCGATCACTTCCAGCTTGACCCAGTCCGTGCCGAGCGCCTCCCGGGCCAGCCGCGCGGTGAGCACGGCCTCGCCGGCGGTGTAGCAGCCCGCCGTGTTCGGCAGGACCCGGATGTCGTGCCGGGCCAGCAGCGACAGCACCGAGCCCCGTACGTTCGTGGCCAGCCGCCGCATCGCGACGGTGGTCAGCTCGGTGCCGGAGGCCAGCAGCGCGCGCTCCAGGACGTCCAGGCTGGGCGCGCCGCCCGTGCCCATGATCAGGCGGGACGTGAAGGTGGTGCCGGCGATGGTGAGCAGATCGTCTGCCATCTGGGCTGATCAGCCTCCCTGCACTGCGGTGAGGACCTCGACGCGGTCACCCTCGCCGAGCGTGGTGCCGGGCCACTGGCCGCGCGGTACGACGGCTTCGTTGAGGGCGGCAGCGACCCCGCTGTGGGCGGTGGTCAAGGAGGCCACCAGGCCGTCGAGGGTCAGGCCCCGGGGCACCGAGCGGCTCTCGCCGTTGACGCTGATGCCGACGTGGGCCTCGGGGCTGTCGGTGGGGTCCATGGGGTTCATACGGGCAGCTCCTGGAGCGCGTTCGAGAAGCGGAGAGGAGAGAACGGGCGGGCCTCGTCCGGCAGCCGTCCGGTGGTCAGCGCCTCGGCCATCACCTCGCCGGTCAGGGGGGCGAGGAGCACGCCGTTGCGGTAGTGGCCGGTGGCGGCGAGCAGGCCGGGCAGGGCGGTGGGGCCCAGCAGCGGGGCGTTGTCGGGCGAGCCGGGGCGCAGCCCGGCGCGGGTCTCCACCAGGGGCAGCTCGGTGATGCCGGGGACCAGCTCATGGGCGTCGCGCAGCAGTTCGTAGACGCCGCCCGCGGTGACGGTGGTGTCCCAGCCGAGCTCCTCGGTGGTCGCGCCGACGACCAGCTCGCCGTTCTCGCGCGGCACCAGATAGACGTGGCCGCCGCGCACGACCGCCCGCACGGTCCGGGACAGGAAGGGCGCGTACGCGCCGGGCACGCGCAGCCGCAGGATCTGGCCCTTGACGGGGCGCACCGGCGGCAGGACGTGCGGGGGGACGTCCGCGAGGGCGCCGCTGCGGCTGCCCGCCGCGAGCACGGTCCGGCCGGCCCGCACGCGGGTGCCGTCGGCGAGCTCGGCGCCGGTGGCCCGGTCGCCGGAGAGCAGCAGCCGTACGGCCTCCGTGCGGTGGAAGGCGACCCCCGCCCGCCCGCAGGCCGTCAGCAGGGCACCGGCGAGCCGCCGGGGGTCGGTCTGGTGGTCGCCGTCCACGCGCACGCCGCCGCGCACGCCCGGCGCGAGCATCGGCTCCAGCCGGCGGCACTCACGCCCCGACAGCCATTGGGCGTCCAGCCCGCACCGCTGCTGAAGGGCGTGCAGCTCCCGCAGATGGGCCCGGTCGTCGGCGTCGAGGGCGACGGCGAGGGTCCCGCAGGCGCGGTAGCCGGTGTCCTGGCCGCTCGCCTCCTCCAGCTCCGCCGTGAAATCCGGATAGCGCCGGGCGGACGCCAGATTGAGCGCGAGCAGTTCCTGCTCGCCGTAGTGCAGCTCGGTCACCGCGGCCAGCATCCCGGCCGCCACCTGGGCCGCGCCGCCGCCCGGCGCGGGATCCGCGACGGCGGTGCGCAGGCCCCGCTGCGCGGCCCGCCACGCCGTGACCAGACCGATGACACCGCCGCCGATCACGAGGACGTCGTACGTCCCCGGTGACGCTGTTGAAGACGCGTGCATGGGCGTCCAGCCCCTCCCTTCGCCGGCATGACCCGGATCAGGTTCGTACGGTCGGAGGCCGGCCAGCCTCCCTCTCAGCCCGGTCCGTCCGGGCTCCCGCGAGTGCTTGTACAGCGGCCACCCTAGTACGGGCCGCGAACCGTCCGGAAGGCCGGACGGGGGCGCCGGAGGGGGCATGCGCGGCAGTGGGGCGCGTCAAACATCGTGACGTTGTGTCAGAGGTCTCGCTACGCGGTGCTCCGGTCGGGACCGGCCGCCGCCCTAGAGTTGATCGGGTGAGCGAGCACCGGATGGAACCGCAGACCACGAGTGACCGGCGCGCTGTCATCGTCGGCGCCGGAATGGCCGGGGTGCAGACCGCCGTCGCCCTGCGCGAGCAGGGCTGGACCGGCACGATCACCCTGCTGGGCGCCGAGCCCCACCAGCCGTACGACAGGCCGCCGCTCTCCAAGGCGGTGCTGCTGGGCAAGGCCGAGGGGTCCGCCTTCGAGGTGGACTTCGCCTCCCTCGGCATAGACCTCGAACTCGGCCGGGAGGTCACCCGGCTGCGCGCCGGCGAGTACCTGCTGGAGACCTCCGCGGGCCCCGTGCCGTACGACGTGCTGGTCATCGCGACCGGCGCGCGGCCCGTCGAGCTGCCCGGCAGCGCGGGTATGCCGGGCGTGCACCTGCTGCGCACCCTGGACGACGCGGAGCGGCTGCGCCCGGTGCTCGCCGGGCAGCGCGACGTGGTGGCGGTCGGCGCCGGGTGGATCGGCGCCGAGTTCGCCACCGCCGCGCGCGAGGCGGGCTGCCGGGTGACGGTCGTCGAGGCCGCGGACCGGCCGCTGGCCGGCGCCCTGCCCGCCGAGGTCGCCGCCCACATGGTCGCCTGGTACGCCGACAGCGGCGCCCGCCTGCTCACCGGCGCGCGCGTGGCCGCCGTGGAGCCCGGCGCCGTGGTGCTGGCCGACGGCACCCGGCTGCCCGCGGACGCGGTGCTCGTGGGCATCGGCGCCCGCCCGGCGACGGAGTGGCTGGAGGGGTCGGGCGTCGAGCTGGCCGCCGACCGCTCGGTGCTCACCGACGACCGGCTGCGCACCTCCGTGCCCGATGTCTACGCGGTCGGCGACTGCGCGTCCTTCCCGTCCGCCCGCTACGGCGAGCGGCTGCTGGTCCACCACTGGGACAACGCCCTCCAGGGCCCGCGCACGGTCGCCGGGAACATCGTGCACGGCACGGCCGAGGGGCCGGTCTACGACCCGGTGCCGTATTTCTGGTCCGAGCAGTTCGGGAGGTTCGTGCAGTACGCGGGCCACCACGTCGAGGGTGACGAGCTCATCTGGCGCGGCGATCCGACGGGCGCGGCCTGGACGGTGTGCTGGGTGCGCGGTGAGGTCCTCGTCGCCCTGCTGGCCGTCGGCCGCCCGCGCGACCTGGCCCAGGGCCGCAAGCTCATCGAGCGCGGCGCGGTCCTCGACCGGGCGCGGGCGGCGGACGCCTCGGTCCAGCTGAAGGCCGCGGAGGTGTGAGGACCCCCTGACGGCGCGGGCCCGGGAGGGCCCGCCCGGGGGTCCGCACGACGCGCCGCCGACAAGGTCGGGTCAACCTGGCTACCGACTGTCAGTCCCAGATGGCAGGCTTGTCCCGTGACCGAGATTGACGCAAAGATCGATGCTCTCGTCCCCGCCTGGCTCAACCTCCCCGACATCGCGGAAATGCTCGATGTCGAGGTGACGCGCGTCCGGCAGCTGGTCAAGGAGGGCCAGCTGATCGCGGTGCGCCGTGGCGAGAACCGAGTGCTCCAGGTGCCCGCCGAGTTCATCGGCGAGGGCAAGGTGATCAAGGGCCTCGCAGGCACCTTGACGCTGCTGAAGGACGACGGCTTCAGCGACGAGGAAATGCTGGAGTGGCTCTTCACTCCGGACCCGACCCTGCCCGGCACCCCGGCGCAGGCCCTGCGCGAGAATCGTGGCACGGAGGTGAAGCGCCGCGCCCAGGCGCTCGCCGTCTGACCCGTCCGCAGGCGCTGTAGACGCCGAGAGAGAACCGTCCGGTGTGGGGGGGGGGGGGGGGGGTGCTCCCCCCCCCCCCCCCCCCCCCCCCCCCCCCCCCCCCACCGCCGACCCCGGGGGGATCCACCCGATGTCCGTCACCGCGCGCGAGCGGCTCGCCGACGCCCGGCTGTATCTGTGCACCGACGCCCGCAGGCGCCAGGGCGACCTGCCGGAATTCCTGGACGCGGTCCTCGCCGCCGGGGTGGATGTCGTGCAGCTGCGCGACAAGGGCATGGAGGCGGGGGAGGAGCTGGAGCACCTCGCCGTGTTCGCCGACGCCGCCCGCCGCCACGGCAAGCTCCTCGCGGTCAACGACCGCGCGGATGTCGCCCACGCCATCGGCTCCCAGGTGCTGCACCTGGGCCAGGGCGACCTCCCCGTGCCCGCCGCCCGCGCCATCCTCGGCGACGAGGTGCTGATCGGGCGCTCGACCCACGCCGAGGCGGAGGTGGACGCCGCCGTCGCCGAGCCCGGCGTGGACTACTTCTGCACCGGCCCCTGCTGGCCCACCCCGACCAAGCCGGGCCGGCACGCCCCGGGCCTGTCCCTGGTGCGCTACGCCGCCGCGCTGAAGCCCGCGCGGCCGTGGTTCGCCATCGGCGGCATCGACGCGGCCAATCTGGACGAGGTGCTGGAGGCGGGCGCCCGCCGGGTGGTCGTCGTCCGCGCGATCACCGAGGCCGACGACCCCGCCGAGGCCACCGCCCGGCTCGCGCAGCGCGTCCGCGCGTACGGAGCGTGATGCCCGGCGGTGCGACGCCGCCGGCGCGTCCCTCACGCGCGTTCCTCACGGACCGGTCAGGGAACGGTCAGCCCTATGTCAACGGGACATGAACGGACTGTCCAGAAAGTGGACGAGAGACCGGCTAATCGGTCATATCGCAAATGAGGGTTGGGGCTGCGCGGAACCGCTGGTTAACTTGCCGGTATGGCCCTTGGCACAGCCTCCACCAGGACAGACCACGCCCGTACGGTGCGTGAGCTGCTCGCCTCCGGTGAGCAGTCCTATTCGTTCGAGTTCGCCGCCCCGAAGTCCGAGAAGGGCGAGCGGACCCTGTGGAACGCCATCCGGCGGATCGAAGCCGTCGGACCCACCTTCGTCTCCGTGACCTACGGCGCGGGAGGCTCCTCCCGTGAGGGCACCGTGCGGGCGACCGAGCGGATCGCCACGGACACCACGCTGACGCCCGTCGCCCACCTGACCGCCGTCAACCACTCGCTGGCGGAACTGCGCAACATCATCGGCCAGTACGCCGACGCCGGCATCCGCAACATGCTGGCCGTGCGCGGCGACCCGCCCGGCGACCCCATGGGCGAGTGGGTGCGCCACCCCGAGGGCATCGGCTACGCCGCCGAACTCGTCCGGCTCATCAAGGAGTCCGGCGACTTCTGCGTCGGCGTCGCCGCGTTCCCCGAGATGCACCCGCGCTCCACCGACTGGGAAACCGACATCGGTCACTTCGTGGACAAATGCCGGGCGGGCGCGGACTTCGCGATCACCCAGATGTTCTTCTACCCCGAGGACTATCTGCGGCTGCGCGACCGGGTCGCGGCGGCGGGCTGCGAGACCCCGATCATCCCCGAGATCATGCCGGTCACCAACGTCCGGCAGATCGAGCGGTTCGCCCAGCTCAGCAACGCCGCCTTCCCGCCGGAGCTGGCCGGGCGGATCCTCGCGGTGAAGGACGATCCGGCCGCTGTACGCTCGATCGGGATCGAGTACGCCACCGAGCTGTGCTCACGGCTGATGGCCGAGGGGATCCCGGGTCTGCACTTCATTACCCTGAACCACTCCACGGCGACGCTGGAAATCTACGAGAATCTGGGACTGCACCAGCGGTCCTGACGGCTGTTCCCCTGGCGACAGCCGCACGAGAGGGGCGTAAATGGGCTGGACGGTCCTCTACATCGCGTTCGGCATCGTCGCGCTCTGGCTGCTGGGCGAGGTGCTGCTGCAGTACAAGGCGCGACTGCGCTGGCGGCTGCTCGCCTTCGTCGGCTTCCTCGGCGTCGTCGTGGGCGTGGTCCTCTCGTCCGTGCCGGTCATCGCGGTGGGCGCGATCGCCTTCGCGGTCGGCCAGACCTATGTGACGCTCTCCTTCCGGCGCGGGTTCTCCGAGGGCTGGGCGATCCGCCGCGACAAGGACGCCGAGCCCGGCGGGCGGCCCGCCGCCGAGGAGAAGGCCCGCGCCGGGCGGCGGCGCAAGGGCGACCGGAAGCCCCAGGCCGCGCCGCTCCCCGATCCCGCCGCCGAGACGGCCGCGATGCCGCGGATCCCGGAGTCCGACGACATCCCGGACCTGCTCCCCAGCGCGCCCCACCAGCCCGCCCCGCCGTACGACGGCTACGAGCAGACGGCATACCTCCCGCCCGTGCCCCAGGGGCTGGAGGCGGGCCAGGAGACGGGTCAGGAGGCGGGCGGTTTCACGCCGTACGACCACGCCTACGGCACCCAGGGCGCGCCGTCCGGCAATGGCCAGGGCGACGGTCAATTCGACTACGGGCAGGGGCAGTACGCCGCCTATTCCGACCCCTACATCGGCAGCCGCCCGGCGGCGCAGGAGCAGTACGACGCGTTCGGGCAGCCGCAGTACGAGCCCTATCCGCAAGCGCAGTACGGCACGGGCGCGTACTCCGCGGAGGCGTACGCACCGGCGCAGTACGACATGGACACCCCGCCGGGCGGCGTCTGGGTGCCTCAGCAGCGGGACACCGACGCACCGCCGCAGCCGCCCCTGCCGGGGCACGGGCAGGGCCACGACGGGCAGCAGTACCGCTACTGACGTCTCACGCGTGGGGCGGGCCGGTTCCTTCCGGTCCGCCCCCGCGCGCGTGAGGGCGGCGCTACTCCGAGCCGCGCCAGTCCGCCCCCGAGACGATCAGCCCGGCGACCATCGCGCCCGACATCCCCGCGTGGGCCAGCCCTCCGCCGGGGTGGGCGAAGCCGCCGGCGAGATACAGACCGGGCACCCGCGTGGCGTTCGCGGGCCGCAGGAACGCGCCGTCCGCACCCGCCAGTACGGGCGCGGGGACGCCGCCCCCCTCCGCTCCGGTCGCCGCCTCGACGTCGGCCGGAGTGCGGACCTCCCGCCACAGCACCCGCTCCCGCAGCCCCGGCAGCACCGCTTCCGCGGCGTCGGTCATCCGGTCCGCGAAGCTCGCGGCCGTCTCCTCGTCGCTCCAGTCGACCCGCCCGTGCGGGGCCACCGTGGCGGTCAGGGTGACCGCTTCGTGCCCTTCGCCGGGGCGGGTGGCCGGGTCGTCCGGCCGCAGCACGGTCACCGTGGGGCGGTAGCGCCACGGGCCGGGCTCGCGGACGCCGCCGCCCGCCGGGAAGACCTCCGCCAACTCCGCGCCGCGGTCGGGCGCGTGGACCACCGTGCGGTGGGCCGCCGCCGCGGGCCTGGCGCCCCGCAGCGCGAGGCAGACGGTGAACCTGCCGGGCGGCACCGGCCGTCCGGGGCCGTCGTCCCGCTCGGCCGCGTCCGGCACGATCGAGGCGAGCCGCATGGGGGACACCCCGGCGACCACCATGTCCGCCTCGGCCACCGCGCCACCGGTCAGCTCCACACCGGCGGCGCGACCGTCCTTCTCGAAGAGGCCCACGACCTCCTCGCCGAAGCGGAACTCGACCTTGCGGGCCAGGCACCGCTCGTACAGCGCGTCGGCGAGCGCCCGCAGGCCCCCGCGCACATACCAACTGCCGAAGGTCTGCTCCATATACGGCAGCACCGTCGCGCTCGCGGGCGCCTGCCGGGGATCCAGGCCGTACGCCAGGGCGTGGCTCTCCAGGAGCGCGGCCAGCCGGGGGTCCTTCAACTCCCGCTCCGCGACGGAGGCGAGCGTGACCGGGGCGCTCCGCCGGAACAACCCGCGCTTGCGGACGGCCGGATAGGGATCGCGCCCCAGCGGCTCGCGCGCCGCCGGGTCCGCGTGCAGCGGCTCCTCCAGCAGCGGCCGCCGCGTGGCGTCCCACACCTCGCGCGCCCGGTTGATCAGATCGCTCCAGCGCTCGCCCGCGCCCGCGCCGACCGCCTCGTCCAGCGCCTGGACGACACCGGCGCGCGAGGCGTTGGGCAGCGCGAGGACCGTGCCGTCGGCGAAGACGTGGCTGCTCGCCGGGTCGACCTGCACGAGGTCGACGCACCGCTCCAGCGGCTCCTTGCCCGTCTTCACGAACAAGTCGCGGTAGACGGCGGGCAGATGCAGCAGTCCCGGCCCCGTGTCGAAGGCGAAGCCGTCCCTCGTGAGCCGCCCGACGCCGCCGCCGTACGTCGCCGCGCGCTCGTACACCACCACCCGGTGGCCCGCGACGGCCAGCCGGGCAGCAGCCGCCATCGCGCCCATCCCGGCGCCGATCACCGCAATCCGTGCCATGGGAGCGACTTTATCCGGCGGCACTGACAGCCCAGGCCGACGGCTCGGACAGGCAGCCCAGGCCGACGGTTCAGGCTGACGGCTCAGGTGGTCCAGGCAACCGGCTCAGGCCGACGGCTCCCGGGCCCCGGCCGGCCAGGCCGCGCGCTTCTCGGCGCGCTTCCGCCGCCTGCGCTGCCAGAAGCGGCGGACCCGCCTCCAGAAGAACACCACCAGCGCGATGCCCAGCCCCAACAGCACCGCCGCGATGATCGCGGCGGCCAGCGGGTGGAACAGCGCGAAGACGACGATCCCGGCGACGCCCAGATCCTCGGCGGTGCTCAGGACGATATTGCTCGCGGGCTCCGGCGAGGTGTTGACCACCGCCCTGGTGCCCGCCTTGACCAGGTGGCTCACCAGCGCGGTCGCGCCGCCCACCGCGCCCGCGGCGAGGTCGGACAGCGAGCCGCTCTGCCCGGCCAGCAGCGCCCCGACGACGCCGCCGGCGATCGGCCGGATCACCGTGTGCGCGGCGTCCCAGGCCGAGTCCACGTACGGGATCTTGTCGGCGACGGCCTCGCAGAGGAAGAGCACGGCCGCCGCGATCAGGACGTCGGGGCGCTGCAGCGCGTCCGGCACCTGATCGCTGACACCGGTCGCGCCCAGCACGCCGAGCAGCAGGACCACGGCGTAGGCGTTGATACCGCTCGCCCAGCCACTCGTGAACACCAGAGGAAGCACCGACACGCCAGTGATCGTATCCGGGGCCCGCGACCAGGTCTGAACGCTCACGGGTGAGTACACGTACTCAGAGGAGGAGATGAGTAGCCGCACGGATGGGGCATGCCCCGGCGGAAAGGAAGAGTGGTGTCCACGGAAGGGGCGTCCGCGCCGCACCGCCGGCACGGGGCGGCGGAACGGTGCGGCGACCCTGACGTGACCGGGGGGTCTGGGGGCTCCCGGACGGAAGTACGGGGGCTCGGGGGAAGTACGGGGGAACACTGCTCCGGTGCGGGCCGAGGGGGATCGGCCGGCGCCGGAGCAGCGCCGTGCCACGGCCCGCGCGCTCAGCCGCCGCCCTGCGGCTGGCGGACGCCGCCGCCCACCCGCCCCCGCAACAGCTGGGAGAGTGCCGCGTGCACCTCCTCGACCGACCGCTCGGGCTGGAACGACTGCCAGTCCAGCGCGGTCACCAGCACCATCCCGAACAACGCGGCCGCGGTCAGCGGGACATCGAGCTCCGAGCTCAGCTCGCCCGCCTCCACCGCCTCCCTGAGGACCCCCTCGATCACCGCGAGTGCCTGCTCGCGCACCCGCGCCAGCGTCGGCTGCCAGGCCCGGTTGGTGCGCCACAGCTCGGCCGCGTACAGCTGGGCCAGCGCCGGATAGCGGGAGATGAAGTCCAGGCCCGCGCGGACCATCGCGTCCAGCGCCTCGACCCTGCCGCCCCCGCGCGCGGCGGTCGCGTCGGCGGCTCGTCTCAGGGCCTCGCTCAGCAGCTCCATGCCGTGCCGCAGCAGCTCTTCGAAGAAGGCGGTCTTGCTCGCGAAGTTGTAGTAGACCGTGCCCTTCGCGACTCCGGCACGTTCGGCGATCTCGTCCACGGTGGTGGAGGAGAAGCCCTGTTCGGCGATGAGGGTGACCGCGGCTTCGAAGAGCTTTCGCCGGGTGTTCTGACGGCGCGTACTACTGCTGTCGCTGCTGTCCATGCGCAGATTCTCCCTGCCCCCGCCCGGCCGCCGGAGAGCGCCGTCGGTCTTCCGCCCGCCCGTGTGCCCCGGGGACGGCCGGAACTGACGGGGCGGAGCGCCGTGTTCGCCCGGAGCCGTCGCTTCCGGGGCGCCGGGGCCCGTCCGGACGGCGAGGGTCGTGGCGGAGGGAACTCCTGGACAGGCCCTAGGCTGGAGGCACCCAGCACCACTGGGGCCTTCTTGTCCCGTCCTGTTCGTTCCGTTCTTCCTGTTCGTCGTCACCGCCGAGGAGCCACCCGCCGTGTCAGACCCGCTGCGCCCCCGGGCGTCCCTCCGTACCGCCGTGGTCTGGGAGGTCCTGCGGGACGCCCTCGACCGCCGGGTCAAGGCCGCCGGGCGGGAGGGCGCGGGCGTCCTGGAGGTCCTCGACACCGGTGGCGGCTCCGGCAACTTCGCCGTGCCCGTCGCCCGCCTGGGCCACCGGGTCACCGTCGTCGACCCCAGCCCCAACGCCCTGTTCGCGCTGGAGCGCCGGGCCGCCGAGGCCGGGGTCGCCGACCGGGTGCGCGGTGTCCAGGGTGACACCCACGGCCTGTTCGACGTGGTCGAGCGCGGGGCCTACGACGCTGTCCTGTGCCACGGCGTGCTGGAGTACGTCGAGGAGCCCGCGGAAGGCGTCCGCAACGTCGTCGAGGCGCTGCGCCCCTCCGGCACCCTCAGCCTGCTGGCCGCGGGCCTCGGCGGTGCCGTGCTGGGCCGGGCCCTCGCCGGCCACTTCGCCGAGGCCCGCCAGGTGCTCGCCGACCCCGCGGGGCAGTGGGGCGCCGGTGACCCGGTCCGCCGCCGGTTCACCGCCGAGCAGCTCTCCGAGCTGGTCACCGCGGCCGGCCTGGAGGTCGGGTCGGTGCACGGCGTGCGCGTTTTCGCCGACCTGGTGCCCGGCGTGCTGCTGGACGCCGAGCCCGGCGCCATGGACGCGCTGCTCCGGCTGGAGGCGGCCGCGGCCGAGCTCCCCGCCTTCCACTCGGTGGCCACTCAGCTGCATGTCCTGGCCGAGCGTGGCTGACCGCAAGCGGTAGGTGACCGGCCACCCGATCAGCCGCTTCGCCCCGTATGATCGGGGGACACCGTCCGGCATGGCGTATCGGCGGAGAGGGAATGTACGTCCCGACACCACCGATCGCCACACTGACATCGGTGGGCGAATTGGCGCAGAGGGGCGGGTTTCATGGGGGCGATTCCCTGCCTATCCTGAAAGGGTCGCACCCCGGTCGCCCCCCGCGACCGACGAGTAGGAGGACTCCGTGCCGCTCTCGGAGCACGAGCAGCGCATGCTCGAGCAGATGGAGCGAGCGCTGTACGCCGAAGATCCCAAGTTCGCGACAGCGCTCGAGGGCAGCGGCCTGCGCACGTACACCCGGCGACGGGTATACCAGGCGGTGGCCGGGTTTCTGGTGGGCATCGCGCTCCTGATGGCCGGCGTGATGATTCCGGGACAGTACTGGATCAGCGTGGTGGGTTTCCTCGTCATGCTGGGCTGCGCGGCACTGGCCGTCACCGGCTGGCGCAAGGCGCCCCGGCCCGGTGCGCAGCCTGGTGGTGTCGGCCCGGCGGGGGGTATGGGCGGCCGGGGTCAGGCCCGGCAGCGTCGCACCGTGATGGACCGCATCGAGCAGCGGTGGCAGCGCCGCCGCGATGAGCAGGGCCACTGAGAGACTCTTTCCGCCGGACGGCGTGATGTGGGGCCAGGACAAACGTCCTGGCCCTTTGTCGTCGCCCGGCCGCGAGCCGCCTCCTCGCTTGTCGTCGGCCTGGTCGCGGGCTGCGCCTTGTTGCTCGTCGCCCGGCTGTGAGTCGCCTCGTTCGTCGGCGGCCTGGCCGCGGGCCGTGCCTCGTTGCTCGTCGCCCAGTCGTGAGTCGCCTCGTTTGTCGGCGGCCCGGCCGCGGGCCGTGCCTCGTTGCTCGTCGCCTTGCCGCGAGCCGCCTCGCTTGTCGGTGCCTTGGCACGAGCCGCCTTGCTCGCCGCCGTCCGGCCACGAGCCGCCTCGTTCGCCGTCGTTCGGCCAAGAGCCGGCCTCGCTCGCCGTCGTCCGGCCACGGGCCGCGTCGCGGAGGGGCCTTGGGCGGATTCCGGGGGCGGCGGCTCCCTACGGGCCGCCGCCCCCGCATTTCTGACGCCTCGTCAAGTCCGGCCGAGGGTCGTACGGAGCGCTCCGCCCGCGCGACGCCAGGCCGTGCCCAGCCGTCCCGACCGCAACCGCTCCACAACCGCCGTGCGGCGCCGGGCGAGGCCCCACGCCAGGCGGGCCGCGGAACGCGGCGCGAGCACGGCCCGCAGCCGGGCGGGCCACCGCGCCGAGGAGCGCAGCCCCGCCCGTACGCGCTCGGCATCCTCCGCCAGGCCCGCGGTCGGCCGCGGCCGCGGCGCGTACAGCACCTGCTCCACCGCCGTGGCCACCCGGTGTGCCGACTCCTCGGCCGCGCCGGTCAGCCCGCCGAGCCGCACGATGCGCGCCGCCGCGCCGCGGGGCGTCCGCGACTCGTCGGGCAGGATGCCGAAATCCCAGGCGGAGTCGGTCAGTTCGGCCCAGACGGCGAGGGTGTGCTCCGCGGCCGGACTGGGTCCGGGCGCGCCCGGCGTGTGCCGTCCGGGGTCCGCGAGGCGCCGGGCCCGCAGCCTTCGCCGCCACAGCAGCGGCAGCGCGGGCAGCGCCAGCACGGCCACGATGCCTGCCGCGATGCCCGCCACCGCCCCCGGCGACAGCCCACCGCCGTGGCCGCCGCCCGCTGCGGCCTGCGGGGCGGCCGGCGGGCACTCGCCCAGCCGCCTCAACTGCGGGGTGCAGTCGTGCGCGGAGGGCGGCCGCGCCGACGGGGCGGTGCTCCGGTCGGGTAGCGGCGCGGGCGCCCCCGGGTCGGCGGCGGACGGCTCCTGCGCGGCGGTGTAGTCGGGAGCCGTGCCCCGGCTCGGAGTCGGCTCGAAGCGGGTCCAGCCGACTCCCTCGAAATACAGCTCCGGCCAGGCGTGCGCGTCCTTGGAGCCGACCGACATCGAGCCGTCCGGCAGCGGGGTGCCCGGGGTGAAGCCGACCGCCACCCGGGCCGGGATGCCCAGGGTCCGCGCCATGGCCGCCATGGAGAAGGAGAAATGGATGCAGAAGCCCCGCTTGGCCTCCAGGAACCTCGCGATGGCGTCGCTGCCGCCACCCGACGCGACCTCCGTGTCATAGCTGAAGCCGCCGTCGGCCGCGAACCAGTCCTGGAGCTTGACGGCCTGCTCGTACGCGTTCGCCGACCCGGCGGTCACCTTCCTGGCCGTCGCCCCCACGACCTCCGGCAGCGACCCCGGCACCTTGGTGTACTGCCGCAGCACCTCCTCGCGCGGCGCCGGCGCTCCCGCGAGCTGCGCGGCCGTGGGCTGCACCAGAAGGCTCGACACCTGATAGCGGACGCCCCGGGTGGTCTGCCCGCGCTCCCCGGCGACGGTGCGGCCCTCCGGCTCGTACCGCCAGCGGCCGTCCACGCGGACGCGCTCGGCGGGATAGGGGAGCGGCAGGTAGTTCTGCGCGTACGAACCGGCGGCGGCCACCGAGGTGTTCACCGCGTCCGTGCGCACCCCGGGGGCGAGCCCCGCGGGGGTGGGCAGCACCTCCGGGAGGTCCGTGACGCGGCGCTCGGACGGCTGCCACGACGCGCCGTCGAACCGGTCGAGCGCGACGATCCGCAGATACATCTCCCGGGTGCTCTCCGTGGACGTGCGGTAGCGCATCATCTCGCGGTTCTCCGGCTGGTTCAGGCTGTCCCGCAGCGTGACCAGGGGGCGGACGGCGTCGAAGCCCGGGCTGTCGTCCCGGTCGGGGCCGGCCGCCTGGCCGCGCGGCTCCAGCAGCCCGCCCTCCATCGCCGGCAGCACGGCGGGCACCGCCAGCGCGATGCCGAGCGCGAGCGCGCCGATCCTGCGGCCGGTGCGCACCGGCGCGAGCGCGGGGCCGGAGCCCGACGCCAGGAACCCGCGGGAGGGCGGCCGGGCGCCGCCGCCGAAGACCCGGCCCCACCGGGCGAGCCGGTCGCGGCCCTCGGCCAGGAGCAGCAGCAGATAGCCGGCCGCCGCCACCAGGAACCACAGCCAGTCCTGGCCGCTCCGGGCCAGCCCGGCCGCGACGGAGTAGAGCGCGAGGAGCGGCAGCCCGGCGGGCGCGGCGCTGCGCCAGGTCACCGCGACCGCGTCCACCGCCAGGCCGACCACCAGCAGGCCGCCGACCAGCATCAGCCGGATGCCGGTCGTCGCCGGGGCCGGGATGGCGTATTTCCCGACGTCGTCGGCGCCCTCCTGGAGCAGCTGCCCGAACTCCCGGAAGACGTCCGGCCCCGGCAGCAGCCCGCCGAGCGCCTGCGAGCGGGCGAAGACCAGGGTGAGCAGCACGAGCGTGACCAGCGCCTGCACGGTCACCGTCAGGGGCCTGGCGAGCGGCACCCGGCGGGCGAGCGCGCCCACCGCGCTCTGGACGGTGAGCAGGATCGCGGCCTGGACCATCCAGGTGGCGGTGTCGATCAGCGGCAGCAGCGCGCACGCGGACGCCAGCGTCGCCACCACCGCGCACATGGCGAGCCGCGCGCTGCCGCTCATGCGCGCTCTCCCGCCGACGGCGGCCCGGAGGGCCAGGGCGGCGCCGCGGGCACCGGCGGCACGGTCGGCCCGGAGTCCCCGGCGGCCGCCGGGACGCCGCCGCCCGGCTGCATGGTCATACCTCCGTGAGGCTGTCCGGCCGTACCGCCGCCCGGCTGCCCCGCCGCAGCGCCGTGAGACATGCGGGGCGCGCCGTGCGGGGTGTCCGCCGGGGCGCTCCCGGACCCGTGCCCGCCCGCCACGCGCCACAGCTCCGGCAGTGACGCGCCGGGGGCCACCGCCAGCGCCGTCCAGCCCGCCTCGCGCAGTGTGCGCAGCCGCTGCTCGGCGCTGTGCGCGGGCCGCGGGGAGTGGGCGTCCTGCGGCCAGGCGGAGCGGTCCAGCACGAAGGCGACCGCCGTGCCGCCGCCGCGGCGCATCTGCCCGGCCAGCGCCGCCTGACGCTCGTCCAGGTCGCCGAAGAACGCCACGAGCAGCCCTGCGCCGTCGCCCCGCAGCGCCTCATGCGCCGGGGCGAGGCTCTCGCCGTCGGAGTGATCCACCACGGCCAGGGTGTCGAGCAGCAGGCCCACCGCCTCCGCCGAGTCGTGGGAGGAGCCGGAGCGGCCGCCCATGCCGTCCGCCAGCGCGCTCCCGGCATCGGTGAGCAGCCGCACCGAGAACCCGCGCTCCATCAGGTGCACCGAGGCGGAGGCCGCCCCGGACACGGCCCACTCGAAGGGCGAGTCGGGCCCCGCGCCGTCGTAGGCGACGCCCCGGGTGTCCAGCAGCACCGTGCAGTGGGCCCGCTGGGGCTGCTCCTCGCGGCGCACCATCAGCTCGCCGTAGCGCGCGGTGGAGCGCCAGTGCACGCGGCGCAGGTCGTCGCCGTGGCGGTAGCCACGCGGGATGATGTCGTCCGCGCCGGCCAGGGCCGGGGAGCGGTGGCGGCCGTCGCCGTAGCCCGTGGCCTCGCCGCCGAGGCGCACCGGCGGCAGGGGGACGACGCGCGGCACGACCGTCAGGGTGTCGAAGGCGCCGAAGCCACGGGTCAGCTCGCACATCCCGAAGGGATCCGTCAGCCGCAGCTGCAACGGGCCGAGGGGATAGCGGCCGCGGAGGTCGGACCGTATGCGGTAGGACACCTCGCGGCGCCCGCCCGGCTCCACCCGGTCCAGCACGAAGCGGGGGCGCGGGCCCAGGACGTACGGCACGCGGTCCTGGAGCATCAGCAGGCCGGTGGGCAGCCGGGAGACGTTGTCGACGCGCAGGTGCACCCGCGCCTCGGACCCGGCGTGCACCCGGGACGGTGCCAGCCCCCGGCTGCCGGTGACGCGGTGGCGGGTGCCGTGCAGCACGATCACGCACACCAGCGGCAGCACCGTCAGCAGCAGCCCGACCCGCAGCAGGTCGGACTGGCCCAGGACGTACGAACAGGCCGCCGCCGCGATGCCCGCCGCCAGGAAGGAGCGGCCGCGGGTGGTCAGCCCGCCGAGGGACGCCCACAGCCCGCCCCCGCCGCCCGGCCGCGGACCCGCTTCCCCCGGGGCCATCACAGCCTCCGCGCGCCCGGCTGATGAAGGCCGTGCGGCTGCTGCCGCCACGCCTGCGCGGACAGGTCGGGCACCGGGGTGCGCTGGAGGATCTCGAGGACGACCTGCTCGGCCGTGCGCCGGTTCAGCTGGGCCTGGGCGGTGGGCAGCAGCCGGTGCGCGAGCACCGCCACGGCCAGGGCCTGCACATCGTCGGGCAGGACGAACTCCCGGCCGGCCATGGCCGCCGCCGCCTTCGCGGCCCGCACCAGGTGCAGCGTCGCTCTGGGGGAGGCGCCGAGTCTGAGGTCGGGGTGGTGCCGGGTCGCGGTGACCAGATCCACCGCGTACCGCCGGACGGGGTCGGCGACGTGCACCGTGCGGACGGCGTCGACGAGCTTGACGATGTCGTGGGCGTGCGCGACGGGCTGGAGGTCGTCGAGCGGGGGCAGCACGCCGTGGGTGTCCAGCATCCGCAGCTCGGCCTCCGGGCTCGGATAGCCCATCGAGACGCGGGCCATGAAGCGGTCGCGCTGCGCCTCGGGCAGCGGATAGGTGCCCTCCATCTCGACCGGATTCTGCGTGGCGACCACCATGAAGGGGGAAGGCAGCTCATAGGTGTGCCCGTCGACGGTGACCTGCCGCTCCTCCATCGACTCCAGCAGCGCCGACTGGGTCTTGGGGGAGGCGCGGTTGATCTCGTCGCCGATGACGATCTGGGCGAAGATCGCGCCCGGCTTGAACTCGAAGTCCCGCCGCTGCTGGTCGAAGACGCTCACGCCCGTGATGTCGGACGGGAGCAGGTCCGGCGTGAACTGGATGCGCCGGACCGAGCAGTCGATCGACCGGGCGAGCGCCTTGGCGAGCATGGTCTTGCCCACGCCCGGCACATCCTCGATCAGCAGGTGCCCCTCGGCGAGCAGCACGGTCAGCGAGAGCCGTACGACCTCGGGCTTGCCCTCGATCACACCCTCGACCGCCCGGTGCACCCGCTCGGCGGTGGTGGTCAGATCGCTGAGGCTCGCTCGCTCTTCATAGGTCGTCACCCGGCCCTCCTCGGCCCGTTCCGGGGGCCGCGCCCGACCCCGGACCCGGCCCACCCCGACATCCCCCGACATCGCGGTCACCGCGCCCGTGGTGCGGAGGCGGCTTCCATGTAGGCATTCTGGCCGTCCCGGCGGCGATCCGTCACCGCCTGTGGATAACTCAGTGCCGTGGGTCGATCTCCCGCAGCAGACCCGTCGTCACGTCGAAGACGAAGCCCCGCACGTCGTCGGTGTGCGGCAGGAACGGCGAGGTCCGCACGCGCTGCATGGACTGGCGGACGTCCTTGTCCAGGTCCTTGAACGCCTCCACCGCCCACGCCGGGCGCTGGCCGACCTCGGCCTCGATCTCGTGCCGGAAGTCCTCGGTGAGGGACAGCAGGCCGCAGTCGGTGTGGTGGATCAGCACCACCGAGCGGGTGCCGAGCGCGCGCTGGCTGATCGTCAGTGACCGGATGATGTCGTCCGTGACGACGCCGCCGGCGTTGCGGATGGTGTGGCAGTCGCCGAGCTCCAGGCCGAGCGCGGCGTGCAGGTCGATACGGGCGTCCATGCAGGCGACGACCGCGACCTTGAGGACCGGGCGGGCGTCCATCCCGGGATCGGTGAAGGCGGAGGCGTACTCGGCGTTGGCCTGAACGAGACGGTCGGTGACGGTGCCCGGTTCGTGGGCACGGACGCCGGCGGAGCTCCGGGGCGTCGGCTGGGACGCGGATATCGACATGGGAACGACGGTAGTCGGCCAACGGCCCGCAGGCCCGCCCCGCTTTGGTAAAAAGGCCGCTGACATGCCCTTCTGTGAGGTAACCCACAAGGTCACCGGCGGTGCCGCCATACGGGTGAGAGGGGCGACGGCCATGATCGGCCGGCCCCTTCGCGACACCCGCGGACCACCGCCGGGACGCGCTGGCCGGTTGATTGACCAGGGGGACGAGTGGACTAAAGTGACGCGAAGTGGGAGGCCCGATGCTCCCCTTGGAACCGAATACCCGCAACGGCGCGACGCGAACGTACCTCTCGGCCTCCTCCCGCTCCCCGGTCGTCCGGCGCCACTTCCCCGGTGCCGGATCCGGCCGCTTCCCCTTGGGGCGGGTGGGGACCCGGCGGTACGTACGCCCGTGCCCGGGCCCGCCGAATTCTCAGAAGGGCGCATGAGCAGCAACGCGCGACACGTCCCCGTCATGCTCCAGCGCTGCCTGGACATGCTCGCTCCCGCCCTCACCGAACCCGGTGCCGTCGTCGTCGACTGCACCCTCGGGGCCGGCGGGCACAGCGAGGCGCTGCTCGCGCGGTTCCCCGAGGCCCGCCTCGTCGCCCTCGACCGCGACCCCACCGCCCTCGCCCTCGCCGGCGAGCGGCTGGCCCCCTACGGCGACCGCGCCACCCTCGTCCGCGCCGTCTACCACGAGCTGCCCGACGTGCTGAAGCGACTCGGCATCCCGAAGGTCCAGGGCGTCCTCTTCGACCTCGGCGTCTCCTCCATGCAGCTCGACGAGGCCGACCGCGGCTTCGCCTACGCGCAGGACGCGCCGCTGGACATGCGCATGGACCAGACGGCGGGCATCAGCGCCGCCGAGGTCCTCAACACCTACGCGCCCGGTGAACTGGTGCGCATCCTGCGCGCCTACGGCGAGGAGAAGCAGGCCAAGCGGATCGTCTCGGCCATCGTCCGGGAGCGCGAGAAGGAGCCGTTCAGCAACAGCGCCCGGCTCGTCGAGCTGATCCGCGACTCGCTGCCGCAGGCCGCCAAGCGCACCGGCGGCAACCCCGCCAAGCGCACCTTCCAGGCCCTGCGGATCGAGGTCAACGCCGAGCTGGCCAGCGTCGAGGAGGCCATCCCGGCCGCCGTCGCGGCTCTCGCCGTCGGCGGGCGCATCGCCGTGCTGTCCTACCAGTCGCTGGAGGACCGGATCGTCAAGCAGGTCTTCGCGGCCGGCGCCGCCACCACCGCGCCCCCCGGGCTGCCCGTCGTGCCCGAGCGCTACCAGCCCCGCCTGAAGCTGCTCACCCGCGGCGCGGAGCTGCCGACGGAGGAGGAAGTGGCCGAGAACCGGCGCGCCGCCCCCGCCCGGCTGCGCGGCGCCGAACGCATCCGGGAGGACGCGCCGTGACGCCCGCCGCCCGCAGCCGGGGCACCCGGCTCGGCCGGCTGCGGGCAGCGGGCCCGGCCGGGGCGAAGCGCACCCCGTTCGTCTTCCTCGTGGTGGTGCTGCTCGGCTCCGGGCTGATCTCGCTGCTGGTGCTCAACTCCGCGCTCAACCAGGGCTCCTTCGAGCTCACCAAGCTCCAGCGCAAGACCACCGAGCTCACCGACGAGCAGCAGTCGCTCCAGCAGGAGGTCGACCGGCTCGCCGCCCCCGACGCCCTGGAGCGCCGCGCCCGGAAGCTCGGCATGATCCCCGGCGGTTCCCCCGCCTTCCTCAGCCCGGACGGCACCGTCCGCGGCTCGCCGGCCCCCGCCGGCCAGGAGGACCCCGCGAACCTCACCACCCAGCTGGCCCCCGGACCTCGCCCCGCGCCCGCCCCCGCACCGGTCGCGGCCACCGGCCCGAAGCCCGGCACCGGCGTCCCGTCCGCGCCCGCCCCCGCTCCGGCCCCCGCTCCGGCCCCCGGGCCGGGCACGCCGCCGCACGCCCCGTACCTCCCCGGCGCCGGGCCCCTGCCCGCGCCTCCCGCCCCCACGGCAGAGAAGACCGCTCCGACCACCGGCAGGTGACGCTGTGCCGCTTACTCCCGGGGGCCTGCCCCCGCGCATCCCGCAGCCGGCGCGGGCCGAAGCCGTGGCCGGTGCGTCATGACCGCCCCCAAGAACCCCAGACCGCCCCGGCAGTCCGGTGCCGCCCGCCGGAGCGTGCCCGGCCCCGCGCGGCCCGCCGCCCGGCCGCCCCGCCCCCGCGCCGGTACGCAGTCGCTGCGGCTCGGCAGCCCGCGCCCCCGGCTGCGACTGGTCGGCTTCGGACTCACCCTCGTCCTGCTCGCCTTCACCGTGCGGCTCCTGCAGGTGCAGGCCGTCGACGCGAGCGCGTACGCGGCCCGCGCCAACGTCAATCGCTACATCCCCGTCACCCTGGCGGCCGAGCGCGGTGCCATCACCGACCGCACCGGCGTGGACCTGGCCACCACCGTCGACGCGTACGACATCACCGCCGCGCCCGACCTGCTGACCCCCGAGCGGATCAAGGCCGACGGCGCCGCCCGGAAGGCCGCGGGCCTGCTCGCCCCGGTCCTCGACGAGCGCCCCGCGGTCCTGGAGCAGAAGCTCACCGCCAACCCCCGCTCGAAGTACGTCGTCCTCGCCCGCCAGCAGAGCCCCCAGGTCTGGAACCGGATCAAGGAGCTGAAGAAGACCTCCGCGCAGCAGGCGGCGAAGAAGAAGGGCGCCGACGTCCTCGCGGGCATCAACCGCGAACCCCACAGCAAGCGCGTCTATCCCAACGGCACCCTCGCCGCCGGGATACTGGGCTTCGTCAACGCCGGGGGCCGGGGCGGCGGCGGCATCGAGGCGCAGCTCGACAAGGAGCTCGCGGGCCGCGACGGCAAGCTCGTCTACGCCCAGTCCGGCGGCCGCCAGGTGCCCACCGGCGACGTCAAGGAACAGCCCGCCGTGCCCGGCTCCGACATCGAGCTGACCATCGACCGGGACATCCAGTGGGCGGCGCAGAACGCCATCACCCAGCAGGTGCAGGAGTCGCAGGCGGACCGCGGCTACGTCGTCGTCCAGGACACCCGCACCGGCGAGATCCTGGCGATGGCCAACGCCCCCGGCTACGACCCCAACGACCTCGCCCACGCCGACCGCGCCGCCCTCGGCAACGCCGCCCTCCAGGACGCCTACGAACCGGGCAGCGTCAGCAAGGTGATGACCATGGCGGCCGTCCTGGAGGAGGGCAAGGCCACCCCGGACACCCGGGTGGAGGTGCCCAACCGGCTGCTGCGCGCCGACCGGTCCTTCGCCGACGACATCGACCACGCCACCTGGCACCTCACGCTCAACGGCGTGCTCGCCAAGTCCAGCAACATCGGCACGATCCTCGCCTCCGAGCGGCTCGGCACCACCCAGGCGCAGGCCAATGAGGTGCTCGACTCCTACCTGCGGAAGTTCGGCATCGGGGCGCCCACGGGGCTCGGCTTCCCCGGCGAGACCCCGGGCATCCTGGCGAAGCCCGGCAAGTGGAGCGAGTCCCAGCAGTACACGATCCCGTTCGGCCAGGGCCTGTCCCTGAACGCCGTCCAGGCCGCCTCCGTCTACTCCACGATCGCGGCCGGCGGGCAGCGCGTGCAGCCCACCCTCGTCCGCGGCACCAAGGGCCCCGACGGCCGCTTCACCCCCGCCCCGGCGCCGGACCGGACCCGCGTCGTCAGCGCGAAGACCGCCCGGGAGCTGACGACCATGCTGGAGTCCGTCGTCGACGACCGGGAGGGCACCGGCACCAAGGCGAAGATCCCCGGCTACCGCGTCGCGGGCAAGACCGGCACGTCCAACCGGGTGGATCCGCGGACTGGCCGCTACCACGGCTACACCGCGTCCTTCGCCGGCTTCGCCCCCGCCGACCAGCCCCGGATCACCGTCTACTGCGCCATCCAGAACCCCACCAAGGGCAGTTACTTCGGCGGCCAGATCTGCGGTCCCGTCTACAAGCAGGTGATGGAGTTCGCGCTCAAGACCCTCCAGGTACCGCCGTCCGGCACCGAGCCCCCGCGGCTGCCGGTGAGCTACGACGGCCAGTGACCCGGAGCCAGGCGTGACGACGATCACCATGGATCACGGGAACCGCGGCGCGGTACGCCCCTCGCTTCGCGACGGGGCGGGTGCGCCCGGTACGCTCACCGCCGTGCCCCACGCTGATCAGTCCCACACCAGCCCCCAGGACGCCCCCGCCGTACAGCCCGTACAGCCGGGAGCGCCCCGCCCGACCCAGGTCCGCCCCGTGCCCCTCGCGGAGCTGGCCGGTCAGCTGGGCATTCCCGCTCCCGAGGCGCCCGGCGCGGCCGTCACCGGCATCACCCACGACTCGCGGGCCGTGCGCCAGGGCGACGTCTACGCCGCCCTGCCCGGCTCCCGCTTCCACGGCGCGGACTTCGCCGCCCAGGCCGCCGGCCTCGGCGCGGCGGCCGTGCTGACCGACCCGGCGGGCGCCGAGCGCGCCGCCGCCACCGGCCTGCCCGTCCTCACCGTCGACGACCCGCGCGGCCGGATGGGTGAGCTCGCGGCGACGATCTACGGGCAGCCGGGCCACGATCTGCTCCAGATCGGCATCACCGGCACCTCCGGCAAGACCACCACCGCGTACCTCATCGAGGGCGGCCTCAAGGCCCTCGGCGGTCTCACCGGCCTCATCGGCACGGTGGAGTCCCGCATCGGTGACGAGCGCATCAAGTCCGAGCGCACCACGCCCGAGGCCACCGACCTCCAGGCGCTCTTCGCGGTGATGCGCGAGCGCGGCGTCCGCTCGGTCGCCATGGAGGTCTCCAGCCACGCCCTGGTGCTCGGCCGGGTCGACGGCTGCGTCTTCGACGTCGCGGTCTTCAACAACCTCAGCCCGGAGCACATGGAGTTCCACTCCGGCATGGAGGACTACTTCCAGGCCAAGGCGGAGCTCTTCACCAAGGCCCGCAGCCGCGCCGGCGTCGTCAACCTCGACGACGAGTACGGCCGCCGCCTCGCCGAGGGCGCCTCCGAGGTGCCCGTGGTCACCTTCTCCGCCGAAGGCCACCCCGACGCCGACTGGCGCGCCGCGGACGTCGAGATCGGCGCCTTCGACTCGGCCTTCACCATCCTCGGGCCGAACGGCGAGTCCGTACGGGCCCGGTCCCCGCTGGCCGGCCCGTTCAACGTCGCCAACGCCCTCGCCGCCGTCACCGCCCTCGTCGTCGCCGGGGTCGACCCGCAGGCCGCCGCCGACGGCGTCGCCGCCGTGCCCGGCGTCCCCGGCCGCCTGGAGCGCGTCGACGCGGGCCAGCCCTATCTGGCCGTCGTCGACTACGCGCACAAGACGGACGCCGTCGAATCGGTTCTCCGCGCCCTGCGCAAGGTCGGCACCGGCCGGATCCACGCCGTGCTCGGCTGCGGCGGCGACCGCGACACCACCAAGCGCGCCCCCATGGGCGCCGCGCTGGCCCGGCTCGCCGACACCGCCGTGCTGACCTCGGACAACCCCCGCTCCGAGGATCCCCTCGCGATCCTCGCCACCATGCTCGCGGGCGCCGCCGAGGTGCCCGCCCACGAGCGCGGCACGGTCCTCCTCGCGGAGGAGCGCGCCGACGCCATCGCGGCCGCGGTCGCCCGCGCCGAACCCGGCGACACCGTCGTCGTCCTGGGCAAGGGTCACGAACAGGGCCAGGACATCGCCGGAGTCGTCCGGCCCTTCGACGACCGCCTGGTGCTGCGCGAGGCCATCGAGCGCCGCGACGCGGCCCCCACGCACCGGAACGACCAGGGATGACAGACCGCCATGCGCGCACAACCCTCCCCCCGGCAGCACTCCCGAACGGACGGAGGTAATTCCCAGTGATCGCTCTGTCCCTCGCCGAGATCGCCGCCATTGTCGGCGGGCAGCAGCACGACATACCGGACCCGGGCCGCACGGCCGACGGTCCGGTCGTGATCGACTCCCGTGAGGTACGCCCCGGCAGCCTCTTCGCCGCCCTGCCCGGCGACAACGTCGACGGCCACGACTACGCCGAGCGCGCGGTCGCCGCGGGCGCGGCGGCCGTCCTGGCCGCCCGCCCCGTCGGCGTCCCCGCCATCGTCGTCGACGACGTGGTGGCCGCCCTGGGCACGCTCGCGCGCGCCGTCGTGGAGCGGCTCGACGCCACCGTCGTCGCCCTCACCGGCTCCGCGGGCAAGACCAGCACCAAGGACCTCATCGCGCAGCTCCTGGAGCGCCTCGGCCCCACCGTCGGCCCGCCCGGCAACTTCAACAACGAGATCGGCCTGCCCCTCACCGCGCTGCGCGCGGACGCGGACACCCGCCACCTCGTGCTGGAGATGGGCGCCCGCGGCATCGGCCACATCCGCTACCTCGCCGAGCTCACCCCGCCGCGCATCGGCCTCGTCCTCAACGTCGGCACCGCCCACATCGGCGAGTTCGGCGGCCGGGAGCAGATCGCCCAGGCCAAGGGCGAGCTGGTCGAGGTGCTGCCGCCGGCCGCGGAGGGCGGCGTCGCCGTGCTCAACGCCGACGACCCGCTCGTGCGCGCCATGAGCAGCCGCACCAAGGCACGCACGGTCCTCTTCGGCGAGTCCGCCGACGCCGACGTGCGCGCCGAGAACGTCCGCCTCACAGCGACCGGACAGCCCGCCTTCACGCTTCACACACCCACCGGGTGCGGGGACGTGACCATGCGGCTGTACGGTGAGCACCACGTGTCGAACGCGCTCGCCGCCGCCGCCGTCGCCCATGAGCTGGGCATGCCCGCGCACCGGATCGCCACCGCGCTTTCCGAGGCCGGCCAGCTCTCCCGCTGGCGGATGGAGGTCACCGAGCGTGCGGACGGCGTGACGATCGTCAACGACGCCTACAACGCGAACCCCGAATCCATGCGAGCCGCGCTGCGCGCGCTGGCCGCCATGGGACAGGCCGCCACGGCGAAGGGGGGCCGCACGTGGGCCGTGCTCGGTCAGATGGCCGAGCTCGGTGACGACGCGCTCGCCGAGCACGACGCGGTCGGACGGCTCGCCGTCCGGCTCAACGTCAGCAAGCTCGTGGCAGTCGGGGGCAGGGAAGCGGCCTGGCTGCAGATGGGCGCCTATAACGAGGGTTCGTGGGGTGAGGAGTCGGTGCACGTGTCCGACGCGCAGGCGGCGGTCGACCTGTTGCGCAGCGAGCTGCGACCGGGTGACGTCGTGCTGTTGAAGGCGTCCAGGTCGGCGGGGCTGGAGCGGGTCGCCGCGGCGCTGCTCGCCGGCGAGGGCGAGGGTGCCCGCTGATGAACCAGATCCTCTTCGCGGGTGTCATCGGTCTCTTCCTGACCCTGGTCGGCACCCCGCTGCTGATCAAGTTCCTGGCGCGCAAGGGCTACGGCCAGTTCATCCGTGACGACGGCCCGCGCGGCCACGCCGGGAAGAAGGGCACGCCCACCATGGGTGGCATCGCCTTCATCCTGGCCACGCTCATCGCGTACGCCGTCACCAAGGTCATCACCAGCAAGGAGCCGACGACGTCGGGCCTGCTGGTGCTGTTCCTGACGGCGGGCATGGGCCTCGTCGGCTTCCTCGACGACTACATCAAGATCGTCAAGCAGCGGAGCCTGGGCCTGCGCGCCAAGGCGAAGATGGCCGGCCAGCTGATCGTCGGCATCGCCTTCGCCGTACTGGCGCTCCAGTTCGCCGACACCCGCGGGCAGACCCCGGCCTCCACCCGGCTCTCCTTCACCCAGGACTTCGGCTGGTCCATCGGCCCGGTCATCTTCGTGGTGTGGGCGCTGTTCATGATCCTCGCGATGTCGAACGGCGTGAACCTCACCGACGGCCTCGACGGCCTCGCCACCGGCGCCTCGGTGATGGTCTTCGGCGCGTACGTCTTCATCGGCACCTGGCAGCACGGCCAGTGGTGCGGCAACTCGGTGACCGCCGACGCGGCCTGTTACGAGGTGCGCGACCCGCTCGACCTGGCCGTCGTCGCCTCGGCCCTGATGGGCTCCTGCTTCGGCTTCCTGTGGTGGAACACCTCGCCGGCCAAGATCTTCATGGGTGACACCGGCTCGCTCGCCCTCGGCGGCGCGCTCGCGGGTCTGGCGATCTGCTCCCGCACCGAGCTGCTGCTCGCGCTCCTGGGCGGCCTGTTCGTCCTCATCACGATGTCCGTGGTCATCCAGGTCGGCTCCTTCCGGATGACCGGCAAGCGCGTCTTCCGCATGGCCCCGCTCCAGCACCACTTCGAACTCAAGGGGTGGAGCGAAGTCCTTGTGGTGGTCAGGTTCTGGATCATCCAGGGCCTGTGCGTCGCCGTCGGACTCGGAATCTTCTACGCCGGATGGTTGGCCATCAAGTGACCCCCGCCCCGAACAGCACGGACTGGACCGGCAAGCACATCACCGTCGCCGGCCTCGGCGTGAGCGGCGTCAGCGCCGCCCGCGCCCTGGCCGGCCTCGGCGCCCGGGTGACCGTCGTGGACGGCGGCGACAGCGAGGCGCTGCGCGAGCGCGCCGCCGAGCTGGAGGCGCGGGGCATCACCGTCCGCCTCGCGGACGCCGCCACCCTGCCCGAGGGCACCGCGCTGGTCGTCACCTCGCCCGGCTGGAAGCCCGACAGCCCGCTCTTCGCGGCAGCGGCCGAGGCGGGCGTCGACGTGGTCGGCGACGTCGAGATCGCCTGGCGGCTGCGCGGCGAGGGCGCCGCGCCGTGGCTCGCGGTCACCGGCACCAACGGCAAGACCACGACCGTCCAGATGCTCGCCTCCATCCTGGAGGCCGCCGGCCTGCGCACCGCCGCCGTGGGCAACATCGGCACCCCGATCATCGACGTGGTGCTCTCGGAGGAGCCCTACGACGTCCTCGCCGTCGAGCTCTCCAGCTACCAGCTGCACTGGGCGCCCTCGGTGCGCGCCCACTCCGCGGCCGTCCTCAACCTCGCGCCCGACCACCTCGACTGGCACGGCTCCATGCAGGCGTACGCCGCCGACAAGGGCCGCGTCTACGAGGGCAACCGGATCGCCTGCGTCTACAACGTGGCCGACCCCCGCACCGAGCAGCTGGTTCTCGAGGCGGACGTCGAGGAGGGCTGCCGCGCCATCGGCTTCACCCTCGGCCCGCCCGGCCTGTCCATGCTCGGCGTCGTCGACGGCATCCTCGTCGACCGGGCCTTCGTCGCGGACCGGCAGAAGAACGCCCAGGAGCTCGCCGAGGTCTCCGACATCAAGCCGGCGGCCCCGCACAACATCGCCAACGCCCTCGCGGCCGCCGCCCTCGCCCGCGCCTTCGGCGTCGAGCCCGCGGCCGTACGGGACGGGCTGCGCGCCTTCCGCCCGGACGCCCACCGCATCGCCCATGTCGCCGACGTCGACGGCGTCGCCTACGTGGACGACTCCAAGGCCACCAACACCCACGCCGCCCAGGCGTCCCTGGCGGCCTACGACTCGATCGTGTGGATCGCGGGCGGTCTCGCCAAGGGCGCCACCTTCGACGACCTCGTCGCCGGGTCCGCCGAGCGGCTGCGCGGCGTCGTCCTCATCGGCGCCGACCGGGCCCTGATCGCGCAAGCGCTGGCGCGACACGCCCCGGATGTCCCGGTGGTCGACCTCGACCGGACCGACACTGGGGCGATGGCCGCGGCGGTCCAGGAGGCCGCGCGGCTCGCCGGCCCGGGGGACACCGTACTCATGGCCCCGGCCTGCGCCTCGATGGATATGTTCGTCAACTACAACAAGCGCGGCGAGGCATTCGCCGAGGCGGTCCGGGCCCTGGGCCCGGAGCCGGGCCGCGGCACGGAGCGGTAGCCGCACGGTCCCCACGGCCCGGCACCGGCCCCTGGGCCGGTCCGGGCCCCGGCGGCGTGACCGGGCGGCGCCGGAGACCAGCGAAGGGGACACCCGGATGCACGCGGACGACATCGCGAGGCCGCCCGGCGCCTGGACGGCCCTGCGCGGCCCCGTCGCGCGCTCCCGCACCGCGGGGACGGCCCGCCCGCGCCCCGCCGCGGGCCGTGGGCGCACCGGCGGCCCCCGCGGGCCCCGCCCGCCCCGCGGCTCCCTGCTGGGCGGCCTGCGGACCCTCCACAGCCGCGCGAAGCGGGCCTGGGACCGCCCTCTGACGGCGTATTACCTCGTCCTCGGCGGCTCCCTGCTGATCATCGTCCTCGGCCTGGTGATGGTCTACTCCGCGTCCCAGATCAAGGCACTGCAGAACGGCCTGCCCCCCAGCTTCTTCTTCCGCAAGCAGTTGCTGGCCGCCGCCATCGGCGCCGTGCTGCTGCTCGCGGCCGCGCGGATGCCCGTGAAACTGCTGCGGGCCTTCGCCTACCCCGCGCTCGCCGGCTCGCTCTTCCTGCTCTGCCTGGTCCAGGTGCCCGGCATCGGCGAGACCATCAACGGCAACACCAACTGGATCGCCCTGGGGGGCCCCTTCCAGATACAGCCCAGTGAGTTCGCCAAGCTGGCGCTGGTGCTGTGGGGCGCCGACCTGCTCGCCCGCAAACAGGCCAAGAAGCTGCTCACCCAGTGGAAGCACCTGCTCGTGCCCCTGGTGCCCGTCACCTTCGTGCTGCTCGGGCTCATCATGCTGGGCGGTGACATGGGGACCACCGTCGTCCTCACCGCGGTGCTGCTGGGGCTGCTGTGGATCGCGGGCGCCCCCACCCGGCTCTTCTCCGGGGTGTTCGTCGTCACCGCCCTGCTCGCGGTGCTGTTCATCAAGACCAGTGCCAATCGCATGTCCCGCCTCGCCTGCATCGGCGCGACCGACCCCGGCACCAACGACCAGTGCTGGCAGGCCGTGCACGGAATCTACGCGCTGGCCAACGGCGGCTGGTTCGGTGCGGGCCTCGGTGCGAGCGTGGAGAAATGGGGCGAACTACCGGAACCTCACACCGACTTCATCTTCGCCATCACCGGCGAGGAGCTCGGTCTGGCGGGGACGCTGTCCGTGCTCGCCCTCTTCGCGGCTCTAGGCTATGCGGGTATCCGCGTGGCCGGACGCACGGAGGACCCCTTCGTGAGGTACGCCGCGGGAGGTGTGACCACCTGGATCATGGCTCAGGCCGTGGTCAACATCGGTGCGGTGCTCGGCCTGCTGCCGATCGCCGGTGTCCCCCTGCCGCTGTTCTCCTACGGAGGGTCCGCCCTGCTGCCGACCATGTTCGCCATCGGACTGCTGATCGCCTTCGCGCGCGACGAACCCGGTGCGCGGGCGGCACTGGCCATGCGGCAGCCTGGGGTGAGATGGAAGACGATGAGACGGCGCGTCAAGAAGCGACCGTCCGGAGAGCGGTGAATTTCGGTGCATGTCGTACTCGCCGGCGGGGGGACCGCCGGCCACATCGAGCCCGCGCTCGCCCTCGCGGACGCCCTGCGCAGGCAGGACCCGACCGTGGGGATCACGGCGCTCGGCACGGAGCGGGGTCTGGAGACCCGGCTCGTGCCCGAGCGGGGCTATGAGCTGGGCCTGATCCCCGCCGTACCTCTGCCGCGCAAGCCCACACCCGAGCTGATCACCGTCCCCGGGCGGCTGCGCGGCACGATCAAGGCCGCCGAGCAGATCCTGGAGCGCACCAAGGCGGACTGCGTGGTCGGCTTCGGCGGCTATGTGGCGCTGCCCGGCTATCTGGCCGCCAAGCGGCTCGGCGTGCCGATCATCGTGCACGAGGCCAACGCGCGCCCCGGCCTGGCCAACAAGATCGGCTCGCGCTACGCGGCCGGCGTCGCGGTCTCCACGCCGGACAGCAAGCTGCGCAACGCCCGCTACGTGGGCATCCCGCTGCGCCGCACCATCGCCACCCTCGACCGCGGCGCGGCCCGGCCGGAGGCGCGGGCGTATTTCGGGCTCGACCCCAACCTGCCCACGCTGCTGGTCTCCGGCGGTTCGCAGGGCGCCCGCAGGCTGAACGAGGTCATCCAGACCGTCGCCCCGGCGCTCCAGCGCTCCGGCATCCAGATCCTGCACGCGGTCGGCCCGAAGAACGACCTGCCGCGCGCGGACAACATGCCCGGTATGCCGCCCTACGTCCCGGTACCGTACGTGGACCGGATGGATCTCGCGTACGCCGCGGCCGACATGATGCTCTGCCGCGCGGGTGCGATGACCGTCGCCGAGCTGTCCGCCGTCGGGCTGCCGGCCGCCTACGTCCCGCTGCCCATCGGCAACGGCGAACAGCGGCTCAACGCCCAGCCGGTGGTCAAGGCGGGCGGCGGCCTGCTGGTCGACGACGCCGAGCTGAGCCCCGAGTGGGTGCAGAGCCAGGTGCTCCCGGTGCTCGCCGACCCGCACCGGCTGTACGCGATGTCCCGCGCCGCCTCCGAGTTCGGGCGCCGCGACGCCGACGAGCTGCTGGTCGGCATGGTCTACGAGGCGATTGCCGCACGCAGAGCGGGCTGAGGCCCGTAGGAGCAGGAGGCTAGGGGAGCGTGGCCGGACCGACGACCGCTCAGCGCGGTGGCTCGAAGAGCAAGAACGCGAAGAGCGGGAGGCCGGTGCGGTCCGGCCCCTCCCGGCCCGCCGCCGAGCGCCCCCCGCGCCGCCGCAGGATCCTCTTCTGGGTGATCGCGGCCACGTTCGTCGTCTCCGCCGCCGCCTGGGCGCTCTACGGCTCCAGCTGGCTGCGCGCGTCGCGGGTGGACGTCAGCGGCGCGCGCGTGCTGACCCCCGAAGAGGTACGCGCGGCCGCCGAGGTCCCGCTCGGCGAGCCCCTGATCTCCGTGGACACCGACGCCATCGCCGGCCGGCTGCGCGAGGCGCTGCCCAGGATCGACACCGTCACCGTCGAACGGTCCTGGCCGCGCACGATCGGCCTGAAAGTGGTCGAGCGGCAGCCCAGGGCGATCGTCGAAAAGGGCGGAAAGTTCATCGAGATCGACGGTACGGGCGTGCGCTTCGCCACAGTCGATCACGCCCCCCAGGGCGTCCCGCGGCTGTCCCTGGAGGCCGCGGACTCGCCCAGCCTGCGGCGGTTCGGCACCGGGCGCCTGGAGCGCGAGGGCGTGCGCGTGGCCGAGTCGCTGCCCGCCGCGGTGCGCGCGGACACCCGCGTCATCCACGTACGCTCGTACGACTCCATCACCCTCGATCTGACGGGCGGTCGGACGGTGGTCTGGGGGAGTGGTGAGCGGGGCGACGCGAAAGCCCGTACGCTCACGGCATTGCTGAAGGCGGCGCGGGGTGCCGACCACTTCGATGTCAGCGCCCCCAGCGCTCCGGCGGCATCCGGGAGTTGACGGGCCGAAGGGTCGGCCAGCACCCTGACTGGCTACGGCTATGGGTGATCACATAGGGTGAAAAGAAAAACGGGAGGTTCGGCGTGTTCGTTGAACACGCGCCACTTGTCGACTTAGTGTCCTGTTCGGAGAACCCCAGCGAACAGCGGCACCGGTAACCCTAAACTTCACGTTGAGGGTTCGGGTCGGCATTGAGAACCGTCCCCCAGGCATACGTAACTCGAGGCGAGAGGCCTTCGACGTGGCAGCACCGCAGAACTACCTCGCAGTCATCAAGGTCGTCGGCATCGGCGGCGGTGGCGTGAACGCCATCAACCGGATGATCGAGGTCGGTCTCAAGGGCGTCGAGTTCATCGCGATCAATACCGATGCGCAGGCCCTGCTGATGAGCGACGCCGACGTCAAGCTCGACGTCGGCCGGGAGCTCACCCGCGGCCTCGGCGCCGGCGCCAACCCCGATGTCGGCCGCAAGGCGGCCGAGGACCACCGCGAGGAGATCGAGGAGGTCCTCAAGGGGGCCGACATGGTCTTCGTGACCGCGGGCGAGGGCGGCGGCACCGGCACCGGTGGCGCCCCCGTCGTCGCCAACATCGCCCGCTCGCTGGGCGCCCTGACGATCGGTGTGGTCACCCGGCCGTTCACCTTCGAGGGCCGCCGCCGCGCGAACCAGGCGGAGGACGGCATCGCGGGTCTGCGCGACGAGGTCGACACCCTCATCGTGATCCCCAATGACCGGCTCCTGTCCATCTCGGACCGTCAGGTGAGCGTGCTCGACGCGTTCAAGTCGGCGGACCAGGTGCTGCTGTCGGGTGTCCAGGGCATCACCGACCTCATCACCACCCCCGGCCTGATCAACCTCGACTTCGCCGACGTCAAGTCCGTGATGTCCGAGGCCGGATCGGCGCTCATGGGCATCGGCTCGGCCCGCGGCGACGACCGCGCCGTGGCCGCCGCGGAGATGGCGATCTCCTCGCCGCTCCTGGAGGCGTCCATCGACGGCGCCCGCGGTGTGCTGCTCTCCATCTCCGGCGGCTCCGACCTCGGTCTCTTCGAGATCAACGAGGCGGCACAGCTGGTGAGCGAGGCCGCCCACCCCGAGGCCAACATCATCTTCGGCGCGGTCATCGACGACGCCCTCGGCGACGAGGTGCGGGTCACGGTCATCGCCGCCGGCTTCGACGGCGGGCAGCCGCCGGCCAAGGGCAGCCGCGACAAGGTGCTCGGCTCCTCCTACGGCAACGGCCGCGAGGAGAGCACCGCGTCGGCCGCGGCCCCGCGCCAGAGCACTCCGGCCGAGCCGGTCCGCTCCTCCTTCGGCGGTCTCGGCAATGTGACCCCGCGCACCGAGGAGCCCCCGGCCACCGACCCGTCGCCGGTGGGCGAGGTCCCCCCGCCGCCGGTCTCCTCCCCGCAGGTCCCGCCGGCCCGGCCGTACCAGGACTCGACCGCCGAGGAACTCGACGTCCCGGACTTCCTCAAGTAGGACCCGCGAGTGAGCGGCCCAAAGTGATAGGGCATCAACACGCAGTGACATCCGAACAGCACGCGAGCGGCGCGCACTTCGCCTTCACCGACAGGTGGGGCGGGGTGAGCGCCGCTCCGTATGACGAGCTCAACCTGGGCGGCGCGGTCGGTGACGACCCCGCCGCCGTGCGGACCAACCGGGAGCGGGCGGCCAAGTCGCTCGGCCTGGACCCGGCGGCGGTCGTCTGGATGAACCAGGTGCACGGCCGGGACGTGGCCGTGGTCGACGGGCCGTGGGGCGTGAGCGGCACCGCGGAGATCCCGGCCGTCGACGCGGTCGTGACGGCCCGTCGGGGCCTCGCCCTCGCCGTGCTGACCGCGGACTGCACCCCGGTGCTGCTGGCCGACCCGGTCGCCGGGGTCGCGGGCGCGGCCCACGCCGGCCGCCCGGGACTGGTCGCCGGGGTCGTCCCCGCCGTCGTCGAGGCGATGACCGGGCTGGGCGCCGACCCCGCCCGGATCATCGCCCACATCGGCCCCTCGGTCTGCGGCTTCTGCTATGAGGTGCCCGAGGCGATGCGCTCCGAGGTCGCCGCGGCCGTGCCGGAAGCCTGGGCCACCACCCGCAAGGGCACCCCGGCGGTGGACGTCGCCGCGGGGGTTTGTGCCCAGTTGCACCGAGTCGGCGTGAATGTCAGCGGACAATCTCACATTTGCACGCTGGAGTCGGCAGACCACTTCTCGTACCGACGCGAGCACACCACGGGGCGGCTCGCGAGCTATGTCTGGTTGGACGCTGAGCTGTGACGGACCGCAAGACGGAACTGGCCGCGAACCTGGCGCGCGTGGAGGAACGTATCTCCGCGGCGTGCGCCGCTGCCGGGCGCAAGCGTGAAGACGTGACCCTCGTCGTGGTCACCAAGACCTACCCCGCGAGCGATGTGCGCCTGCTCGCGGAGCTGGGGGTCCGGCACGTCGCGGAGAACCGCGACCAGGACGCCGCCCCCAAGGCCGCCGAGTGCGCGGATCTGCCACTGACCTGGCACTTCGTCGGACAATTGCAGACGAACAAGGTCCGTTCGGTGGTGAGTTATGCCGATGTGGTGCACTCTGTCGACCGAATCAGACTGGTCACCTCCCTCTCCGCGGCCGCCGTCCGCGCCGGCCGCGAGCTGGACTGCCTGATCCAGGTGGCTCTTGACGCCGAGTCGGGAGAGCGCGGGGACCGTGGCGGTGTCGCACCCGACGGGGTCGCCGAACTCGCCCACGCGATCGCGGCCGCCGAAGGGCTGCGCCCCGCCGGTCTGATGACGGTCGCTCCGCTCGCCGGCCCTTACGCGGGACGGCCCCGGGCGGCATTCGACCGGCTGATGGAAATCTCAACGGGCCTGCGCGCGGCCCATCCTGCTGCGAACATGGTGTCAGCAGGGATGAGCGCGGACCTGGATGACGCCGTGGCAGCCGGGGCGACACATGTACGTGTCGGATCGGCGGTACTCGGAGTCCGACCCGGGCTCGGGTAACGTCGCCAAGAAGTCGGACCACAGCAGAAAATATGGTCAATCCCACCAAAAGGCGGGCAGGCCAAGTGGATCCAAGGCGCCGTTGACGGAGCCGATCCACCACAGAGCGGAGGACGCAGAGAATGGCCGGCGCGATGCGCAAGATGGCGGTCTACCTCGGCCTCGTGGAGGACGATGGGTACGACGGCCCGGGGTTCGACCCCGATGACGAGTTCGAGCCCGAGCCGGAGCCCGACCGACGCAGGCAGCAGCATCAGTCCCAACAGACGCAACCGGACGAACCGGTTCGAGTCGCCCAGCCGCCGGCACAGCGCGAACCCGCTCCGCTCGTAGCGGAAACGGGACGACCCGCCCGAATCGCCCCCGTGGCGTCCATCACACCCGAACGCCACTCTCTGGAGAAGAACGCACCGGTGATCATGCCCAAGGTTGTGTCCGAGCGGGAGCCCTACCGCATCACCACATTGCACCCCCGGACCTACAACGAGGCCCGTACCATCGGGGAACACTTCCGCGAGGGCACCCCGGTGATCATGAATCTGACGGAGATGGACGACACGGACGCGAAGCGGCTGGTCGACTTCGCCGCCGGTCTCGTCTTCGGACTCCACGGCAGCATCGAGCGGGTGACGCAGAAGGTGTTCCTGCTGTCTCCTGCTAACGTCGATGTCACGGCGGAGGACAAGGCCCGCATCGCAGAGGGTGGGTTCTTCAATCAGAGCTGAGACGCAAAACCGGTCATTGCCGGATGAATGACGGCCCGACAGGCCGGGTACGAAGGGGAGAGGGAAGCGCGAGATGAGCATCGCACTACAGGTGATCTACATCGCGCTGTACTGCTTCCTGTTCGTACTCATCTTCCGGCTGGTGATGGATTACGTCTTCCAGTTCGCACGCTCATGGCAACCCGGTAAGGCGATGGTGGTCGTCCTTGAGGCCACCTACACTGTCACCGATCCGCCACTCAAGCTTCTGCGGCGGGTCATCCCGCCGCTGCGTCTCGGGGGCGTGGCGCTCGACCTGTCCTTCTTCGTACTGATGATCATCGTCTACATCCTGATCACCGTCGTGAGCCGGCTGTGAACGCGGCTGTGAACGATACGGTCTTGCCGATTGCCGACGACTACGTTGAGGTGAAGAAGAGATGCCGTTGACCCCCGAGGACGTGCGGAACAAGCAGTTCACGACCGTCCGTCTCCGAGAAGGCTATGACGAGGACGAGGTCGATGCCTTTCTGGACGAGGTCGAGGCCGAACTGACCCGACTGCTCCGGGAGAACGAGGACCTGCGCGCCAAGCTGGCCGCCGCCACGCGTGCCGCCGCGCAGAACCAGCAGCAGGGAATGCGCAAACCGGAGCCGCAGGACCAGCGACCCGGCGCGCCGGTGCCCGCTGCCATATCCGGACCGCAGCCGGTGCCGCAGCAACAGCAGATGGGCGGCCCGCCGCAGCTGCCGGGCGGTGCCCCGCAGCTTCCGGCAGGCCCCGGCGGTCACGGCCACGGTCCCCAGGGCCCGCACGGTCCCGGCCCGATGGGACAGAACGGTCCGATGGGTGGCCCGATGGGCGGCCCCATGGGACAGAACGGCCCGATGGGGCAGAACGGCATGGGCCAGAACGGCCCCATGGGTCAGAACCCCATGGGCCAGAACGGTCCGATGGGCGGCCCCGGCCCCCAGCTGCCCCAGCCGGGTCAGGGACCGGGCGGTGACAGCGCCGCGCGTGTGCTGTCGCTCGCTCAGCAGACCGCCGACCAGGCGATCGCGGAGGCCCGTTCCGAGGCCAACAAGATCGTCGGCGAGGCGCGCAGCCGGGCCGAGGGTCTGGAGCGGGACGCCCGCGCCAAGGCCGACGCCCTGGAGCGGGACGCGCAGGAGAAGCACCGTGTCGCGATGGGCTCCCTGGAGTCCGCCCGCGCCACGCTGGAGCGCAAGGTCGAGGACCTGCGCGGCTTCGAGCGCGAGTACCGCACGCGTCTGAAGTCCTACCTGGAGAGCCAGCTGCGTCAGCTGGAGAACCAGGCGGACGACTCGCTGGCCCCCCCGCGCAACCCCAACACCCCGTCGCTGCCCGCGGCCCCGTCGATGAGCGGGTCCATGGCCTCGGCAGGTGCGGGCATGGGTGGCCACAGCATGGGCGGCAACCCGTCCATGGGCGGTAACACCTCCATGGGTGGCAACACCTCGATGGGTGCCCCGTCCTACGGCGGTCAGCAGCAGATGTCCCCGGCGATGACCCAGCCGATGGCACCGGTGCGGCCGCAGGGTCAGCAGCCGATGCAGCAGGCGCCGTCGCCGATGCGCGGCTTCCTGATCGACGAGGACGACAACTAAGCCGCGGCGCCGCCGTCGGCAATCAGCGGGCCGGGGGGGGGGGGGGGGGGGGGGGGGGGGGGGGGGTGGATGATGGTTCTCTTCTTGCTCCCTCTTCCCTCTTGTTGCTCTCTG
>NZ_JBVHLW010000001.1:158295-175283 GCF_055558795.1 Streptomyces sp. NPDC025618 | reverse complement strand
TCCACAAAAAAAAACCCCCCCCCCCCCCCCCCCCCCCCCCCCCCCCCCCCCCCCCCCCCCCCCACCCCCCCCCCCCCCCCCCCGGCCCGTTTTCGCGACTTTTCCCCGTCTCCACCTTTTCCCCACTTCTTCTGATGTACACACAAAAGCGCCGGTCGCCCGGGAAAATCCCGGGCGACCGGCGCTCGTGGTGTCGTTACGCCTTGCGGAGGCGGAACGTCAGGCCGAGGCCCTCGTCCTCGAACGGCTCGCCGTAGGAGTCGTCGGCCTCATCCGACGCGAAGTCCGTGGCGAGCACCTCGTCCGCGATGAGGCCGGCGTGCTCGGTCAGTGCCGTGGTGGTCTCGTCGTCCGTGGCACGCCAGCGCAGCGCGATCCGGTCGGCGACGTCGAGGCCGCTGTTCTTACGGGCCTCCTGGATCAGCCGGATCGCGTCACGGGCCAGGCCCGCGCGGCGCAGCTCCTGGGTGATCTCCAGGTCGAGCGCCACCGTCGCGCCCGAGTCGGAGGCCACCGACCAGCCCTCGCGGGGCGTTTCGGTGATGATGACCTCGTCCGGGGAGAGCGCGACGCTCTCGCCGTCCACGACCACGGAGGCCGTGCCCGCGCGCAGCGCCAGCGACAGCTCCGCGGCGTCCGCCTCGGCGACGGCCTTGGCCACGGCCTGGACGCCCTTGCCGAACCGGCGGCCGAGCGCCCGGAAGTTGGCCTTCGCGGTGGTGTCGACCAGCGAGCCCCCGACCTCCGAGAGGGAGGCGAGCGAGGAGACGTTCAGCTCCTCGGTGATCTGGGCGCGCAGCTCCGGGCCCAGCTCCTCGAAGCCGGCGGCCGCGACCAGCGCGCGGGACAGCGGCTGCCGGGTCTTGACGCCGGACTCCGCGCGGGTGGCGCGGCCCAGCTCGACCAGCCGGCGCACGAGCAGCATCTGCCGGGAGAGCTCGGGGTCGATCAGGGCGGTGTCGGCCTTGGGCCAGGTCGCCAGGTGCACCGACTCGGGCGCCTCCGGGTCCACCGGGACCACGAGGTCCTGCCAGACGCGCTCGGTGATGAACGGCACCAGGGGTGCCATCAGGCGGGTGACCGTCTCGACGACCTCGTGCAGCGTGCGCAGCGCGGCCGCGTCACCCTGCCAGAACCGGCGGCGGCAGCGCCGCACGTACCAGTTCGACAGGTCGTCCACGAAGGAGGACAGCAGCTTGCCCGCGCGCTGGGTGTCGTACGCCTCCAGCGCCTGGGTGACCTGGTCGGTCAGTGAGTTGAGCTCGCCGAGCAGCCAGCGGTCGATCAGCGGGCGGCCGGCCGGGGCCGGGTCGGACGCGGAGGGCGCCCAGCCGGACGTACGGGCGTAGAGCGCCTGGAAGGCGACCGTGTTCCAGTAGGTGAGGAGCGTCTTGCGGACGACCTCCTGGATCGTGCCGTGCCCGACGCGGCGCGCGGCCCACGGGGAGCCGCCGGCGGCCATGAACCAGCGGACGGCGTCGGCGCCGTGCTGGTCCATCAGCGGGATCGGCTGGAGGATGTTGCCCAGGTGCTTGGACATCTTCCGGCCGTCCTCGGCCAGGATGTGCCCGAGGCAGACCACGTTCTCGTACGCCGACTTGTCGAAGACGAGGGTGCCCACGGCCATCAGGGTGTAGAACCAGCCGCGGGTCTGGTCGATGGCCTCCGAGATGAACTGCGCGGGGTAGCGCTTCTCGAAGAGCTCCTTGTTCTTGTACGGGTAGCCCCACTGCGCGAAGGGCATGGAACCCGAGTCGTACCAGGCGTCGATGACCTCCGGCACGCGGACGGCGGTGTGCGCGCAGCCGTCGGCGGTGCAGGTGAAGGTGACGTCGTCGATGTACGGGCGGTGCGGGTCCAGGCCGCTCTGGTCGCTGCCGGTGAGCTCGCTGAGCTCGGCCAGGGAGCCGACGCAGGTGAGGTGGTCGTCCTCGCAGCGCCAGATGGGCAGCGGGGTGCCCCAGTAGCGGTTCCGGGAGAGCGCCCAGTCGATGTTGTTGTTCAGCCAGTCGCCGAAGCGGCCGTGCTTGACGGACTCCGGGAACCAGTTGGTCCGCTCGTTCTCCGCGAGCAGGCGGTCCTTGACGGCCGTGGTGCGGATGTACCAGGACGGCTGCGCGTAGTAGAGGAGCGCGGTGTGGCAGCGCCAGCAGTGCGGGTAGCTGTGCTCGTACGCCACGTGCTTGAAGAGCAGGCCACGCGCGGACAGGTCCTCGACCAGCGCCTCGTCGGCCTTCTTGAAGAACTGGCCGCCGACGAGGGGGAGGCCCTCCTCGAAGGTGCCGTCCGGGCGGACCGGGTTGACGACCGGCAGGCCGTAGCCGCGGCAGGTGCGGAGGTCGTCCTCACCGAAGGCGGGCGCCTGGTGGACCAGACCGGTGCCGTCCTCGGTCGTCACGTACTCGGCGTTGACGACGAAGTTGGCGCCCTCCAGCTCGACCAGGTCGAACGGGCGGCGGTAGGCCCAGCGCTCCATCTCGCGGCCGGTGAACGACTCGCCGGTGGCGGTCCAGCCCTCGCCCAGGGCCTTCTCCAGCAGCGGCTCGGCGACGACCAGCTTCTCCGTGCCGTCCGTGGCGACGACGTAGCGGACGTCGGGGTGCGCGGCGACCGCGGTGTTGGAGACCAGGGTCCAGGGGGTGGTCGTCCAGACGAGGAGTGCGGCCTCGCCCGCGAGCGGGCCGGAGGTCAGCGGGAGGCGGACGTAGACGGACGGGTCGACGACCGTCTCATAGCCCTGCGCCAGCTCGTGGTCCGACAGGCCGGTGCCGCAGCGGGGGCACCAGGGGGCGACGCGGTGGTCCTGGACCAGCAGGCCCTTGTTGAAGATCTCCTTCAGCGACCACCACACGGACTGGACGTACTCCGGGTCCATCGTGCGGTACGCGTCGTCGAGGTCGACCCAATAGCCCATGCGGGTGGTGAGCTCGGCGAAGGCGTCCGTGTGCCGGGTCACCGACTCGCGGCACTTGGCGTTGAACTCCGCGATGCCGTACTTCTCGATGTCCTGCTTGCCGTTGAAGCCCAGCTCCTTCTCGACCGCGAGCTCGACCGGCAGGCCGTGGCAGTCCCATCCGGCCTTGCGGCCGACGTGGTAGCCCTGCATCGTGCGGAAGCGGGGGAAGACGTCCTTGAAGACGCGGGCCTCGATGTGGTGGGCGCCGGGCATGCCGTTGGCGGTCGGGGGGCCCTCGTAGAACACCCACTCGGGGCGGCCCTCGGACTCTTCGAGGCTACGGGCGAAAACCTTGCTCTCGCGCCAGAAATCGAGCACGGCGTGCTCGAGCGCGGGCAGGTCCACCTGAGCGGGTACCTGGCGGTACTGCGGCTGCGGACTCATCGGGTGCTTCCTCCGGCGGGACGTCATTGCGCTGTCCGTCGGAGGGACGAGAGCCGTTGCACGGTGCTCCCGCGGTACCACCCTCCTTGGCCGCAGGCGGGCTGCCTGTGGCCCCCTCATTGGGCCGCGATGCCGGTTCTACTGACCTGCCGGGTGACACCCGGGGCGTTCTTCCGGCGGCTCAGGGCTGATCTTCGACACCGCGCACGCCCTCGGGCTCCCACCGTCCCCGAGTCGCTCCTGGCTGCGTGCGGCGCTACTCGTCCCATCCACGCCTCTCGCTGCGCCCAGTGTACGGGCCCGTGACGGTCACGGCCCACCGGATAACCACCGGATATCGGCGGGGGCCGTGCGGGCGCCGATTACAGGGCCGGGGGCGGGGCACAACGGTGGAGACCGGCGTGCCCCGTTGCCGCGTGCCCGATGGGGATTTATCGTTCCGGCACGATTCGCGCGCTAGATCATAAAATGTGAAGGGGTCGCGGCCATGGTGGCGAAGAAGACCGCTCCGGCGAAAAAGGCCGCCCCGGTGAAGGTGGCCGAGGCCGCGCCGGCGGAGAAGACCGCGCCCGCCAAGAAGACGGCCGCGCCTGCCAAGAAGACTGCCTCGGCGAAGAAGGCGGCGGCTGAGAAGAAGGCGCCGGCGGAGAAGGCCGCCGCACCCGCCAGGACGGCGAGCAAGAAGAAGGCCCCCGCCAAGGCCCCTGACGAGGCCCGCGGCAAGACTCCTGACGAGGCTCGCGCCAAGGCCCCGGAAAAGAACGCCAGCAAGGTGCCGGCCAAGGCCACGAAGGCCGCCGTGTCCGCCGCGCCCGTCAGGAAGACGGCCGCGAAAGCGGCATCGGCCGGCGGGCCCGCGGCACCGGTGGCCGCCCCCGGTGAACTCGCCGTCCGGCCCGGGGAGGAGCCCTGGTCGCCCGCGGAGGTGAGCGAGGCGCGCTCGGAGCTGCAGAGCGAGGTGCTGCGGCTGCGCGCCGAGATCGCCGCCTCGGAGGAGGCGATCAGCGGGCTGATGCGCGACTCGGGCGACGGCGCCGGCGACGACCAGGCGGACACCGGCACCAAGAACATCACCCGGGAGCACGAGCTGGCCCTGGCCGCCAACGCCCGGGAGATGCTGCTCCAGACCGAGCGCGCCCTGGAGCGGCTCGACGCCGGTACGTACGGGCTCTGCGAGAACTGCGGGAAGCCCATCGGCAAGGCCCGCATGCAGGCGTTCCCCCGGGCCACCCTGTGCGTGGAGTGCAAGCAGCGCCAGGAACGCCGCTGACCCGCGCCCGCGCGCGTGCCGTACCCTCGTCCTCAGTCAGGGTGGCCCTGGCACCCATCGAGCGCGGGACGACGTCGAAGGACTCACGTGACAGAGGCGGAACAGACCACCGGCACACCCGGCAGCGGGACGGCGGCCGAGGCGCCGGACGGGGTCCGGGGCGGACGGCGGATCGCCGTCCTCCTCGTGGTGGCCGCCTTCGCCTACCTCCTCGATCTGGGCAGCAAGCTGCTCGTGGTCGCCAAGCTGGAGCACCACGACGCCGTCGAGGTCATCGGCACCTGGCTCCAGTTCGAGGTGATCCGCAACCGCGGCGCCGCCTTCGGCTTCGGCGAGGCCATGACGATCGTCTTCACCGTCATCGCGACCGCCGTGATCGTCGTCATCGCGCGGATCGCCCGCAAGCTCTACAGCCTGCCCTGGGCCATCGCGCTCGGCCTGCTCCTGGGCGGCGCGCTCGGCAACCTCACCGACCGGCTCTTCCGCTCGCCCGGCGGCTTCCAGGGCGGCGTCGTGGACTTCATCTCCACCCCGCACTTCGCGGTCTTCAACCTCGCGGACTCCGCGATCGTCTGCGGCGGCTTCCTGATCGTGATCCTCTCCTTCCGCGGCCTGGACCCGGACGGCACGGTCCACAAGGACTGAGAAGGGCCCGTACCGGACGCTGCCGTGCGGGGCCGTCCGGGCCGTCCGTCATACTCGACGGGTGAGCACCATTCCCGAGATCCGCGCCCTGCCCGTACCCGATGGCCTCGAAGGTGAGCGAGTCGACGCCGCCATCGCCCGTATGTTCGGCTTCTCCCGCACCAAGGCGGCCGAGCTGGCGGCCGCGGGGAAGGTCCAGCTCGACGGGGCCGTGGCCGGGAAGTCCGACCGGGTGACCGGCGGGGCCTGGCTGGAGGTCGAGATGCCGGCCGCCCCCGCGCCCGTGCAGATCGTCGCCGAGCCCGTCGAGGGCATGGAGATCATCCATGACGACGACGACATCGTCGTGATCGTCAAGCCCGTCGGCGTGGCCGCGCACCCCAGCCCCGGCTGGACCGGCACCACCGTCATCGGCGGCCTCGCCGCCGCGGGCTACCGCATCTCCACCTCGGGCGCCGCCGAGCGCCAGGGCATCGTGCACCGTCTGGACGTCGGCACCTCCGGCCTGATGGTCGTCGCCAAGTCCGAGCGCGCCTACACCCTGCTCAAGCAGCAGTTCCGCGAGCGCACCGTCGACAAGCGCTACCACACGCTGGTCCAGGGCCACCCGGACCCGATGAGCGGCACCATCGACGCCCCCATCGGCCGCCACCCCAACCACGACTACAAGTGGGCGGTCACCGCCGACGGCAAGCCGTCGGTGACGCACTACGACCTCATCGAGGCGTTCCGCGCCGCCAGCCTGCTCGACGTCAAGCTGGAGACCGGCCGCACGCACCAGATCCGCGTGCACATGGCCGCGCACCGCCACCCCTGCGTCGGCGACCTCACCTACGGCGCCGACCCGACCCTCGCCAAGCGGCTGAAGCTGACCCGCCAGTGGCTGCACGCCGTCCGGCTGGGCTTCGAGCACCCCGGGGACGGGCGCTGGGTGGAGTTCGAGAGCGAGTACCCGGCGGACCTGCGGCACGCCCTGGAGATCATCCGGGCCGAGAGCTCATGAGCGGGGCGGCGCCCGTCACGGTCCGCGTCGTCGCCCCCGACGACCTGACCGGCTGCCACGCGGTGCGCCGTGAGGTCTTCGTGGCGGAGCAGGGCGTCCCGGAGGCCGAGGAGATGGACGCGTACGACGCGCTCGCCGTCCACTTCCTGGCGTCCGGCCCGGCCGGGCCCGTGGGCACGGTCCGCTTTCTGCACGGCCCGCCCGCCCGGAAGAAGTACGGCCACGCGGGCGTGACCGACGACGCCACCGCCGTCCTCGGCCGGCTCGCGGTCAGCCGTGCCGCGCGCGGCACCGGGCTCGGGGTGACCCTCGTCCGGGCCGTGGAGGAGGAGGCCCGGCGGCTGGGGCTGACCCGGGTCTATCTGGAGGCGCAGACGCACGCGCTCGGCTTCTACGAGCGGCTGGGGTACGCGGCGCACGGGCCGGAGTTCGACGAGGGCAGCGGCATCGCGCACCGGGCCATGACCAAGGCGCTCTGACGCCGCGGGGTTCTCCCGCCCCGTCGGCCTCCGGACCCCGGACGAGCTGAAACCGACCTCAAGTGGCACGCTTGATCGAAGTTCGGTCGATCTGCCCGGAGGGCCCCCTTGGACCAGCTCGCGCTGCTCTTCGTCCTGCTCATCGGCGCCGTCGTCATGGTGCCGTGCGCGGACCGGCTGGGGCTGCCGTCGCCGGTGCTGATGACCCTGGGCGGCATCGTCCTCGCGCTGCTGCCCTTCGTTCCCAATGTGGACGTACCACCGGAATTCATTCTCCCGCTGGTGCTGCCGCCCCTGCTCTACGCCTCCGTGCAGCGCACCTCCTGGCGGCAGTTCGCGGCCAATGTGCGGCCGATCCTGCTGCTCGCGGTCGCGCTCGTCTTCGTGACCACCGCGGCCGTCGCCGTCGTGGCCAACGCCGTCGTGCCCGGCATCTCCGTGGCCGCGGCCGTCGCGCTCGGCGCGCTCATCGCGCCGCCCGACCCGGTCGCCGCCACCGCCGTCGCGGGCTCGCTGGGGCTGCCGCGCCGCCTGGTGTCCATCCTGGAGGGCGAGGGGCTCTTCAACGACGTCACCGCCATCGTGCTCTACCACGTGGCCATCGCCGCGGCCGTGACCGGCGGCTTCTCCCTGCCGAAGGCCTTCGGGGAACTGGTGCTGTCCGCCGTAGTGGCCGTGGCCGTCGGGCTGGCGCTCGGCTGGGCCGCCAAACGGCTGATGGACATCCTCGCCGACGCCACGCTCCAGATCGGCCTGACGCTGCTCGTGCCCTTCGTCGCCTACGTCCTGGCCGAGGAGTTCAAGGGCTCCGGGGTGCTCGCGGTGCTCACCGCCGCGCTCTTCCTCGCCGAGTACGCCATGGACGCCGACGACGTCCTCGGGCGGCTCGCCGGGCACACCTTCTGGGAGATCGTCGACACCCTCGTCACCGGCGTCGCGTTCGGGCTCATCGGCCTCGAACTCCACAATGTCTTCGGCACGGGCGCCGGCCGGTGGGGCGAGATGCTGGAGATCAGCGCCGCCGTCATCGGCGTCGTCGTGGGCGTACGGCTGCTGTGGCTGCTGCCCGCCGCCTGGCTGGCGAAGAAGCTGCACAGCCGCCGCGACATCGACGAGGACATCCCCCTGAGCTGGCGCGAGACCGTGATCATGTGGTGGTCGGGGATGCGCGGCGTCGCCTCCGTCGCGCTCGCCCTCGCGATCCCGCTCCGCATGGACGACGGCTCGCCCTTCCCCGCCCGCGACGAGATCCTCTTCATCGCCTTCGCCGTGATCATGGCCACCCTCCTCGTCCAGGGCCTGACCCTGCCCCTGCTGGTCCGGGTGCTGGGCGTGCGGCCGGACGCCGACGCCGAGCGGGAGTTCTCCCGGCAGCTCGCGGTCCGCGCCGCAAAGGCCGCCAAGCGCCGGCTCAAGGAGATCGAGAAGAGCGAGGACCTCCCCGAGGACCTCGTCGAACACCTCAGCAAGCGCGCCTTCGACGTCGGCGCCCGCATCAGCCCCGACATCCTGGACGAGGAACGGCGCGAGGCCCACGCCCAGCGCGTCGAGCGGATCCGCACCGTCCAGCGCATCCAGGGCGAGCTGCTCTCCGCGGCCCGCCACGAGGTGCTCGCCGCGCGCAGCGAGCCCGGCGCCGACCCCGAGATCGTCGACCGGGTGCTGCGCCACCTGGACGTTCGGAGCCTGCGGGGCTGACCCTCAGGACATCCCGGGGCCTTCCGCGGCCTCCGTCGTGCCGGGCGCGGGCGCGGTGTTCACCCGGGGCAGGGCGTACGGGTGCTCCCGCCGCAGCCACGCGATCAGCTGCTCCCGCACGATGCAGCGCAGGGCCCATATGTCGTCCGAGTCCTTCGCGGTCACCAGCGCCCGCACCTGGATCGTGGTCGGCGTGGTGTCGGTGACCACCAGGCTCCAGGCCCGCTGGTCCCACTCCAGGGACGCCTTGAGCACCTGGTGCAGATAGTCGCGCATGAGGTCCACGGGGGCCGAGTGGTCGAGGTGGAAGAAGACCGTGCCGGTCATCCGGGGGTTGTTGCGCGACCAGTTCTCGAACGGCCTGCCGGTGAAATAGGAGACCGGCATGGTGAGGCGGCGCTCGTCCCACGTGGCCACCACCAGATAGGTCAGCGTGATCTCCTCGACCTTGCCCCACTCGCCGGCGACCACGACCGTGTCACCGATGCGCACGACGTCGCCGAAGGCGATCTGGAGCCCCGCGAAGAGATTGCCCAGCGTCGACTGGGCGGCCACACCGGCGACGATGCCGATGAGACCGGCCGAGGCCAGCATCGACGTCCCCACCGTCTTCATGTCCGGGAACGTCAGCAGCATCGCCGCCACCGCCACCACGCAGACGGCCGCGGTGACGATCCGCTCGATCAGCGTCACCTGCGTACGCACCCGGCGCACGCGCGCCGGATCGGGCGCCCCGGCGGCGTAGCGCGCGTACATCGCCTCGACCACGGCCACCGCCAGCCGGACGACCAGCCAGGCGCACGCCCCGATCAGCACCAGGCTCAGCACCTGGCCTATCGCCGCCTGGTGCCACCGGCCGAGTTCGGCGTAGGGGTAGCTCGCGCGCAGCAGCGCCGTGCACAGCACCAGCCGGAACGGCAGGCGGGCGCGGCGCAGCAGACCCCACAGCGGAGTGTCCGGTCTGCGGGCGTCGATCCGGCGCAGCACCTGGTCCGCGATCCACCCCACGATCACGGTGACGATCAGTGCACCGCCGATGACGGACAGCGGACGCAGTACGCCCTCCATGGACACTCCAGCTCCTTCCGGCCGGCCGTGGCTCACCGGTGGGGCGCTTCCCCCCGACCGTAACTGGCACGATGGGGGCACGCGATCCACCTGTAAGGAAGTGACTCCAGTGGCGTCCTCTACCACGATTGTCCTTTTTCATTCGGCCTACGGCCTCCGGCCCGCAGTGCACGCCGCCGCGGAGCGACTGCGTGCCGCCGGGCACGAGGTGCACGTACCGGACCTCTACGACGGCCGGACGGCGGACACCGTCGAGGAGGGCATGGCCATCAAGGACGAGATCGGCAACGAGGAGCTGCTGAAGCGCGCCATCGTGGCGGTGGCGCCCCTGTCGGACCGCGGGCTGGTCTACGCGGGCTTCTCGCTCGGCGGGTCCATCGCGCAGAACCTGGCCCTCGGCGACGAGAAGGCGCGGGGGCTGCTGCTCCTGCACGGCACGTCCGACCTGGCCGAGGACGCGTCCGTGGACGAGCTGCCGGTGCAGTTGCATGTCGCCGATCCGGATCCGTTCGAGCCGCATGACTGGCTCAACGCGTGGTATCTGCGGATGCGGCGGGCCGGGGCGGAGGTGGAGGTCCACCGGTACGCCGGGGCGGGGCATCTGTTCACGGATCCGGAGCTTCCGGATTATGACGGGGAGGCGGCGGAGGCGGCTTGGCGAGTGTCGCTGGCTTTCCTGGAGGAGCTTGCCGGGTAGGCGGGCGGCTTTTTCCCCTACCCGCCCCTTCCCGAAACCGGGGGCAGGCCCCCAGGCCCCCGCAACACGGCTTCGCCGCGTTGTCCTCAAGCGCCGGACGGGCTGAATTGCGCGGACCGTGAGTTCGTAGTCTGCGGCCCGCAGATGACGAGCTCACCGTCCGGACATCCAGCCCGGCCGGCGTTTGAGGCCGCGCCCGCAGGGCGCCCCCGCCGCAGGCGCGAACTGGCCCGCACCCCACAACGAGCCGCCCGCAGGCGAGGGAAGAGAGCGCCCCACCCCCGGTCAGACCACCGGCTTGCTCACCCGTTCCACCCGCTGCGTTCCCGACAGGGTCCGGTACGAGCGGGTCCAGGACGTCTTCGCGTCGCGCTTCCGCTTGTCGGACAGGACGTAGTAGTCCATCTGCGCCCGCTCGGCGGTGACGTCGAGGACGCCGTAGCCGTGGGAGTCCATGTCCACCCACTTCACATGCCGGTTGGCGGCCTTGATCGCGCCGGCGGCGGGGAGTGAGACGGTGTGCGGCAGGACGTGCAGGGTCTCGTCGAAGTTGTCGGCGGTCACTGAGGTCACCACGAACTCGGTGGCGAGGGAGGCCGAGAGGGGATAGGTGGCGGCCTGCTTCGGCACGTCGCTGGCCCACGCCATATGGATGTCGCCGGTCAGGAAGACGGTGTTGCGGACGGCGTGGTCCGAGAGGTGGTCCAGCAGCTCGCGCCGGTCGTGCGTATAGCCGTCCCACTGGTCGGGGTTGACGGCGATGCCGCCCGCCGGCAGGCCCAGCAGCTTGGCGATCGGCTCCAGGAGGTGCGCGGGCAGCGCGCCGAAGGCGACGGGGGCCATCATCACGGGGTTGCCGACGAGGCGCCACGTGGTGTCGGAGGACGCCAGGCCCGCCTTGAGCCAGTCGAGCTGGGCGCGGCCGGTGAGCGTGCGGTGCGCGTCGTCCACCGCGCCGCTGCCCGCCTTGACCTGCTGCGAGCGGAAGGACCGCAGGTCCAGCAGATGCAGGTCGGCGAGCTTGCCGAAGCGCAGCCGCCGGTAGGTGGTGCCCTCGACGGAGGGTCTGACGGGCATCCACTCGAAGTACGCCTGCTTCGCCGCTGCGACCCTCCGCGCCCAGTCGCCTTCCGTGCCAGGAGTGTGGTTCACGGCGCCGCCCGACCAGGCGTCGTCGGCGAACTCGTGGTCGTCCCAGATCGCGACGATCGGGTGGGTGTGGTGGAGCGCCTGGAGGTCGGTGTCGGTCTTGTAATGCCCGTGCCGGGTGCGGTAGTCGGCGAGCGTGACGATCTCGTGGGTGGGCCGGTGCGGACGCACGACGTACTTCGCGGCCGGGTATTCGCCGGACTTGTACTCGTAGATGTAGTCGCCGAGGTGCAGCACCGCGTCCAGGTCGCGGCGGGCGGCGAGGTGGCGGTACGCCGAGAACCAGCCCGACTCCCAGTTGGCGCAGGACACCACGCCGAAGCGGAGGCCCGGGGTGGCCGCGTCGTGCGCGGGCGCCGTGCGCGTACGGGCGGCGGGGGAGCGTATCCCGTCCACGGCGAAGCGGAACCAGTAGGCGGTGGCCGGGCGCAGGCCGCGCACATCGGCCTTGACGGTGTGGTCGCTCGCGGCCGTGGCGGTCGCGGTGCCGCGGGCGACGACCCTGGCGAACGACTCGTCCTCGGCGACCTCCCAGCCGACCTCGACGGCGGGCCCGAGCCCGGAGCCGGGGACGGCGTCCGGGGTGGGGGTGACGCGCGTCCACAGCAGGATGCCGTCGGGGAGCGGGTCGCCCGAGGCGACACCGTGCAGGAAGGCCGGTCCGCTGTCCGCCGCGTGGGCCGAGGGGCCCGTGGCGAAGGGGAGCAGTGCGGCGGAGGCGGCGACGGCCGTGACGGCGGTGCGGCGCGATATGCGGTCGTTATCGATCACGGGCGATCACCTTACCTCCGGGTAAGGCGCGGGCCGTACGAATCCTGACAGTTCGTCCGAGCTCTGGACTGTTGCCCGCCGGTCCGCTACGACCGAGATGCGGGCCGCCGTTCGCGCGCCCCGCGCCGGGAGGGACCATGTCGAAGCGCACCCGCAAGCGCCGCTGGCGCCTGAAGAAGAACAAGGCCAACCACGGACGACGGCCCGCCTGACCGCACGGGAGAGGGGTCACGCGGGACGGGCGGCCCGGCCGGTGGCCGGGCCGCCCGTCAGGCGTTCGTAGGCGTACGGCGCCCGGTCAGCCGGCGTCGGCCGGGCCCACGCCCGGCCAGTGCGGCTCCGGCTCCGGGTCGCGCGGCCCGAACGCCGCCGTCAGACACAGGTGCACGACCATCGCCGCCAGCGGCCATGCCAGCAGGACACCCTTGGCGCCCAGCTTCAGCGGGGCGTCGAAGACCACGCCCTTGCCCACGGACTTCGCGGTCGCGACGACGTCGGAGGACGGGCCGAGCCAGATGCCCAGCCGCCAGCCGATCAGCGAGGCGAGGAGCGAACCGGCCGCCAGCCCGGCGACCAGCGGAATGCCCCCGCGGCGGCGGAACCAGAACACCGCCGCCGAGCTCAGCACGCCGAAGCCCAGCGCCAGCAGCGCGAACGTGCCGTCCGCGCCGATCGCCTGCTCGCCCTCGGAGTTCTTCAGATAGACGGCCCGGCCGTCCGAGATCAGCGGGACGCGCGGCGCGAGCCACACCCACAGCAGCCCCAGCAGCACCCCGGCCACCGCCACCACCGCGGCGACGACCGCGGCCTCCCACAGCTCGGCGCGCAGCCCCGGATCCCGCTCGTCGGCGGCCCGCTCCGGGTCGAAGGGGCCGTGCGGCGGCTCGTGCGGCGGCGGGTCGTGCGGCGTCAGCGGTGCGGTCACCTTGCCATCGTGCCAGGTGGAAGGCGTGCCATCGGCGGCAGGACCGTCACTGCGGCGCGTCATCGCACGGCCGCCCGGCGGTATGCCCACGTCGCCGCCGCCAGGGAGACCACACCCACGGCCGCGCACACCCCCAGATCCGCGGCGATCAGCAGCCAGTCCGGGCGCGCGTCGAAGCTGTGGGCCAGCGCCTCCACGCCGTAGGTGGAGGGCAGCAGATCACGCGCGCAGGCGATCGGCGCGGGCATCCGGGCGGCCGGCAGCACGCCCAGCAGCAGCGCCGCGGACATGCCCAACTGGCCGCACAGCGTCGCCAGTTCCTGCCGGGGCGCGAGCAGCCCCAGCGCCGCGCCGAGCCCGGCGAGCGCCGCCCCCGCCAGCGGGACGACCGCCGCGATGATCCACAGGTGTCCCAGCGGCAGCTTGAACAGCACGCTGCCCACCACCGCCGTCACGGCGGTCCCGGGCACGGTGAACGACGCGTACGCGCCCGCCGCCCCCAGCACCACCGCCGCGGGCGGCACCGGCAGCGTCGCGTAGTGGTCGAGGCCGCCGCTCGCGCGCAGCTGACCGAAGTACTGGGCGAGGAGGTTCAGCGCGACGAACGCGACGACCAGCACGCTGGAGCCGGCCACGACGGCCCGCGCCTCGTCACCGCCGTCGACGACCCCGCGCATCAGGATCATGATCCCGACGGACTGGAACGTCGCCACGAACAGCAGCGGTATCCGCGCCACCCGGGCCCGGGACAGCTGCGCGCGGTAGACCGCGGCCAGGGACGGCAGCAGCCGCGCCCTCGGCGCGAGCGGGGCCGCCGCCTCGCCGTCCGGGCGCGGGCGGGCCCGTCCTTCCGTCCGGACCTGTCCGGGTGCCGCTTCCGCGGATACAGCAGTCACGCCGCGATGCTCCTCTTCGGTACGGACCGGTGCCCGGCCGCGCGGCTCGCCGACGGTGTGCGGGCGCTCACCCCTTGACCAGCCCTTCCGTGCGGCCGCCGAGAGCCAGATAGACGTCCTCCAGGCTCGGGGTGGCGAGGGTGAAGTCGTCCAGCGCGGCGAAGGCGGGGCCGCCGGTCACGGCGGCGACGGCCGCCCGCGCCTCGGCGGGGGCGAGCCGCAGCGACCAGCGGCGGCCCGTGGCCCGGGCCGTGTCGCGCAGCGCGGCGACCTCGGGGACGTGCAGCGGCGGCTCGGAGCGCCACACCAGCTCGACGCGCACCTCGTCGCCGACCAGCTCCTTGAGCCCGGCGGGGGAGTCGCACGCGATGATCCGGCCCCGCTCCAGCACCGCGACCCGGTCCAGGACGGTCTCGGCCTCGATGACGTTGTGGGTGACGAGCACGACGGTCGTGCCGCGCTCCGCGCGGCGGCGGTCGACGGCGGCCCACACGGCGCGGCGCGCCACGGGGTCCATTCCGGTGGTGGGCTCGTCGAGGACGAGGACGGGACGCTCGCCGACCAGCACCGCGGCGAAGCAGGCCAGCCGGCGCTGCCCGCCGGAGAGCTTCTTCAGCGGCCGCCCGGCGATCGGGCCGAGGCCGAGCTCCTCGATGACGGCGTCGCGCTCGGCGCGGGCCGCGCGCAGGCCGAGACCGCGCAGCCGGCCGGTGGTCTCGGAGGCCAGGGCGACGGTCAGCTCGTCCAGGGCCGTCGACTCCTGGCCGAGATAGCCCACCAGCCGGGAGGCGCGCTCGGGGTGGCGCACCAGGTCGTGGCCGAGGAGGTCGACGCTGCCCGCGTCGGGGCGCAGCAGCCCGGTGAGCTGGCGCACGAGCGTGGACTTGCCCGCGCCGTTGGGGCCGAGCAGCCCGAAGATCTCGCCGCGCCGGACGTCGAGGTCGATGCCGTCGCTGGCCCGTACGGCCGCGGTTCCGGGCGCTCCGCGGCGGCCGCGCGCGGCAGGATAGGTCTTGACCAGGCCGCGCACGGTGCATACCGCGCTGCCCGTCGCCGCCTGTGGTGCACCCGTCCTCACGAGCTATGAGGGTACGCGCTCGGCCGCGCCCCCTCGCGCTCGGGGCCGCGTGGCACGGCGCCCGGCGGCCGGTCAGTCCCCGGCGGGCGCGTGCTCCGCGGCGGTCCGCGCGTCGATCTCGCGCCAGAACCCGGCCCTGATCGCATAGCGGTCGTGCTCGTCGATCTGGTCGTCCTTGTGCGCCAGCAGCCCGAACCGCGCCGCGTAGCGCAGCAGCTCGCCGTCGATGCGGTGCGGGATCCGCGGGTACTCGGTGGACAGGTGCTGGAGGTGCACGGCGTCGGTGAGGCGCTCGGCCCAGCGGCGGGCGAAGACCTGGCCCACCTCGAAGGGGTCGCCGCCGACGGTGGTGATGTCCTCCTCGCGGTCGGCCCACCGCTGCTCGGCACTGGTCAGCTGGGCGAGCATCGGCAGGGAGGCCGTCTCGGGCGGCTCGCCGAGCCCGGTGCCCGGACCGCGGTCGACCCAGCCCTTGTCGGAGGACCAGCGCAGGGTGGCGCTGGGGGCCAGGCCGGACGTGCCGCCGCCCGGCTGGCCCGGGCCGGCGGGCTGGCCGGAGGGCGCGCCCTGGGACTGGCCGGCGAGGCCGCGGGCGAGGCCCGCGAGGTCCTTGGGGGTGGGCACGCCCCGGGCCGCGGGCGCCTCGCCGTTCTCCTGGCCGCGCTCGGTGCCGCAGGGCGCGGCCGAGGCGGCGGGCCGGGTGCCGTTGCGCTCGTCGGGGCGGGGGTCCGCGGGATGGGCCGCGGCCGCGGCCGCGGCGGCCGCCGCGGTCTCGGGCAGGGGCGCGGAGAGGATCGCGGCGATCTCCGGCCGGGGCGCGGGGGAGGGGGCGCAGGCGCCGGTGAGCTCCTTGGCGCGGACGGCCCGGGTGATCCACGTACGGTCCAGGACGCGCCGCTCGTCGGCCTCGGCGACGAGGTCCTCGGACTGGTTGTAGTCGCCGTCGGCGGCCTGGACGGCCCACAGGTGGACGGCGACGCCGTGCTCCTTGGCCGACATCAGGCCGGGCAGGAGGTCGCCGTCGCCGGTGACGAGGACGATGTCCGAACAGGCGCGGTTGCGGGCGAGCTCGGTGAGCTCGGCGTGCATCGCGGCGTCCACGCCCTTCTGCGCCCACCGGCCGTCGCTGCGGGTCAGGGCGCCCAGCCGGACGGTGACCCGGGGCATCACGCGCAGCCTGCGGTGCTCGGGCTGGGGAACCCGGTCGGGGGCGCCGTCGAACCAGTAGATCCGCAGCAGGGGCTGTTCCGTCTCGGCCTCGGCGCGTTCTCGGAGCCCCTGGATGAGGGTCGCGTGGTCCACGGTGATGCGGGACCGGGCGGGCTCCCCCGCCAGCAGGCTCGCGGCGGCGCCCAGCAGATAACCGGCGTCCACCAGGACGACGCAGCGGTCCACGTTCCACCCTCTTTCTGTCCGTCCAGACGTGCGGTCGCCCCCCGGCACTGCCGTGCCCTGATTTTCCTTGGCTTTCCTGGAGTCTGCCCGACCGTGCGGGGGTTATCAGTCCGAACTGGATCTTCGGCGTGGCGGATACGGGCTGACCGCGATAAGTGCACCTATCACGCACGGTAATTACCCGAAATGCACGGTTCGCCAGTGCGTGCGAGGGTGACGGCAGGGGGTCGTACGGAAGTGGAGGCACTTCAGGATGGCCAAGAACAAGAACCGGAAGCAGCCGCAGTCGTCGAGCGCGGCCGAGCGCGGGCAGCAGCAGGCCAAGAGCTCCTCGATCGAGTCGCAGAGCGAGCAGCGGGCCACGCAGGTCACCCCGGGCGACATGGCGCGCAAGGGCAAGCAGAAGCGCTTCGGACACAACTGAGTGGCGTCTGACCGATAACGGAGGGCGCCCACCGGCGCCTTGAAGCAGCGAGGGGGGGGGGGGGGGGGGGTGGGGGGGGGGCGGGGGGGGGGGGGGGGGGGGGGGGGAGGGTGGAAACATTTTTCTTTGGGGTCTTGGCGAGGGGGTGGA
>NZ_JBVHLW010000001.1:37810-158285 GCF_055558795.1 Streptomyces sp. NPDC025618 | reverse complement strand
CTAAGTAGGAACCCACCCCATCCCCCCGCCCCCCCCCCCCCCCACCCCCCCCCCCCCCCCCCCCCCACCCGCCGCCCCCCCCCCCCCCCCCCCCCCCCCCCCCCCCTCGTGGGCGGAGCAGGGGGTTCAGCCGGCCAGGCAGGACGGGCCGAGCAGCACCTTGAGGTCACCGAAGAGCGCCGGGTCGGGGTTGACCCGGTGGCGGTCCAGGCGCAGCACGGTCGTCTTGCGCGGGCCCTGGAGCTTGATGCGCACCTCGGTGGAGCCGCGGTGGTGGGTGAGCACCTGACCGAGCTTCTCCACCATGGGCGGGGTGACCTTCACCGTCGGGATCGTGATCACCACAGGGGCGTTGGTGCCCGCGTTGGAGAGGTCGGGGACCATCAGCTCCATGGCGACCAGGCGCGGGATGTCCTCGCGCTTGTCCAGCCGGCCCTTGACGAAGACGACGGCGTCCTCGACGAGCTGGGTGGAGACCAGCTGATAGGTGGCCGGGAAGAACATGCAGTCGATGGAACCGGCCAGATCCTCCACGGTGGCGATGGCCCAGGCGTTGCCCTGCTTGGTCATCTTGCGCTGGAGGCCCGAGATGATGCCGCCGATGGTGACGATCGCGCCGTCCGCGTGCTCACCGCCGGTGAGCTGCGAGATGGCCGCGTCGGCCTTGTCGTTGAGGATGTGCTCGATGCCGAAGAGCGGGTGGTCGGAGACATAGAGGCCGAGCATCTCGCGCTCCTGCGCCAGCAGATACGCCTTCTCCCACTCGACGTCGGAGAACTCCACGTCCAGGCCGAAGCCGGGGCCGTCGTCGGCGCTCTCGTCGCCCATGCCGCCGAAGAGGTCGAACTGCCCCTCGGCCTCCTTGCGCTTGACCTGCACCACGTTGTCGATCATCGGTTCGTAGTGCGCGGTGAGGCCCTTGCGGGTGTGGCCCATCTCGTCGAAGGCGCCGGCCTTGATCAGCGATTCGACGGTGCGCTTGTTGCAGACGACGGCCTCGACCTTGTCGAGGAAGTCGGGGAAGGAGCTGTACTTCCCCTTGGACTTGCGGCAGCGGATGATCGAGTCCACCACGTTCTGCCCGACGTTGCGGACGGCGGTGAGGCCGAAGAGGATCACGTCGTCGCCCTGGGCCGCGAAGTTGGCCTCGGACTCGTTGACATTCGGCGGGAGCACCTTGATGCCCATGCGGCGGCACTCGTTGAGATAGATCGCCGACTTGTCCTTGTCGTCGCGCACCGAGGTGAGCAGCGCGGACATGTACTCGGCGGGGTAGTTGGCCTTGAGATAGGCCGTCCAGTAGGTGACCAGGCCGTACGCCGAGGAGTGGGCCTTGTTGAAGGCGTAGCCGGCGAAGGGCACCAGGACATCCCACAGGGCCTGGATGGCCTCCTCGGAGAAGCCCTTCTTCTGCGCGCCCTCCTTGAAGAAGACGAAGTTCTTCGCCAGCTCGTCGGGCTTCTTCTTGCCCATGACGCGGCGGAGGATGTCGGCCTCGCCCAGGGAGTAACCGGCGATGATCTGGGCGGCCTTCTGCACCTGCTCCTGATAGACGATCAGGCCGTAGGTGACGCCGAGGACCTCCTTGAGGGGCTCCTCCAGCTCCGGGTGGATCGGCGTGATCTCCTGCTGGCCGTTCTTGCGCAGCGCGTAGTTGGTGTGCGAGTTCATGCCCATCGGGCCCGGCCGGTAGAGGGCCGAGACGGCGGAGATGTCCTCGAAGTTGTCGGGCTTCATCAGGCGCAGCAGCGAGCGCATCGGCCCGCCGTCGAACTGGAAGACACCGAGCGTGTCACCGCGGCAGAGCAGTTCGTACGTCGTCGGGTCGTCCAGCGGGATCTGCAGCAGGTCCAGCTCGACGCCCTTGTTGGCCTTCACCATCTTGACGGCGTCGTCCATGATGGTGAGGTTGCGCAGGCCCAGGAAGTCCATCTTCAGCAGGCCGAGCGACTCACAGCTCGGGTAGTCCCACTGCGTGATGGTCACGCCGTCGGAGGCCCGGACCCAGACCGGGACGTGGTCGGTGATCGTCTCGCTGGACATGATCACGCCGGCCGCGTGCACGCCCATCTGCCGGACGAGGCCCTCGACGCCGCGGGCGGTGTCGATGACCTTCTTGACGTCCGGCTCGTTCTCGTACATCCCGCGGATCTCGCCGGCCTCGCCGTAGCGCGGGTGGGAGGGGTCGAGGATGCCGGAGAGCGGGATGCCCTTGCCGAGGACGTCGGCGGGCATCGCCTTGGTGAGGCGGTCGCCCATCGCGTACGGATAACCCAGCACGCGGGCCGAGTCCTTGATCGCGTTCTTGGCCTTGATGGTGCCGTAGGTGCCGATCATGGCGACCTTGTCGGCGCCGTACTTCTCGGTCACATAGCGGATCACCTCGGCGCGCCTGCGCTCGTCGAAGTCGATGTCGACATCGGGCATGGAGATGCGCTCGGGGTTGAGGAAGCGCTCGAAGATCAGGCCGTGCTCGATGGGGTCGAGGTCGGTGATGCCCATGGCGTAGGCGACGATCGAGCCGGCCGCGGAGCCCCGGCCGGGGCCGACCGCGATGCCGTTGTTCTTGGCCCACATGATGAAGTCGGCGACCACGAGGAAGTAGGCCGGGAAGCCCATCGAGATGATGATGTCCATCTCGTACTCGACCTGCTTGAGGCGGTCCTCCGGGATGCCACCGGGGTAGCGGCGGGCCATGCCGCGCATGGTCTCCTCGCGGAACCAGCTGGTCTCGGTGTGCCCCTCCGGCACGTCGAACTTCGGCATCAGGTCGCGCTTCTCGAACCAGCCCGTGGTGTCGACCTGCTGCGCGACGAGGAGGGTGTTGGCGCAGCCCTCCTGCCAGGCGTCGGAGGAGTCGATGGCGTACATCTCCTCCGTCGACTTCAGGTAGTAACCGGTGCCGTCGAAGCGGAAGCGGTCCGGGTCGGAGAGGTTCTTGCCGGTCTGGATGCACAGCAGGGCGTCGTGGGCGGCCGCCTCGTGCGCGTAGGTGTAGTGCGAGTCGTTGGTGACCAGCGGCGGGATGCCGAGCTTCTTGCCGATCTCCAGCAGGCCGTCGCGGACCCGGCGCTCGATCTCGATGCCGTGGTCCATCAGCTCCAGGAAATACCGGCCCTCGCCGAAGATGTCCTTGTAGTCACTGGCGGCCTGCACGGCCTCGTCGAACTGGCCGAGCCGCAGCCGGGTCTGCACCTCGCCCGACGGGCAGCCGGTGGAGGCGATCAGGCCCTCCGACCACTTGGAGATCGTCTCCTTGTCCATACGGGGCCACTTGGTCAGCCAGCCCTCGGCATAGGCGTCGGAGGACAGCCGGAAGAGGTTGTGCAGGCCCGTCTTGTTCGCCGCCCAGATCGTCTTATGCGTATAACCACCCGAACCGGACACGTCGTCGCGCTTCTGGTGCGGCTGGCCCCACTGGATGCGCCGCTTGTTGCGCCGGGACTCGGGCGCCACATACGCCTCGATGCCGATGATCGGCGTGATCTCCGCCTTCTTGGCCTGATGGAAGAAGTCGTACGCCCCGTGGAGGTTGCCGTGGTCGGACATCGCGATGTGGGTCATGCCCATCTCATTGCACGCGTTGAACATGTCCTTGAGCCGCGCGGCACCGTCCAGCAGGGAGTACTGCGTGTGTACGTGCAGGTGCGTGAAGGGCGGCTTGGTCACGGTGGAAGACCTCCGGCGAACGGTCGGCGACAGCGGGGAGACAGCATTGAAGGTTACCGGCCCCCACTGACAGCCGAGGGCCCGCCGGGACGCCTCGGGGCTTTGGTCGACGTTTACCCGGGACCCATGACAGACTCGTCAGTCATGGACATTTCGGCGGCGGCCCCGAGGGCGGCGCGGGCGGCGGTCTTCACGGCGCTGTGCGTGCTGCTGTCCGCTGCCTCCCATGTCCTGCTGTCCGGCGTCGCCCTGCCCCTGCCGGCCGTCGCCGCCACCTCGGCCGCCGTCTTCGCGCTCGCCTACGCCCTCGCGGGCCGCGAGCGCCCCTTCGGCCACATCGCCGCCCTGCTCGTCCCCCTGGAACTGGCCGCCGACGCCGTCTTCACCACGGGACAGCGCACCTGCTTCGGCACGGACGGCCACCCCGTCCCCGGCGCGCTCACCGCGCTCTGCGGCGGGGGAGCGCTCCACGGCCCCTTCGCACCGGTCACCGGCCCGGACACCGCCTCCTGGCTGCTCCTCGCCGGGCACATCGCCGTGGGCCTGCTGGCCGCCGCCTGGCTGCGCCGCGGCGAGGCCGCCGCCGTCCGGCTGCTGACCGCCGTCGCGGCGGCCGCCTTCCGGCCCCTCCCGCCCGCCGCCGCCCCCCTGGCCGTACGGCCGGGCGGCGCGCGCGTAAGGCCCGTGCGCCACGCGCGCGTGCCCCACACCCCGCCCTGGCTGACGCACTCCGTCGTCCGCCGTGGTCCGCCGCTCGGCGCCGCCCCCGCCTGAGCAGAGAAGGACCACAGCACCACACACGGAGAAGTCACCCATGAGCAAGCGCAACAGCCAGCAGAACAAGCAGGCCGCCCGCGAGCGGCTGCGCGCCGAGCGCGAGCGCCAGGCCAAGAAGGACAGGACGCGCCGCCAGCTCGTCGTCGGCGGCTCGGTCGTCGCGATCCTCGCCGTCGCCACGGGCATCGGCGTCGCCGTCTCCCAGATGGGCAAGAGCGGCTCGGACTCCGCCTGGACCGCCGCCGCGAAGAAGGACCTCGTCAAGCCCGCCAACACCGCGGGCGACAAGGGCACCGAGATCGTCATCGGCGATCAGAAGGCCAAGCACACCCTGGACCTCTTCCAGGACATGCGCTGCCCGATCTGCTCGGTCTTCGAGCAGAACGTCGGCGGGACGATCGACAAGGACGTCAAGGACGGCAAGTACAAGGTCTCGTACCACGTCGCGACCTTCATCGACCGCAACCTCAACGGGACCGGCTCCAAGAACGCCCTCAGCGCGCTCGGCGCCGCCCTCAACGTCAGCCCCGAGGCGTTCAGCGCGTACAACAAGGCCCTCTACGCCAAGGACAACCACCCGCAGGAGACGAAGGACGACTTCGCCAAGGACGACGTCCTGCTGAAGATCGCGGACCAGGTCCCGGCGCTCAAGGGCAACGCCGACTTCCGCAAGAACGTCGAGGACGGCACCTTCGACAAGTGGGCCCTGGAGGTGTCCGACGCCTTCGACACCCACAAGGACATCACCGGCACCCCGACCGTCAAGCTCGACGGCAAGAAGCTGACCGGGCCGGACGGCAAGAACGCCCCGATCACCCCGGACCAGCTCACCAAGGCGCTCGACGAGAAGCTGAAGTCCTGACCTCTTCGGCCCCCTGCGCCCCAGGCGTCCCGTCCCCGCCAACGATGCCGAATCTTGACACGACACTTACCCGAGAGCGTGGCAAACTTCCGCTTCATGGAGGGGACGGGAGTTCGACTGAGGGCGTTGCGTGCGACGCTCTTCACGGCACTCTGCGTCACGCTCTCCGCCGCCTCCCACGTCCTGCTCTCCCGGGCCCCGCTGCCCCTGACCACCGTCGCCGTGCTGTCCGTCGCGTTCTTCGCGATCGCCTACGCGCTGGCCGACCGTGAGCGCGGATACGGGCGGATCGCCTCCCTGCTCATCCCGCTGGAGCTGACGGCCGACACCGTCTTCACCACCGGCCAGCAGGCGTGCTACGGACGGGCGGGCGGGCCGATAGCGGGCCCGCTGCACTCCATCGGCGTCGACCTGGTCTGCCGCGGCGGCGACTTCGGCACCCCGATCGCCCACATCGCCGGGCAGGGCGCCCCCGCCACCGGCGCGGACTCCGCCGCCCTGCCCTGGCTGCTGCTCGCCTGCCACATCACTGTGGGCCTGCTGGCCGCCGCCTGGCTGCGGCGCGGCGAGGTGGCCCTGGCCCGGCTGCTGCGCGCGGTGGCCGCGTTCGCCTTCCGCCCGCTGCTGCTGGCCGTCGCCGCGCTCACCGCGGGCGCCCGGCCCCACCGGGCCCCGGGCCGCCCCGCCCGCCGCGTGCCGCCCCCGCGCACCCTCCCGCTCCTCGTCCACTCCGTCGTACGGCGCGGACCGCCCCTGTGCCTCGCAGCTGCCTGACGCACTGCCCCCAGCACAGCGGTCCCCCACCCATCCGTACGTCACCGGAGAAGACATCATGAGCAACCGCAACAACCCCCAGAACAAGCAGGCCGCCCGCGAGCGGCTGCGCGTCGAGCGCGAACGCCAGGTCAAGAAGGACAAGGCCCGCCGCCAGTTCTTCGTCGCCGGGTCGATCGTCGTCGTCCTCGCGATAGCGGGCGGCATCGGCTACGCCGTGTCCAACATGAACGACAAGGGCGGCTCCGGCAAGGGCGAGTGGGCGGCCATGGCGAAGAAGGACCTCGTCAAGCCCGCCAACACCACCGGTGAGAACGGCAACGAGATCGTCATCGGCGACCCCAAGGCCAAGGAGACCCTCACCCTCTTCGAGGACGTGCGCTGCCCCGTGTGCGCCATGTTCGAGCAGAACTCCGGCGAGCAGCTGCGCCAGGACGTCAAGGACGGCCGCTACAAGGTCCGCTTCGTCATGGTCAACTTCATCGACGACGGCCCGGCCGGCGGCTCCGGCTCGAAGAACGCCGTCAGCGCCCTCGGCGCCGCGCTGAACGTCAGCCCCGAGGCGTTCGTCGAGTACAAGGAAGCGCTCTACTCCAAGCAGAACCACCCCGAGGAGACCGACGACGCCTACGCCGACAACAAGAAGCTCCTCGACGTCGCCCAGCAGGTCCCGGCCCTCAAGGGCAACAAGGACTTCGAGAAGAACGTCAACGACCACACCTACGCCAAGTGGGGTCTGGAGATGGGCAAGCTCTTCGGCAAGAACGGCATCAACGGCACCCCCACGCTCCTGCACAACGACAAGAAGCTGACCACCCCGAACTCGGCCAACCCGCCGATCGCCAAGGAGGACTTCGTCTCGGTGATCGACAAGGAGTTCGGCCCGAAGAAGTAGCCGGCCGCCGGCGGGAGGACGGGACCCGAGCCCCGTCCTCCCGCTACCGGCCCCGGGCGACCGGGGCGAGGACCGCGCCCGTGAGGGCCGCCAGGCCGGCCGGGGAGAGCTCGACCTCCAAGCCGCGGCGGCCGGCGGAGACGCAGACGGTGGCGTACGACTCCGCGGACGCGTCCAGCACCGTCGGCAGCTTCCTGCGCTGCCCCAGCGGCGAGATCCCGCCCCGTACGTACCCCGTCGCGCGCTCGGCGGCCGCCGGGTCGGCCATCGCCGCGCGCTTGCCGCCCACCGCCGTCGCCAGCGCCTTGAGGTCGAGCGACCCGGACACCGGCACCACCGCCACGGTCAGCGCGCCGTCCACCTCCGCCACCAGCGTCTTGAAGACCTGCCCGGGATCGACGCCCAGCGCCTCGGCCGCCTCCTCGCCGTAGGAGGCCACGGCGGGGTCGTGCGCGTACGCGCGCACCGTGAACGGCACGCCCGCCCGCTCCAGGGCGACGATCGCCGGGGTCCCTCCGGACTGCTGCTGCTTCCGCTTCTTCACCGCGCCCTCCCGGCCGCGCTCAGTTGGGGCTGGTCGGCTGCTGGGTGAGGTCCACCGCGGGCACCGACGGCAGCTTGGCGATCACCGCGGTCTCGGCCCGCAGCACCTTCAGCTCCTCCGCGAGCCTGCTCGCGGTGTCGGGCGCCTGGAGCAGCCGCTGCTTCGCGGGCGTGTCGAGCATCGCCGCCGCCGCGACCAGATACGACAGCACGGACGGCTCCCCGGGCAGATCCACCTGCCCGGCGAGCGAGCTCTCCGCCGCGCCCGCCAGCCGCTTCTGGTACGCGCGGAAGGCCCGCACGACCCCGGTGGCGAGCGCGCCCGCCCCGTCGCCCTGCTCCTCCTCCAGATACTCCACCTCGCCCGTCAGATACGGGCCCGAGGTGTCCACGGACAGCAGCCGGAAGCGGTTCGTGCCGGAGGAGAGCACCTCGAACGTGCCGTCCGCGCGCTCGCGGATCGTGGCCGCCTCCGCCACACAGCCGACCGAGTAGAACGACCTCAGCGGATCGGCGCCGAAACCGGACGCCGGCCCGGGCTCCGGCCGGGCCCCCTCCGGCAGGCCCGGCGCGGTGGGCGCGACCTCGTGGCCGTCGCGGATGGCGACGACCCCGAAACGGCGCGGCTCGTCCTCCGGCAGCTCCGACAGATCGCGCATCAGAGCGCGGTAGCGCTGCTCGAAGACGTTCAGCGGGAGGACGAGGCCGGGGAACAGCACGGTGTTGAGGGGAAACAGGGGGAGGCGCGCGGTGGTCACAGCCCGTAGCCTAATGGCCTGGACGGTCGGCCGGTCGGGGCTTTTCCCCGGCGGCCCCCGCCCCGGCTGTGTGCCCCGGCCCGCGCTCACTGGCGGCGCAGCAGGCGGGACGCCCCCGCCGCCACCGTCGTCGCCAGGACCCAGCCCAGCAGGATCAGGACCGCCACCACCCACTGCGCCACTCCTGTCGGCCGCCACGCCTGCCCCTGGCCCAGGTCGATGACCGGCAGCAGGAGATCCAGGGCGTAGAGCCCGGGATTCCACGCGGGCCCCTCGTGCTCCTTGATGGGCTCCAGCGGGTGGCAGGTGAAATAGACCGTGGCCGCGGCCCACAGCACCACCATCCACACCGCGGCCCGGCCCGGGCGATAGCCGTACGCCACCGTCCAGTCCTGGAGATACCCCCACGCCTTGCCCGCCGGCGGCAGCGTCTCCCGCCGTCTGCGCTGCTTGGCCAGCAGCACCGCCCGCGCCTCGGCGTCCTCCCCGCTGTCCCGCAGCACACCGGCCAGCCGCTCGTACGGCTCCGGCGCGTACTCCGGGGTCGCGGCGGCCACCCACTCCAGCCGTCCGCTCAACGGGAAGTGGCCCAGCGGTATCAGGTTCTCGTAGAAGAAACCGGCCATCACCAGCCCGCCGGGCCCCGGCCAGCTCTCCGCCCGGTCGACGAGATTGACGACCCGGGCGCCCGACAGGACGACCCGGCCGCGCTGCCCCCACTCGCCGAGGAAGCGCAGCTCGGGCGTCTGGATCCGGCGCAGCGACAGCTCCTGGTCCGCATCCAGCACGAAGCGCGCCTGGCTGAAGTCCACCGCGTCACCGAACCGCCCGTCGTCCAGCCGCACCCCGCCCTGGCACTCGAAGCGCTGCGTGCGGGTGCCCCGCTCGGGGGTGGTGACGATGCCGTACGGCGGAGTGAAACCGCTCGCGAAGGCGGCGCTGCTGTACCCGGCCGTCGTCAGATAGAGGGTGCGCTCGACCGTCATCTGCGGGGCGTTCAGCGCCCGCCGCCCGTACGGATTGCTGAGGGTGCTGCCGCGCAGGCTGAGCGAGACCCCTATGGTCGCGCCGCGCATGCTCAGCTCGCCGTACGACCGCATCAGCTCCGCCTGGAGGTCCTGCCCGACGGACATCCCGTCGGCTGCGATCGACACCCCCCGCCGGTCCCGGCGCACCACCAGCTGATTGAGCAGCAGGTCGGTCCCTATGTGGGCGTCGGTCAGGCGGATGCCGTTCTGCACGACACAGCGCGTCAGATGCAGATCGCCCTCCGTCCGCAGCCTGGCGGCCTCCAGCCGGGGCATGGTGCAGCCGACCAGCCGCAGCGTGGTGAAGCGGCACTCCGGCAGCAGCACCCGCTGGTCGAAGCGGCAGCCGATCACCTCGACGTACGGGACGACGGTGCCGCCCGAGAGGTCGAGCGTGCCCGTGATGCGTACGCCGTTGAGCTTGAGCGCCGAGACCCGGCCCGGCTGGGCGGGCGGCCCGTCCAGGAGGAGCAGGGCGACGATCCGGGCGCGCACACTGCGCTCCGGGCCCCAGGGGTGCGGACCGCGGGGGTCGTTGCGCTCGGGCTCCGGGGCACGCAGATCGTGGGTGCTGCCCATCCGGAACGCCTGCCACATCCCCCATTCGGCGGTCGAGAGATCCAGCCCGGTGGGTGGTTCGCCGTCGTGCGGATCGGTCACGGACCGTGCCCCCTTCCGCCACGCATACCACTCGGTACCGTCCCCATTCCCGCCCCGTGACCGCTTGAACACCCATGGTGAGAGGTTCATGGCGCCCGGCGGCGCGTATCACTGATTGGTACAGGGAGCCGTGTGCCGGGACGTGTCTGAGACAATTGACCCTGTGATCTCCCGAATCGATCTGCGCGGCACCGCCTCCGGCGTCGACCGCGATCTGCTGCCCCGAGCCGAACTCGACGTGGAGGCCGCCCTGGAGAAGGTGCGGCCCATCTGCGAGGACGTGCATCATCGTGGCACCGCGGCCTTGATCGATTACGCGGAGCGGTTCGACGGCGTCACCATCGACCGGGTGCGGGTCGCGCCCGAGAAGATCACCGCCGCCCTCCGGGAGCTCGACCCCGGGGTGCGGGCCGCCCTGGAGGAGTCCATCCGCCGCGCCCGCATCGTCCACCGCGAGCAGCGGCGCACCGACAAGACCGTCACCGTGGTGCCCGGCGGCACCGTCACCGAGCGCTGGGTCCCCGTCGACCGCGTCGGGCTCTATGTGCCGGGCGGCCGCTCGGTCTACCCCTCGTCCGTGATCATGAACGTGGTGCCCGCCCAGGAGGCCGGCGTCGGCTCGATGGCCGTCGCCTCCCCGCCCCAGGCCGACTTCGGCGGCCTGCCGCACCCTACGATCCTGGCGGCCTGCGCGCTGCTCGGCATCGACGAGGTCTACGCCGCGGGCGGCGCCCAGGCCGTCGCCATGTTCGCCTACGGCACCGAGGACTGCCGCCCGGTCAACATGGTCACCGGCCCCGGCAACATCTGGGTCGCCGCCGCCAAGCGGCTGCTCAAGGGCCGCATCGGCATCGACGCCGAGGCCGGCCCCACCGAGATCGCCATCCTCGCGGACGCGACCGCCGACCCCGCGCACGTCGCCGCCGACCTCATCAGCCAGGCCGAGCACGACCCGCTGGCCGCCGCCGTGCTCGTCACCGACTCCGAGGAGCTGGCGAAGGACGTCGAGAGGGAACTCCAGACCCAGGTCGCGGCCACCAAGCACATCGAGGACCGGATCGTCCCCGCCCTCGCGGGCCGCCAGTCCGGCATCGTGCTCGTCGACGACATCGACCACGGCCTCGCCGTCGTGGACGCCTACGGCGCCGAGCACCTGGAGATCCAGACCGCGAACGCCGCCGAGGTCGCCGCGCGCGTCCGCAACGCCGGAGCGATCTTCGTCGGGCCGTACGCCCCGGTCTCCCTCGGCGACTACTGCGCCGGCTCCAACCACGTGCTGCCCACCGGCGGCTGCGCCTGCCACTCCTCCGGCCTGTCGGTCCAGTCCTTCCTGCGCGGCATCCACGTCGTGGACTACACCCGCGACGCCCTCGCCGAGGTCACCCACCACGTGGTCACGCTCGCCGAGGCCGAGGACCTGCCCGCACACGGAGCCGCGCTGAAGGCAAGGTTCGACTGGAAGGTCCCCGAGTAAGTGACAGGCATCGACGATCTCCCCATCAGGGACGAGCTGCGCGGCAAGTCCCCGTACGGAGCGCCCCAGCTCGACGTGCCCGTACGCCTGAACACCAACGAGAACCCCTACCCGCTGCCCGAGCCCCTCGTCGCCCGCATCGCCGAGCGCGTCACGCAGGCCGCCCGGCACCTCAACCGCTACCCCGACCGGGACGCGGTCGAGCTGCGCACCGAGCTCGCGAAGTACCTCACCCGCACCGCGGGCCACGAGGTCACCATGGCCCAGGTCTGGGCGGCCAACGGCTCCAACGAGATCATCCAGCAGCTGCTCCAGACCTTCGGCGGGCCCGGCCGCACCGCGATCGGCTTCGAACCGTCGTACTCGATGCACGCCCTGATCTCGCGCGGCACCGGCACCGGCTGGATCCCCGGCCCCCGCCGCGACGACTTCACCATCGACACCGACGCGGCCGTCACCGTCATCGCCGAGCAGCGGCCCGACGTGGTCTTCGTCTGCTCGCCCAACAACCCCACGGGCACGGCCGTCGAGGCGGACACCGTCCTGCGGCTGTACGAGGCGGCGCAGGCGGCCAAGCCGTCCCTGGTCGTCGTGGACGAGGCGTACGGCGAGTTCAGCCACCGGCCCTCGCTGCTGCCGCTCATCGAGGGCCGTCCGAACCTCGTCGTCTCCCGCACGATGTCCAAGGCGTTCGGGGCCGCCGGGCTGCGGCTCGGCTATCTGGCCGCGCACTCCGCGGTGGTCGACGCCGTCCAGCTCGTACGGCTGCCGTACCACCTGTCCTCCGTCACCCAGGCCACCGCCCTCGCGGCCCTGGAGCACACGGACACGCTCCTCACCTATGTCGAACAGCTCAAGGCAGAACGCGACCGCATCGTCGCCGAGCTGCGGGCCATGGACTTCGAGGTGACGGAGTCCGACGCGAACTTCGTCCAGTTCGGCCGCTTCCCGGACAGCCACGAGGCGTGGCAGGCGATCCTCGACCAGGGCGTCCTGGTCCGGGACAACGGCGTACCGGGATGGCTGCGGGTCACCGCGGGCACCCCCGCCGAGAACGACGCCTTCCTCGACGCCGTGCGCACCATTCGCAAGGAGAGCCGATGAACGGCGTGGGCCGCCTGCTGCATCGCCCGGGGTTCGAGCCCCGAACCGCGCGTCGCGAACGGCACATCTGCAAGGAGACCAACCGATGAACCGCGTGGGCCGCGTAGAGCGCACCACCAAGGAGACCTCCGTCCTCGTCGAGATAGACCTCGACGGCAGCGGACAGGTCGACGTCTCGACCGGGGTCGGCTTCTACGACCACATGCTCGACCAGCTCGGCCGGCACGGGCTCTTCGACCTCACCGTCAAGACCGACGGCGACCTGCACATCGACAGCCACCACACCATCGAGGACACCGCCCTCGCGCTCGGTGCCGCCTTCAAGCAGGCCCTCGGTGACAAGGTCGGCATCTACCGCTTCGGCAACTGCACGGTCCCCCTGGACGAGTCCCTCGCCCAGGTCACCGTGGACCTCTCCGGCCGCCCCTATCTCGTGCACACCGAGCCCGAGAACATGGCGCCCATGATCGGCTCCTACGACACGACGATGACCCGGCACATCCTGGAGTCCTTCGTCGCGCAGGCCCAGATCGCCCTGCACGTGCACGTCCCCTACGGCCGCAACGCCCACCACATCGTCGAGTGCCAGTTCAAGGCCCTCGCCCGCGCGCTGCGCTACGCCAGCGAGCGCGACCCGCGCGCCGCCGGAATCCTTCCCTCCACGAAGGGCGCCCTGTGACCGGCCTGTCCACCATCCTGATCGTCGTCGGGCTCTTCCTCCTCGGCGGCATGATCTCGTTCTGCAAGCAGGGCCTGCCCAAGGGCGTGATCGTGCTGCTCGGCATCGGCTGCGCGATGTGCCTCGTCGCGGGCGTGATGCGGCTGGAGGTCTGGGCATGAGCGACCGCAAGAAGGTCGTCGTCTTCGACTACGGCTTCGGCAACGTCCGCTCCGCCGAGCGCGCCCTGGCCCACGTCGGCGCGGACGTCGAGATCACCGGCGACTACGACAAGGCCATGAACGCCGACGGGCTGCTCGTCCCCGGCGTCGGCGCCTTCGAAGCCTGCATGAAGGGCCTGCGCGCCGCCCGCGGCGACTGGGTCGTCGGCCGCAGACTCGCCGGCGGCCGCCCCGTCATGGGCATCTGCGTCGGCATGCAGATCCTCTTCGAGCGCGGCATCGAGCACGGCGTCGAGACCGAGGGCCTCGACGAGTGGCCCGGCACGGTCGAGCCGCTCAAGGCGCCCGTCGTCCCGCACATGGGCTGGAACACCGTCACCCCCGCCGAGGGCTCCCGGCTCTTCGCGGGCCTCGACGCGGAGACCCGCTACTACTTCGTGCACTCCTACGCCGTGCGCGAGTGGGGCTTCGAGATCACCGCGGACCACATCCGGCCGCCCCAGGTCACCTGGGCCACCCACGGCGAGCCCTTCGTCGCCGCCGTGGAGAACGGGCCGCTGTGCGCCACGCAGTTCCACCCCGAGAAGTCCGGCGACGCCGGCGCCCAGCTGCTGACCAACTGGATCGAGACCCTGTGAGCCCCGTGATGCCGAAGCTCGAACTCCTCCCCGCCGTCGACGTCCGCTACGGCCAGGCCGTCCGCCTCGTCCACGGCGCCTCCGGCTCCGAGACCTCCTACGGCGACCCGCTCTCCGCCGCCCTCGCCTGGCAGCGCGCCGGCGCCGAGTGGCTGCACCTCGTCGACCTCGACGCCGCCTTCGGCACCGGCGACAACCGGGCGCAGATCGCCGAGGTCGTCCGCTCCATGGACATCAAGGTCGAGCTGTCCGGCGGCATCCGCGACGACGCCTCGCTCGCCGCGGCCCTCGCCACCGGCTGCACCCGTGTCAACCTCGGCACCGCCGCCCTGGAGACCCCCGAGTGGGTCGCCAAGGTCATCGCCGAGCACGGCGACCGGATCGCCGTCGGCCTCGACGTCCAGGGCACCACCCTGCGCGGCCGCGGCTGGACCCGCGACGGCGGCGACCTCTACGAGACCCTCACCCGCCTCGACGCCGAGGGCTGCGCCCGCTACGTCGTCACCGACATCGCCAAGGACGGCACGCTCCAGGGCCCCAACCTGGAGCTCCTGAGGAACGTCTGCGCCGCGACCGACCGGCCGGTGGTCGCCTCGGGCGGCGTCTCCTCCCTTGACGATCTGCGGGCGATCGCCAACCTGGTACCGGAGGGCGTCGAAGGCGCCATCGTGGGGAAGGCCCTCTACGCCAAGGCATTCACCTTGGAAGAGGCCCTGGAGGCAGTGTCCGTATGAGCGAAGCCGTGCAGCGCGTGCGAAGCGACAGTCCCTGGGAAGAGACCTTCGGCGGTGCGCGCGCTGTCGCGGCGGGGGACCGGGTCCTGGTGGCCGGAACCCTGCCGTTCAACGGCTCCGTGCTGCACGGCGAGGGCGACCCCTACGAGCAGGCCAAGGCGGCCTTCGCCAACGCCCTCGCCGCCCTGGAGCAGTTCGGACTCGGCCCCGGGTCCGTGCTCCGCACCCGGATGTATCTGACCCACGCGCGGGACGTGGACGCGGTCGGCCGCGCCCACAAGGAGTTCTTCGACGCGGTGCGGCCCGTGGCGACCCTCGTGGTCGTCTCCGGCTTCGTCGACTCGCGTGTGCTGGTCGAAGTGGAACTGGAAGCGTATCGAGGAGCAACGAGCACATGACCCTCGCGGTCCGAGTCATCCCCTGCCTGGACGTGGACAACGGCCGGGTCGTCAAGGGCGTCAACTTCCAGAACCTGCGCGACGCCGGCGACCCCGTCGAAATGGCCAAGATCTACGGTCAGGAAGGCGCCGACGAACTCACCTTCCTCGACATCACCGCCTCCTCCGGCGACCGTGAGACGACCTACGACGTGGTGCGCCGCACCGCCGAGCAGGTCTTCATCCCGCTGACCGTGGGCGGCGGCGTGCGCACCGCGGGCGACGTGGACAAGCTGCTGCGCGCCGGTGCCGACAAGGTCGGCGTCAACACCGCGGCCATCGCCCGGCCCGAGCTGATCCAGGAGATCGCCGAGCGCTTCGGCCGCCAGGTGCTGGTGCTCTCCGTCGACGCCCGGCGTACCGCCGCGGGCTCCTTCGAGGTCACCACGCACGGCGGCCGCCGCGGCACCGGCATCGACGCCGTCGAGTGGGCCCACCGCGCGGCGGAGCTGGGCGCGGGCGAGATCCTGCTGAACTCCATGGACGCCGACGGCACGAAGGACGGCTACGACACCGAGATGATCGCGGCCGTGCGCAAGCACGTGTCCGTGCCGGTGATCGCGAGCGGCGGCGCCGGACGGCTGGAGCACTTCGCCCCGGCCGTGGCGGCCGGGGCGGACGCGGTGCTGGCCGCCTCCGTCTTCCACTTCGGGGATCTGAAGATCGCGGATGTGAAGTCGGCGCTGCGGGCCGCGGGGCACCCGGCCCGCTGAGGGCCAATCGGTGGCCGGCCGCGCGGTTTCCCGCGCCCCTGAAGGGGCGCGGGACCGTCTCACTCTCCCGGTTACAGCCCCAGCGACGCCTGCTGGAGCTTGGCCACCGCGTTCTCGTCGCCGTCCAGTTCCACCCGCGCCGCCGCCTGGCGGCCGAACGCGAACAGGGTCAGTTCCCCCGGCTCGCCCGTCACCGTCACCACCGGCGTGCCCCGGTGGGCCACCGCGGTACGGCCGTCGGGGCGGCGCAGTACCAGGCCCACCGGAGACTTCCGGCCGAGCATCCGCGCCACCCGCTCCAGCCGGGCCCACAGGGCGTCCGCGAACACCGGGTCCGGCTCACGCGGCGTCCACTCCGGCTGGGCGCGCCTGACGTCCTCCGTATGCACGAAGAACTCGACCGTGTTGGCCGCCTCGTCGACCTGTTTGAGGGCGTACGGCGACAGGCGCGGCGGCCCGGTGCGGATGAGCTGGAGCAGTTCCTCGTACGGCTTGGCGGCGAACTCGGCCTGCACCCGCTCCAGGCGCGGGGCCAGCGCCTTGATCACCAGCCCCGCGGCCGCGTCGGAGCGGCGCTCCCGCACGACGACATGGGCGGCGAGGTCACGGGCCTGCCAGCCGGTGCAGAGCGTCGGGGCGCCGGGGCCCACGGTCTCCAACAGATCGGCCAGGAGCAGACGTTCGCGCTGTGCGTGGGTCGACATGCGGCCACCCTACGGCCGCCGCCCCGCCCGTGCCACGGCGCCGCGACGGGCCGCGTCAGTCCGCCAGCGGCGCCGTCAGTTTGTCGCCACCCGGCGTGATGCTGCGGGTGATCGCGCACGTGATCCGGTTCTGGCCGTGGTCGTAGGTGAGCTTCGCCGGATACAGCACATACGAGTAGTACGTACGGCCGTCGGATATCGATCCCACCCGCTTCTGCGCGACGGGCTCGCACAGGTCCTTGGCCTTGTCCTGGATCGCCTGCTCGGTGTCGAACGAGCCCGTCAGCGTCGCGTTGGATATCACCTCGCCGTCGTGCGTGCCGTCGCACGAGACGGTGACGACCGTGGAGATGCCGGAGGTGCTCAGGCTCGGGTGGTCGAAGCACTGGCCCGGGTTGAGCACCACGTACGGCACCCGCTGGTCGCCGGGCAGCGACGGTTTCGCGGACGCGGAGGGCGTGGGGTCCGCCGGGCCCCCGGGCTCGCTCGCGGCCGTGGACGGCGCGGACGACGTCACCGACGGGCTCGGCGAGCTCTTCCCCTTGGCCTTGGCGTCACCGCCGTCGCCCTTCGACGTCAGGATGATCCCGCCGACGACCAGGCCCGCCACCAGCACGACGGCGACCACGATCGCCGCCACCTTCGCGCCGCTGCCGCCCGATGGCGGCGGGGGAGGGGGCATCGGCGGCGCGAACTGCTGCCCGTACTGCTGCCCGTATTGGCCGAAACCCTGCTGCTGCCCGTAGCCCGGCCCACCCTGCGGCGGCCCGTACGGCTGACCGTAGGGCTGCGCGGGCGGCTGGGCAGGAGGCTGGGCCGGCGGCGGCCCGAAGCTCTGGGGCGGGCCGAACCCCCCGCCGTCTCGGGGCGGTTCGGGGGAGTTCGGCGGCGGCGGAGAGGTCATGGTCGAAGCATGCCGTACGCCACTGACACCCCCGCCGCCGGGCTCCGGATCACGACCACGGCCCGCGCGCCCGTCCGCTCTCCGGGAAGGCGGCTCCTCGGGGCCTCGGGAAGGCGGCTCTTCGGGAGGGCCACGGCCTGAGGGCAGAATGGATCCATGACCGGCACCGCTCGCCCCCGCACCACCGCCCTCGACCCCGCCCTCGCCGCCCGCCTCAAGCGCAGCGCCGACGGACTGGTTCCCGCCATCGCCCAGCAGTACGACACCGGCGAGGTGCTCATGCTCGGCTGGATGGACGACGAGGCCCTCCACCGCACCCTCACCACCGGCCGCTGCACCTACTGGAGCCGCAGCCGCCAGGAGTACTGGGTCAAGGGCGACACGTCCGGCCACGTCCAGCACGTGAAGTCCGTGGCCCTCGACTGCGACGGCGACACCCTGCTCGTGAAGGTCGACCAGATCGGCGCGGCCTGCCACACCGGCGACCGCACCTGCTTCGATGCCGATCTCCTGCCGCTGGGCCAGTAGGCTCCGCTGCCATGGCTGCCATGACCACGGGTGACATCACGCCCGACGCCGACACCTTCCGTACGCTCGCGAAGGACCGCCGGGTCATCCCGGTGACCAGGCGCTTCCTCGCCGACGGGGACACCCCCGTCGGCCTGTACCGCAAACTCGCCGCGGAGCGCCCCGGGACCTTCCTGCTGGAGTCCGCCGAGAACGGCCGCACCTGGTCCCGCTACTCCTTCGTCGGCGTCCGCAGCGCCGCCACCCTGACCGTGCGCGACGGGCGGACCCACTGGCTCGGCACCCCACCCGTCGGCGTCCCCACCGACGGCGACCCGCTGCGGGCCCTGCGTGCCACTGTCGACGCCCTGCACACCCCCCGCGACCTCATCGAGGGCACCGGACTCCCGCCCTTCACCGGCGGCATGGTGGGCTATCTCGGCTACGACATCGTCCGCCGCCTGGAGAAGATCGGCGAGCACGGCGAGGACACCCTCGGCCTGCCCGAACTGACCATGCTGCTCACCTCGGACCTCGCCGTGCTCGACCACTGGAACGGCACGGTCCTGCTGATCGCCAACGCGATCAACCACAACGACCTCGACACGGGCGTCGACGAGGCGTACGCGGACGCCGTCGCCCGCCTCGACGCCATGGCCGCCGACCTGTGCCGCCCGGTCCCCACCGAGCCCACCGCCCTGCCGCCCTCCGAACTCCCCGAGTACACCGCCCGCTGGGGCGGCCCGGACTACATGGCGGCCGTCGACGACATCAAGGAGCGCATCCGCGCGGGCGAGGCGTTCCAGGTCGTGCCCTCGCAGCGCTTCGAGACCCCCTGCGCCGCCTCCGCCCTCGACGTCTACCGCGTCCTGCGGGCCACGAACCCCAGCCCCTACATGTACCTGCTGCGCTTCGACGGCTTCGACATCGTCGGCTCCAGCCCGGAGGCGCTGGTCAAGGTCGAGGACGGGCAGGCCATGGTGCACCCCATCGCCGGCACCCGCCCGCGCGGCGCCACCCCGCAGACCGACGCGGCCCTCGCCGAGGAGCTGATGGCCGACCCCAAGGAGCGCGCCGAGCACCTCATGCTCGTCGACCTCGGCCGCAACGACCTCGGCCGGGTCTGCGAACCGGGCAGCGTGGAGGTCGTCGACTTCATGTCGGTGGAGCGCTACAGCCACGTCATGCACATCGTCTCCACCGTCACCGGCCGCCTCGCCGAAGGCCGCACCGCCTTCGACGTGCTCACCGCCTGCTTCCCCGCCGGCACCCTCTCCGGCGCGCCCAAGCCCCGCGCCATGCAGATCATCGAGGAGCTGGAGCCCGCGCGCCGCGGCCTCTACGGCGGCTGCGTCGGCTACCTCGACTTCGCCGGCGACTCCGACACCGCCATCGCGATCCGCACCGCGGTGCTCCGCGACGGCACCGCCTACGTCCAGGCGGGCGCCGGCGTCGTCGCCGACTCCGACCCGGCCGCCGAGGACGCCGAGTGCCGCAACAAGGCCGCCGCCGTCCTGCGCGCCGTGCACTCCGCCAACCGGCTCGCCCCCCGCGCCTGACCCGCGGCCCCGGCGCCCGGGCCCCCCTCGGGGGACCCCCGGGCGCCCGGACCGGCGACACAAGAGATAGTGGTAACCGTGAGCGCAGCCGTACCCCACCCCCGTCCCCATGCCGAGCCCGCCGCCCCCCGCGCCGGTGGCGCCCGGCGGCGCAGCGTCGCCGCCGCCCTGCTGCTGGGCGCGGCCGGAGCCACGCTCGTCCTCCTCGCCGGCGGCCGCACCTGGGCCGAGGGCACGGCGGCCGCCGACATCGCCCAGACCGCCGTCTCCAAGCAGGTCAGCGGCCAGGACGTGAACGGCCTGCCCGGCGCGCTGGCCGTCGTCGGCCTCGCCACGCTCGTCGCCGTCTTCGCCGTCCGCGGCGTCTGGCGCACCGTCGTCGCCGCGGTCCTCACCCTCTGCGGCGCCGGGATCGTCGCCGGTGCCGCCACCGGCGCCCGCGACACCAGCGCACTGGAGGAGAAGGCCGCCAAGGCCCAGGGCCTGACCAGCACCGCCGTCGACCACATCAGCCGCACCCCGTGGCCGTGGGTCGCCCTCGCGGGCGGTGTGCTGCTCTTCCTCGCCGGGCTCCTCGCCCTGCGCTACGGACAGCACTGGCCCGCGATGTCCGGCCGCTACGAGCGCGACGGCACCCCCCGCCCGCGCCGCCCCCGCACCGCCCCCGACCCCGAGCGCCCCGAGGAGCTCTGGAAGGCGCTCGACCGCGGCGAGGACCCCACCGGCGAGCCCGGCGGAGCGCACACGACTCCCCCCGGCGAGGGCCCGGGGAAGCGGCCGTGAAAGACGGCCGGGGACACGCCCCACCCCCAACTCAAGGCACCCCCGGGCGTCGGGGACAATGACCATGAGCGTTCTCCGCGCCCGCGGGCGCGCCACAGCAACGAGGAGTCATAGTCATGGCGGGTAGCAGCCACGGACACACCCCGGCCGCCTGGACCGGTGTCATCATTTCGTTCATCGGCTTCTGCGTCGGCGGTGCGTTCATGGTGATCGCCAACCCGGTCGGGTTCTGGGCGGGCATCGGCATCGTCCTGCTCGGCGGCGTCGTCGGCGGCATCATGCGCCTGATGGGCTACGGCATGGAGCCCAAGGGCCGCGCGAAGGGCCGGCCCGCGACCCAGGGCTGATCCACCCCGCTCGCTCACCGAGGCGCGGCCCGGGCCCGTACGGACGCAAGGACGTCGGCCCCGTGCTGCGCCTTCGTGCTGTCCGGCGCAGACTGCCACTGTGACGCACAGCGCCGGCAGCCCGCCGGACGACCCCGTGGCGGCCCCCGCGGCCGCGCCCCCGCGCCCCCCGGGCCCGGTGCGCCGCCTCGCCGCCCCGGCCGGCGTCGCCGCCGCGATCGCCGCGGCCTTCGCCTGGATCGGCGCCGTCGACCCCAACGAGCCCGGCCACTACCCCGCCTGCCCGCTGCTGCGCTGGACGGGCCTGTACTGCCCCGGCTGCGGCGGGCTGCGCAGCGTCCACGCGCTCGCCCACGGCGACCTTCCGGCGGCACTGGGCGCGAACGCGGCGGCCGTGGCCGCGTACGCCGCCTTCCTCGCCCTGTGGCTGGCCTGGGTGCGCGCGGCCCTGCGCGGGCGGGACGGCGTACGGCTGCCGCTGCGCGCGCCCCACTGGTGGGCGGCCGGCGCGCTGCTGCTGGCGTTCACGGTCGTACGGAACCTGCCCTGCGGGTCCTGGCTCGTGCCCTAGCGCGCCGGAACCCGCCGGACACGGGAAACACAGCAAACGCGCCATGTGACATCACCGGCGTCAACCGGATGCGAATCCTTCGGTCCATGGCAAGTACCATCACAATGCCTGGTGAGGAGTTTCCGCCCCACCAGCCCAGACCATCCGAGTCCGGAAGGGGGCCGCTCGCGTGAGTGTGCTCGACGAGATCATCGACGGAGTCCGTGCCGACCTCGCGGAGCGGCAGGCGCGCGTCACCCTCGACGAGCTCAAGGAGCGGGCTGCCAAGGCCCCGCAGGCCAAGGACGGGGTGGCCGCCCTGCGCGGCGAGAACGTCAGCGTGATCTGCGAGGTCAAGCGCTCCAGCCCCTCCAAGGGCGCCCTCGCCGCGATCGCCGACCCCGCGGGGCTCGCCGCGGACTACGAGGCGGGCGGCGCGGCCGTCATCAGCGTGCTCACCGAGCAGCGCCGCTTCGGCGGTTCGCTGGCCGACCTGGAGGCCGTCCGGGCCAAGGTCGACATCCCGGTGCTGCGCAAGGACTTCATCGTCACCGCCTACCAGCTGTGGGAGGCCCGCGCCTACGGCGCCGACCTGGTCCTGCTGATCGTCGCGGCCCTGGAGCAGGAGGCCCTGGTCTCCCTCATCGAGCGCGCCGAGTCCATCGGCCTCACCCCCCTCGTGGAGGTCCACGACGAGGAGGAGGTCCAGCGCGCGGTCGAAGCCGGAGCCCGGATCATCGGCGTCAACGCCCGCAACCTCAAGACCCTCGAGGTCGACCGCGGCAACTTCGCCCGGGTCGCGCCCGAGATCCCGGACCACATCATCAAGATCGCCGAGTCCGGTGTCCGCGGCCCGCACGACCTCATCGCGTACGCCAACGACGGCGCCGACGCGGTGCTCGTGGGGGAGTCCCTGGTGACGGGGCGCGACCCCAAGGGCGCGGTGGCCGACCTGGTCGCCGCCGGCGCCCACCCGGCCCTGCGGCACGGGCGGAGCTGACCGCACCGTGGGGACGTACGCGCGCCTGGCCCGGGGATGCCGTCCCCGGGGCTGCCGCGCGCCCGCGCGCCGCGTGCTCGGCCGGCGCGTGCGGTACCACATCGGCTGTGAGCCGGGGCAGATCAACGGGATGCGATGGTGCGGCGCGAGCGCGCCCTGACCGTTCGCACCGTCACACATCTGCCTGAGGAGTACCCGTATGTCCTCCGAATTCTTCGTCCCTGACCCGGAGGGTCACGTCCCCAGCGCCGAAGGCTACTTCGGCGCCTTCGGCGGCAAGTTCATCCCCGAGGCCCTCGTCGCCGCGGTGGACGAGGTCGCCGTCGAATACGAGAAGGCCAAGGCGGACCCCGCCTTCGCGGCCGAGCTCAACGACCTCATGGTCAACTACACCGGCCGTCCCAGCGCCCTCACCGAGGTGTCGCGCTTCGCCGAACACGCCGGTGGCGCCCGGGTGTTCCTCAAGCGCGAGGACCTCAACCACACCGGCTCGCACAAGATCAACAATGTGCTGGGCCAGGCGCTGCTCACCAAGCGCATGGGCAAGACCCGCGTCATCGCCGAGACCGGCGCCGGCCAGCACGGCGTCGCCACGGCCACCGCCTGCGCGCTCTTCGGCCTCGAATGCACCATCTACATGGGCGAGGTCGACACCGAGCGCCAGGCGCTGAACGTCGCCCGCATGCGCATGCTCGGCGCCGAGGTCATCGCCGTGAAGTCCGGCAGCCGCACCCTCAAGGACGCCATCAACGAGGCGTTCCGCGACTGGGTCGCCAACGTCGACCGCACGCACTACCTCTTCGGCACGGTCGCCGGCCCCCACCCCTTCCCCGCGCTGGTCCGCGACTTCCACCGGGTGATCGGCGTCGAGGCCCGGCGGCAGATCCTGGAGCGGGCCGGGCGGCTGCCCGACGCCGCGGTGGCCTGCGTCGGCGGCGGCTCCAACGCCATCGGCCTCTTCCACGCCTTCCTGCCCGACACCGGCGTCCGCCTGATCGGCTGCGAGCCCGGCGGCCACGGCGTCGCCGGCGGCGAGCACGCGGCCACCCTCACCGCCGGCACCCCCGGCATCCTGCACGGCTCGCGCAGCTACGTCCTCCAGGACGAGGACGGCCAGATCACCGAGCCGTACTCCATCTCCGCCGGGCTCGACTACCCCGGCATCGGCCCGGAGCACTCCTATCTGAAGGACACCGGCCGCGCCGAGTACCGCGCCGTCACCGACGACGAGGCCATGCGGGCGCTGCGGCTGCTCTCGCGCACCGAGGGCATCATCCCGGCGATCGAGAGCGCGCACGCGCTCGCGGGCGCGCTGGAGATCGGCAAGGAGCTCGGCCCCGAGGGCCTGCTCCTGGTCAACCTCTCCGGGCGGGGCGACAAGGACATGGACACGGCGGCCCGCTACTTCGGGCTGTACGACGGTGCGACGGGCGAGGGGGCCAACTGATGGCGGGCAACATCGAATCGCTGAGCTCGGTGCTGACGGCGGCCAGGGCGGAGAACCGCGCGGCGCTCGTCGGCTATCTCCCGGCCGGCTTCCCGACCGTCGACGGCGGTGTGCGGGCCGTGACCGCGATGCTCGAAGGCGGCTGCGACATCGTCGAGGTCGGCCTGCCGCACAGCGACCCGGTCCTGGACGGCCCGGTCATCCAGACCGCCGACGACATCGCCCTGCGCGGCGGCGTCAAGATCGTCGACGTGATCCGCACGGTCCGCGAGGCGCACGCCGCGACGGGCGCGCCGGTGCTGTGCATGACCTACTGGAACCCGGTGGACGCCTACGGCGTCGAGCGCTTCGCCGCCGATCTCGCCGCCGCCGGGGGAGCGGGCTGCATCCTGCCCGACCTCCCGGTCGAGGAGTCCGAGGTCTGGCGCAAGGCCGCCGCCCAGCACGGCCTGGCCACGGTCTTCGTGGTCGCGCCGAGCAGCCGCGACGAGCGGCTCGCCAAGATCACGGCGGCGGGCAGTGGCTTCGTCTACGCGGCGTCGCTGATGGGCGTCACCGGCACCCGCGAGTCCGTCGGGCAGGAGGCGCAGGAGCTGGTGCGGCGCACCCGGGCGGTCACCGAACTGCCCGTCTGCGTGGGCCTCGGCGTCTCCGACGCCCGGCAGGCGGAGGAGGTCGCGCAGTTCGCCGACGGCGTCATCGTCGGCTCCGCCTTCGTCAAGCGGCTGCTGGAGGCACCCGACCTCGAAGCGGGCCTCGCCGCCGTGCGCACCCTGGCGGGTGAACTGGCCGCGGGCGTCCGCAAGCGCGGCTAACTCTTTTGGTGGAACCGGACGACCGGGGGCGCGCAGGCCGTGCCTCCGGTTCGTTTACGGGGACGTGAGCCAGAAGAACTCTGATGGGAAGCGCAGCGCCCGTGAGCGGCTGCAGGAACAGCGCCAGAGGGAGGAGTCCCGCGCCAAACGGAAGCGGGGCGTCATCGCGGGCGTGATCGTGGTGGCCGTCCTCGGCGCGGGCGCCGGGATCGGTGCCCTGGTGGCCCATTCCGGCAAGAGCAAGAAGCAGGAGACCGCCGGCCCGCTGGTCGCCCCCCAGGGCGCCATGGGCAAGGACAATGTGATGATCCCGGTCGGCAGGTCCACGGCGAAGGCCACCCTGACCGTCTACGAGGACTTCCGCTGCCCCGGCTGCGGACAGTTCGAGAACGCCTTCCGCGACACCGTCCACGACCTGGAGGACAAGGGCCGGCTCAAGGCCGAGTACCACCTGGTCACCCTGATCGACAACAACCTCGGCGGCAAGGGCTCCCTCAACGCCGCCAACGCGGCCGCGTGCGCGCAGGACGCCGGGAAGTTCGCCGCCTACCACGACGTGCTCTACAAGAACCAGCCGGAGGAGACCGACGACGCCTACGGCAAGAAGACCCGCCTGGTCGAGCTCGCCGGGCAGGTCGAGGGGCTGAAGAGCCCCGCCTTCGAGAAGTGCGTCGACGACGGCACCCACGACAGCTGGGTCAAGAAGTCCCACGAGACCTTCAGCAAGTCCTCCTACCACGCGACGCCGACGATCCTGCTCGACGGCAAGAGCATCTACGGCGACCAGACCCATCCGCTGACCCCGGACAAGCTGCGGCAGATGGTCGCGGCGGCCCAGGGCTAGGGGCGTTACGCAGCTGTTGCGCCGGGCGGGTTGCCGTCCGCGCGGCCCGGCAGGGTAGCGTCAGTGCTGCCATGGACATCGCTTACATTCCCAGCCCGTCGACCGGAGTGATCCATCTCGGACCAATCCCGTTGCGCGGCTATGCCTTCTGCATCATCATCGGCGTCTTCGTCGCCGTCTGGCTCGGCAACCGGCGCTGGATCGCACGGGGCGGACGGGCCGGGACGGTCGCCGACATCGCCGTGTGGGCGGTGCCGTTCGGGCTCGTCGGCGGCCGGCTCTATCACGTGATCACCGACTACGAGCTGTATTTCGGTGCGGGGCGCGACTGGGTCAACGCCTTCAAGATCTGGGAGGGCGGGCTCGGCATCTGGGGCGCGGTCGCGCTCGGCGCGGTCGGCGCGTGGATCGGCTGCCGCCGTCGCGGCATCCCCCTCCCCGCCTGGGCCGACGCCCTCGCGCCCGGCCTCGCCGTGGCCCAGGCGATCGGCCGCTGGGGCAACTGGTTCAACCAGGAGCTCTACGGCAAGCCGACCGACCTCCCCTGGGCCCTCAAGATCGACGCGGACCCGGCGATCGGCCGGCTCGCGGGGACGTACCACCCGACGTTCCTCTACGAGTCGCTGTGGTGCCTGCTCATCGCGGGCCTGGTGATCTGGGCCGACCGGCGCTTCACGCTGGGGCACGGCCGGGCGTTCGCGCTCTATGTCGCGGCATACACCGTGGGACGCTTCTGGTTCGAATACCTCCGCGTCGACGACGCCCACCACCTGTGGGGCCTGCGGCTCAACGACTGGACATCCATGGTCGTCTTCGTCGCCGCGGTGGCCTACATGGTCATCTCCGCGAAGCGGTGCCCTGGCAGGGAGCAGGTCGTGGAACCGGCCGCCGTCGAGGAGTCCTCGCCGACGGAGAAGCCGGCCGCCAAGTCCTGAGCTTCGCGGGTGGGTTTGTCCTCAAACGCCGGACGGGCTGGATATCCAGCCCGTCCGGCGTTTGAGGACAACGCGCGAAGCGTGTTGCTGGGGGTCTGGGGGCTTGCCCCCGGTTTCGGGAAGGGGCGGGGCTGAGGGAAGGCCCCCCTCAGCCGCGGCCCCGCACCCCGCCCCGCGCAGCGGAATTCTCCGACGGCAATCACAAACCCGCAGGTCACAGAGGTAAGTTCGGCCTTCCTTGCTAGCGCCGCCACCCCATTCGTGCGTACCTTCGACACAAGGGGCGAGCGAACGAGCGACCCGCCCCGTGGGGAAAGGGAGCACCCGGAGCAATGTCTGTCCTCGATGCGGTTGAGGCACCACACGTGGCCCATCGCGACAACCACACGCACCGCGATGTGAACGGCGGCTGGCTGCGCCCCGCCGTCTTCGGTGCCATGGACGGACTCGTCTCCAACGTCGCCCTGATGACCGGCGTCGCGGGCGGCTCCGCCTCCTCGCAGACCATCGTCATCACCGGCCTGGCCGGACTCGCGGCGGGCGCGTTCTCGATGGCCGCCGGTGAGTACACCTCGGTCGCCTCGCAGCGCGAACTCGTCCTCGCCGAGCTGGACGTGGAGCGCCGCGAGCTGCGCAAGCACCCCGCCGACGAGCAGGCGGAGCTCGCCGCGCTGTATGTCTCGCGCGGAGTCGAGCCGGAGCTCGCGCGCGAGGTCGCCCGGCAGCTGTCGAGCGATCCCGAGCAGGCGCTGGAGATCCACGCGCGCGAGGAGCTCGGCATCGACCCCTCGGACCTGCCCTCGCCCACGGTCGCCGCCGTCTCGTCCTTCGGCTCCTTCGCCCTGGGCGCGCTGCTGCCCGTCCTGCCCTATCTCCTGGGCGCCACCGAGCTGTGGCCCGCCGTGCTGCTGGCCCTCGCCGGCCTCTTCGGCTGCGGCGCCGTCGTGGCCCGGGTCACCGCGCGCAGCTGGTGGTACAGCGGACTGCGCCAGCTGGTGCTGGGCGCCGCCGCCGCGGGTGTGACTTACCTCCTCGGTATTGCGTTCGGCACCGCATTGGGGTGATGCTTATGCGGGCTTCCGCATAACGTGCGCGTTACCTCGCGGTTTCAAGCCTTTGACGTTCGGGCACACTCCCCGGAGCGCAGCGGGCAACGCCGCCTACGCCGCGCCGCGCCCGGCACTGCCGGGCCGGGTGATCCCACGGTTCCCGGGGGCTGCCACTCGTCAGCAGCGTCCGCATGCTGGACCAGGTCTTCCGCTTTTTGAGAAGCGCCCCATCATGTAACCTGCACCAAATTTCTTCGCAGAGGGCCAGCGTCGTCCCTCGGCACATGCACACGCCATGACTGCCATGACGACGACGGGAGAGCCGATGCGTTCCTTCATTGCCGCATCCCACCCCGCCCAGCAGGGGATGTACGACCCGCGCAATGAGCACGACGCCTGTGGCGTGGGCTTCGTCGCGACCCTGACCGGCGAGGCGAGCCACGCGCTCGTGCAGCAGGCGCTCACCGTCCTGCGGAACCTCGAGCACCGGGGTGCCACCGGCTCCGAGCCCGACTCGGGCGACGGAGCGGGCATCCTGCTCCAGATCCCCGACGCCTTCCTCCGCGAGAGCGTCACCTTCGACCTCCCCGCCGCCGGGGCGTACGCGGTCGGCATCGCCTTCCTCCCCGCAGGGTCCCCCGACGCGGACGCGGCCGTCTCGCGGGTCGAGACGATCGCCGCCGAGGAGGGCCTCACCGTCCTCGGCTGGCGCGAGGTCCCCGTCACCCCCGAGCTGCTCGGCAACGGCGCCCGCGCCACGATGCCCGGCTTCCGCCAGCTGTTCGTGGCCGACGGCACCAGCACCGGCCTCGCCCTGGACCGCAAGGCGTTCGTCCTGCGCAAGCGTGCCGAGCGCGAGGCCGAGGTCTACTTCCCCTCGCTGTCCGCGCGGACCATCGTCTACAAGGGCATGCTCACCACCGGCCAGCTGGAGCCGTTCTTCCCCGACCTCTCCGACCGGCGCTTCGCCACCGCCATCGCACTGGTCCACTCCCGCTTCTCCACCAACACCTTCCCCAGCTGGCCGCTCGCCCACCCGTACCGCTTCGTCGCCCACAACGGCGAGATCAACACGGTCCAGGGCAACCGCAATTGGATGCGCGCCCGCGAATCCCAGCTGGCCAGCGACCTGTTCGGGGAGGCGAGCCCGGAGCGGGTCTTCCCCGTCTGCACCCCCGACGCCTCCGACTCCGCCTCCTTCGACGAGGTCCTGGAGCTGCTCCACCTCGGCGGGCGCTCGCTGCCGCACAGCGTGCTGATGATGATCCCCGAGGCATGGGAGAACCACGCCTCCATGGACCCCGCCCGGCGCGCCTTCTACCAGTACCACTCCACCCTGATGGAGCCCTGGGACGGCCCCGCCTGCGTCACCTTCACCGACGGCACCCTCGTCGGCGCCGTCCTCGACCGCAACGGCCTGCGCCCCGGCCGGTACTGGGTCACCGACGACGGCCTCGTCGTCCTCTCCTCCGAGGTCGGCGTCCTCGACATCGAGCCCGCCAAGGTCGTCCGCAAGGGCCGCCTCCAGCCCGGCCGGATGTTCCTCGTCGACACCGCGGAACACCGCATCATCGAGGACGACGAGATCAAGGCACAGCTCGCCGCCGAACAGCCCTACACCGACTGGCTCGAAGCCGGGCTGATCGACCTCGCCGACCTCCCCGAGCGCGAGCACATCGTGCACACCCACGCCTCGGTCACCCGCCGCCAGCAGACCTTCGGCTACACCGAGGAGGAGCTGCGCGTCATCCTCGCGCCGATGGCCAAGTCCGGCGCGGAGCCCATCGGTTCCATGGGCACCGACTCCCCGATCGCGGCGCTCTCCGCGCGGCCCCGGCTGCTCTTCGACTACTTCACCCAGCTCTTCGCGCAGGTCACCAACCCCCCGCTGGACGCCATCCGCGAGGAGCTCGTCACCTCGCTGATCTCCTCCCTCGGCCCACAGGGCAACCTCCTGGAGCCCACCGCGGCCTCCTGCCGCAGCGTCACCCTGCCGTTCCCCGTCATCGACAACGACGAGCTCGCCAAGCTCATACACATCAACGCCGACGGCGACCTGCCCGGCCTCAAGGCCGCCACCCTCTCCGGCCTCTACCGCGTCGGTGGCGGGGGAGAGGCGCTCGCCGCCCGGCTCGCGGAGATCCGCGCCGAGGTCGACGCCGCCATCGCCGGCGGCGCCCGGCTGATCGTCCTCTCCGACCGCCACTCGGACGCCGAGCACGCCCCCATCCCCTCCCTGCTGCTCACCTCCGCCGTCCACCACCACCTCATCCGCACCCGGCAGCGCACCCAGGTCGGCCTGATCGTCGAGGCCGGTGACGTCCGCGAGGTCCACCACGTCGCCCTGCTCATCGGCTACGGTGCCGCGGCCGTCAACCCCTACCTGGCCATGGAGTCCGTCGAGGACCTCGTCCGCGCCGGCACCTTCCTGCCCGGCATGGACGCCCAGGACGCGATCCGCAACCTCATCAAGGCCCTCGGCAAGGGCGTCCTCAAGGTGATGTCCAAGATGGGCATCTCCACCGTCGCCTCCTACCGGGGCGCCCAGGTCTTCGAAGCCGTCGGCCTGGACGAGGAGTTCGTCGAGACCTACTTCCAGGGCACCGCCACCAAGATCGGCGGCGCCGGACTCGACGTCATCGCCCGGGAGGTCGCGGCCCGGCACGCCAAGGCGTACCCCGCCACCGGCATCGCCGCCACCCACCGCCGCCTGGACATCGGCGGCGAATACCAGTGGCGCCGCGAGGGCGAGCCCCACCTCTTCGACCCCGACACCGTCTTCCGGCTCCAGCACTCCACCCGCGCCCGCCGCTACGACATCTTCAAGCAGTACACCCAACGGGTGAACGAGCAGTCCGAGCGGCTGATGACGCTGCGCGGCCTGTTCGCCCTCAAGAACGACCGCGCCCCCGTGCCGCTCGACGAGGTCGAGCCCGTCAGCGAGATCGTCAAGCGCTTCTCCACCGGCGCCATGTCCTACGGCTCCATCTCCCGCGAGGCCCACGAGACCCTCGCCATCGCCATGAACCGGCTCGGCGCCAAGTCCAACACCGGCGAGGGCGGCGAGGACCCCGAGCGGCTCCACGACCCGGCCCGCCGCTCCAGCATCAAGCAGGTCGCCTCCGGCCGCTTCGGCGTGACCAGCGAATACCTGGTCAACTCCGACGACATCCAGATCAAGATGGCCCAGGGCGCCAAGCCCGGCGAGGGCGGCCAGCTGCCCGGCCACAAGGTCTACCCCTGGGTCGCGAAGACCCGGCACTCCACCCCCGGCGTCGGCCTGATCTCCCCGCCGCCGCACCACGACATCTACTCCATCGAGGACCTCGCCCAGCTCATCCACGACCTGAAGAACGCCAACCCCGCGGCCCGCATCCACGTGAAGCTGGTCTCCGAGGTCGGCGTGGGCACGGTCGCGGCCGGCGTCTCCAAGGCCCACGCCGACGTCGTCCTGATCTCCGGCCACGACGGCGGCACCGGCGCCTCCCCGCTGACCAGCCTCAAGCACGCGGGCGGCCCCTGGGAGCTCGGCCTCGCCGAGACCCAGCAGACCCTGCTGCTCAACGGCCTGCGCGACCGCATCGTCGTGCAGACCGACGGCCAGCTCAAGACCGGCCGTGACGTGATCATCGCCGCGCTCCTCGGCGCCGAGGAATTCGGCTTCGCCACCGCGCCCCTGGTCGTCTCCGGCTGCGTCATGATGCGCGTCTGCCACCTCGACACCTGCCCCGTCGGCATCGCCACACAGAACCCGGTGCTGCGCGAGCGCTTCTCCGGCAAGGCCGAATTCGTCGTCAACTTCTTCGAGTTCATCGCCGAGGAGGTCCGCGAGCTCCTCGCCGAGCTGGGCTTCCGCACCCTGGAGGAGGCCGTCGGGCGCGCCGAGCTCCTCGACACCGCCCCGGCCGTCGACCACTGGAAGGCCCAGGGCCTCGACCTGGCCCCCCTCCTGCACGTCCCCGAACTGCCCTCCGGCGCCGTCCGGCACCGCGTCACCGAACAGGACCACGGCCTGGCCAAGGCACTCGACAACGAACTCGTCGAGCTCGCCGCCGACGCCCTCACCGCCGACCGCGCCGAGGACGCCCGCCCCGTACGCGCCCAGGTCGCCATCCGCAACATCAACCGCACCGTCGGCACCATGCTCGGCCACCACGTCACCAAGAGGTTCGGCGGCGCCGGGCTGCCCGACGACACGATCGACATCACCTTCACCGGCTCCGCCGGCCAGTCCTTCGGCGCCTTCCTGCCGCGCGGCATCACCCTGCGCCTGGAGGGCGACGCCAACGACTACGTCGGCAAGGGCCTCTCCGGCGGCCGGGTCGTCGTCCGCCCCGACCGCGGCGCCGACCACCTCGCCGAATACTCCGTCATCGCCGGCAACACCCTCGCCTACGGCGCCACCGGCGGCGAGATGTTCCTGCGCGGACGCGTCGGCGAGCGGTTCTGCGTCCGCAACTCCGGCGCCACCGTCGTCTCCGAGGGCGTCGGCGACCACGGCTGCGAATACATGACCGGCGGCCGGGCCGTCGTTCTCGGCGAGACCGGGCGCAACTTCGCGGCCGGCATGTCCGGCGGCGTCGCGTACGTCCTCGGCCTGGACCCCGACAACGTCAACAAGGAGCTGGTCGGCGCCCTCGACACCCTCGACGAGGACGACCGGCGGTGGCTGCACGACGTGGTGCGGCGCCACCAGGAGGAGACCGCCTCCACCGTCGCGGCCGGCCTCCTCGCCGACTGGGACACGGCGGTGACCCGCTTCACCAAGGTCGTCCCGGCCACCTACAAGGCAGTGCTCGCCGCCAAGGACGCCGCCGAGCGAGCGGGTCTCTCCGAGACCGAGACCCACGAGAAGATGATGGAGGCGGCGACTCATGGCTGACCCCAAGGGCTTCCTGACCACCGGCCGCGAGGTCGCGCGGACCCGTCCCGTCGACGAGCGCGTCAAGGACTGGAACGAGGTCTACGTCCCCGGCTCCCTGCTGCCCGTCATCAGCAAGCAGGCCGGCCGCTGCATGGACTGCGGCATCCCCTTCTGCCACAACGGCTGCCCGCTCGGCAACCTCATCCCCGAGTGGAACGACTACGCCTACCGCGAGGACTGGAAGGCCGCCAGCGAGCGGCTGCACGCGACCAACAACTTCCCCGAGTTCACGGGCCGGCTGTGCCCGGCACCCTGCGAATCCGCGTGCGTGCTCGGCATCAACCAGCCCGCCGTCACCATCAAGAACGTCGAAGTCACCATCATCGACAAGGCGTGGGACCACGGCGACGTCACCCCCCAGCCCCCGGAGCGGCTTTCCGGCAAGACCGTCGCCGTCATCGGCTCCGGCCCCGCCGGCCTGGCCGCCGCCCAGCAGCTGACCCGGGCCGGCCACACCGTCGCCGTCTACGAACGCGCCGACCGCATCGGCGGGCTCCTGCGCTACGGCATCCCCGAGTTCAAGATGGAGAAGCGGCACATCAACCGCCGCATCGAGCAGATGCGGGCCGAGGGCACCAAGTTCCGCACGGAGGTGGAGATCGGCCGCGACATCGACGCGGCCAAGCTGCGCGGGCGCTACGACGCCGTCGTCGTCGCCGCGGGCGCCACCACCTCCCGCGACCTGCCCGTCCCCGGCCGCGAACTGCGCGGCATCCACTTCGCGATGGAATACCTGCCCGTCTCCAACAAGGTGCGGGAAGGCGACTTCGTCACCCCGCCCATCACCGCCGAGGGCAAGCACGTCGTCGTCATCGGCGGCGGCGACACCGGCGCCGACTGCGTCGGCACCGCCCACCGGCAGGGCGCCGCCTCCGTCACCCAGCTGGAGATCATGCCCAGGCCGGGCACGGACCGCGCACCCCACCAGCCCTGGCCCACCTTCCCCATGCTTTACAAGGTCACCTCGGCCCACGAGGAGGGCGGCGAGCGGGTCTACTCCGTCTCCACCACCCGCTTCGAGGGCGACGAGGACGGCAACGTCCAGTGGCTGCACCTGACCGAGGTCGAGTTCACCGACGGCAAGCTCAGCCCGAAGCCCGGCACCGAGCGCCGCATCCCCGCCCAACTGGTCACCCTCGCCATGGGCTTCACCGGCACCGACGTCGAGAACGGACTCGTCGAGCAGTTCGGCCTGGAACTCGACGAGCGCGGCAACATCGCCCGCGACGCCGACTACGCCACCAACGTCCCCGGCGTCTTCGTCGCCGGCGACGCCGGGCGCGGCCAGTCCCTCATCGTCTGGGCCATCGCCGAAGGCCGCTCCGCGGCCCGCGGCGTCGACCGCTACCTCACCGGCGCCAGCACCCTCCCGGCCCCGGTCCGGCCCACCGACCGGGCCCTGACCGTCTGACCCCAACAAGCCCGCGGCACCCGCCCCACCCCGACCGGTAGCGGGTGCCGCGTCATTTCCCGGACCTGCCCGGCTCAGGAGCCCTCCAGCGGCTGCGCCGAGAGACCGCTGAACTCCACGCGCGCGTCCTCCGTGTACACCCCGACGCTGCCCTTGAGATACGGGCGCTCCCGGTCCTCGTAGGAGACCAGGCCCTTCCCGCCGACGCTCACCTCCATCCGCGCACCCTGCTGCGCGATGTGGACGTCCGACCACGCGCCGACCGGGAACTCCCCCGCGCCGGTCGCCAGGAAGCGCTGGCCGCCGCCGTAGGCCGGGTCCCGCTTGCCCAGCTCCCAGCCGTTCGGCTTCAGGGTGATGTAGTAGAAGTGCTCGGGGTCGGTGTACGCCCAGACCAGCCAGGGCACTTCCCACGGATTCGGCTTCGGGGTGCGCAGCTGGGCCATCGTCCGCATCCGGGCCTTGAAGTCCACCGACTCGTAGACCGCGGTGGAGACGACCAGCCCGGCGTGCGTCTCGTCCGGCCTCCGGGCCGCCTGCGGGGAGAGCTCCAGGCCGTCGTGGCGGCCGATGTTCTCCCCGTGGCCGTCGAACACCGAACGCCACGGGCCGTGGACCGAACCCTGCGCCCACGGCCGCTCGGGCTTGCCTTCGTCACCGGCCCCCCGGATGGCGCTCACCGCCAGGGCGGCGCCCGCCACCACGGCGGCGGCGAGCAGAGCGAGGCCGAGCAGCCGGTGAACTCTCGTCATGCCGTCGAGTATGACCCCGGACCCTCGGGACGGGAGGCGACCAGTGGGACGACGCCCCGATCGGGTCCGGCATCCGCGCCGAAGTCCTCCGCGAGCTGCGCGACGATCCGGTCCGTGGCGTGCCCGTCCCCGAAGGGATTGCCCGCCGTCGCCATCCGCTCGTACGCGGCCGGGTCGTCCAGGAGCCGCGTGGCCGCCTCCAGGATGGCCTCCGGCTCGGTGCCCACCAGCCGGGCCGCGCCCGCCTCCACCGCCTCGGGCCGCTCGGTGGTCGTCCGCAGCACCAGCGCCGGCTTGCCGAGCGTGGGTGCCTCCTCCTGGATGCCGCCGGAGTCGGTCAGCACCAGGTCGCAGGCGGCGAGCGTCGCGGAGAAGTCCACATAGCCGAGCGGCTCGACGACCCGGATGGCCGGGTGGCCCGACAGCTCGGGCAGCAGCGCCTCCCGCACGGCGGGGCTCTTGTGCAGCGGCACCACCATCTCCACGTCGCCCCGGTCGGCCAGCCGGCACATGGCCTTGCCCATCGCCCGCATGGTGGCGCCCTGGTTCTCCCGGCGGTGCAGCGTGAGCAGGACGCGCCGCCGGTCGCTCTCGAAGAGGCAGCGCCCGGCGCCCTGCTCCAGGACCCACAGGAGATTGTCGATGACGGTGTTGCCGGTGGTGAACACCTCGGCGCCGGGGACGCCTTCGGCCGTCAGATGGGCGGCCGCCCGGGGGGTGGGGGCGAAGTGCCAGCGGGCCATGCGGCCTATCAGGCGCCGGTTCAGCTCCTCGGGGAAGGGGTTGTCGAGGACCCCGGTGCGCAGGCCCGCCTCGACATGGGCGATGGGCAGGTGTTCGTAGAACGCGGCCAGCGCGCCGGTCAGCGCGGTGGTGGTGTCGCCCTGGACGACGACGAGGTCGGGCCGTTCCGCGCGGACGACCTCGCCCAGCCCGTCCACCAGCCGTGCCGTGAGGGTGGACAGCTGCTGCCGCTCGCGCATCACGTCGAGCTCGGTGTGCACGGGCACCCGGAGGAGGTCCAGCATCTGGTGGAGCATCTCGCGGTGCTGGCCGGTGGTGACGACGAGCGGGTCGAAGAGCGGCGAGGCGGCCATGGCGCGGGCCACGGGCGCCAGCTTGATGGCCTCCGGCCGGGTGCCGAGGACGAGCATGGCGCGTACGGGTGCGGTGATGATGTCAGTGGACATGGTTCTCCCTTGACAGGGCGTGCCGATGGGCGGAGGAGGGCGCCGCGCGTCAGGTGCGCGCGGTCTTCAGCCAGGTCTGTTTGCCGGTGAGCATCCGCCACAGGCCCCACCATCCGGCGGCGAACCAGATGTAGCCGTAGAGGACGAAGAGGTGGGAGAGCAGGATCGCGCGCAGCAGGCCGAGACCTTTCTCCCGCCGGGAGTAGACGAAGCCGTAGAGGAACGCCGCGGTGAAGGACAGGACGTACGGGCCGAGCACCCACCAGGGGGAGATCAGCGCGTGTCCGGCCTCGACGGAGCCGACGACCGTGCCGCCGAGGGCGACCAGGAAGGACACCGGCAGCAGCGAGGTGAGCAGGATGAGCACCGGGCTGGACAGGTGGTAGAGCAGATCGACGGCGGGCCGGGCGGGGACCTCGCGCAGGATCAGCGGCACCAGCCCGGCCGACTGGAGATGGCCCTGGAACCAGCGCGAGCGCTGGCGTACCAGGCGGCGCACGTCGAGGACGGCCTGCTGGGAGACCGCGGCGTGGGTGCAGTGCTGATTGACCCAGCCGCGGGCGATCAGCCGTACGCCCAGGTCGAGGTCCTCGGTGAGCGAGTCGCTCCAGGGTCCGGCGCCGTCGGGCCCGATGAGCGAGTCCAGGGCGGAGAGCCGCATGAACTGCCCGTTGCCGCCCATCCCGACGCTGCCGATATAGCGCCGGGCGCTCTGGAAGATGTCGCCGTAGATGACGAATTCCATGTCCTGGAGCCGGGCCAGCAGGCCCTTGTCGCGGTTGTACATCCGCACACCGATCTGGGTGCCGCCGGTGCGCGGGTCGTCGAAATATGGGTCGACGGCCTGCACCACGTGCTGGTCGAGACGGCCGTCGGCGTCCACGACGCAGACGATCACCTCGCTGGGGTCGTAGCCGTCGAGCAGCCCGGAGGTGCGCAGGTGGCGGATCCCGGCGTTGAGGGCCGCTCCCTTACCGCGCCGGGCGTTGGGCAGGTGCCGCTGGAGGAGGTGGACCTTGCCGGGCGCGGCGCGCTCGGCGGCGGCGCGGGCGATGGCGGCGGTGCCGTCGTCGGACGCGTCGTCGATGACCAGGGCCATGAAGTTGCCCGCGGGCAGGGCGGTGATCCGGGCCAGGGACTCCCCGAGCACCCGCTCCTCATTGAGGCAGGCGAGCAGGAAGACGTAGAGGCGCGGCCGGCGCGGGCCGCGGCCCCTGCGCATCCGCCGTCTGGAGAGGACGAAGAGAGTGGTGTTGTAGCAGCCGGCCATCACGATGATGGCGATGGCGGCCCAGAGGAGTATTTCGCTGATCAAGGCCGTCCACCGGCGTTCCGCAGCAGGAACCAGAACTTGACCGACAGCATGACCAGCGCGGCCGTGCAGTAGAGCAGGAAGCCGGCTCCCGCGGCTTCCTGCAATCCCTGGGCGAATGGCATACCCGGCAGCACTTTCGGAGCCGCGGTCAGCCCGGCCATGGGCAGGACTGTGCCCAGTACAGGTTTTCCGTACATGAGTTCCCCCCGAATTCGCCTCGCTTATGAGGCGTGCGCACGGAAGGTATCAGATGCAACCGGCACGACTGTCAAACTTGGTGGGAGTTGTTTGATCGGAATCTCAAATTCGATGGAACGGCCGTTTGGTAGGGCTGGTCAGAGCGTTGTGTGACGGGTGGGGCGAATAGTCCGGACTAATTCCTGTGAACGTAATTGCCGCCCGGAGACCGAACTTGTCTATTGACACCGCCTCTTATGGGCCAGAAGGATTGGCCAACCGTCGGGCCTGGTGGTCCGCATGGGGCGACGGCAAAGAAAGTAACACCCAGGGGGAAACACAATGCAAAAATCGAGAAGGAGGTCCGGAATTACCCGGACCTCCTCCGTCATCATGGTGGTCGCCGCTCTGCTGGGCGGCCTGGGGCTCTCCGCCACGGCCGAGGCGACGAAGAGCCCGATACCCAAGGCGCCCGGAAGGGACGGCACCCACCCGGTCTCGCTCTCCGCGCAGAGCGCCAAGGACCTGGCCGCCTGGACCAGATCCCGGCTGGCACTGGAGAAGCAGCGCAAGGCCCGCACCCTCGTCGTCCGCCCGGCCGTTCCGGCGCCCGTGAAGTCCGCGCCCTCCGCCCCGGTGAAGACCGCTTCCACGCGGGCCACCGAGGCGACGGCAGGCCAGGCGCGGCCCGCCGTCCTCACCTCGCCCGCGGCGCCCGCCGTCACCACCGCGGCCTTCAAGCAGGCCGCCGCGACCACCGCCACCTCCGCGCTCGTCCTCTACGACAACACCGGCCCGTACGGAGCGCTGGGCGAGCTCTATGCCATGGCCCTGTCCAACCTCGCCGGCCACTTCGGGACCGTGAACGCCAAGCCCGTCTCCTCCTACACCGCGGGCATGACCGAGCAGTACACCGCCACCTTCTACATCGGCTCGACCTACTACGGCGGCACCCTCCCCGACGCCGTGCCCGCCGCCTTCTACCAGGACGCGCTGACCACCGCGCACCCCGTCACCTGGATCGGCGACAACATCTGGAACATGGCGAACTCGGTCGGCGTCACGCAGTTCGAGCAGCACTACGGCTGGGACCCGACCAACTCCTACTTCGCGCCCAACGGCACCGTCGGCGACATCAACCAGGTCTCCTACAAGGGGCAGACGCTCACCCGCTCCATCCCGGCCGGCCAGGACGGCGGCGTCCTCCACCCCGCCCTCCTCAGCGGCCCGGGCTATCCGCAGGTCAACCAGCTCGCCGAGGCCACGGATGCCAACTCCGGCACCACCAGCCCCTGGGCGATCCGCTCCGGCAACCTCACCTACGTGGGTGAGATCCCCTTCACCTACGTCTCCGAGAGCGACCGCGTCATCGTCATGGAGGACCTCCTCTTCGACTCGCTCGCCCCGGCGACCGCCGCGCGGCACCGGGCGTTCGTGCGCCTGGAGGACATCAGCGCCAAGTCGGACCCGACGCAGCTGCGGGCGATGGCGGACTACCTCTCCTCGCAGGGCATCACCTACGGGATCAACGTCATCCCGACCTACACCGACCCCAACGGCGTCTACAACAACGGGAAACCGGAGACGGTCACCCTCGCCCAGGCCCCGGCCGTCGTCTCGGCGCTCAAATACATGCTCCAGCACGGCGCCGTGCTGATGGACCACGGTGACACGCACCAGTACAGCAACGTCAACAACCCCTACACCGGCGTCACCGGCGACGACTTCGAGTTCTTCAAGGCGCACGTCGACACGTCCAACAACGTCGTCTACGACGGACCGCCGCCCGAGGACTCCACCGTCTGGGCGCAGAGCCGCGTCACCGCGGCCCTCGCCGGCTACGCCGCCGCCGGGCTGCCCAGGCCGACGCTGTGGACCACCCCGCACTACGCCGCCTCGGCCACGGACTACCGGGTGCTCGGGAAGAACTACTCGGCCCGGCTAGAGCGTTCGCTGTACTTCGCGGGAACGCTGGGTGGCGGAACGGTGGATTCCAGCCGCTACATCGGCCAGTTCTTCCCGTACTGGGTGAAGGACGTCTACGGTACGACCGTGCTCCCCGAGAACATCGGCAACTACGAGCCCCTGCCGTACAACAACCACCCGGCCAGGCTCCCCGCCGACCTCATCGCCTCCGCCAAGGCCAACCTCGCGGTGCGCGACGGCGTGGCGAGCTTCTTCTACCACCCCTACTACGCGCTGGACCCGCTGAAGCAGACGGTCGACGGTATCCGCGCCCTCGGCTACACCTTCGTCGGTCCCACGGAACTCGGCCAGTGAACGCGATGAAGAGGGCGGCCGCCGCGCTGGCGGTCACGGCCGCCCTCTTCCTCGCGGGCTGTTCCTCCACGGGCTCCCCGCACGGCGGGGGGCCCAGCGGTGCGACCGGCTCCCCACCCGACGACAGGAAGGTGAGCGGAATGCGGGGCATCACGCTCCCCTCGTGGAACGCCGACGACTACGAACGCCCCGAGGCGGGGCAGTTCCTCCGGCAGATCGCCGACACCGGGGCCCGCTGGGTGACCTTCACCCCCACCTGGTACCAGGACGGTGTCAGCGGCCCCGGCATGCACACCACCGAGGAGACCGCGAGCGACGGCAGCCTCCGCCACATCATCGGCCTCGCCCACGCGAGCGGCCTCAAGGTCATGATCAAGCCGCACGTCGACCTCCCCAACGACACCGACCGCGCCGAGATCCGTCCGAAGGACCCGGACGCCTGGTTCGCCGCGTACGGGGACTTCATCACCCACTACGCGAAGCTCGCGGCGGACACCCGGTCCGAACAGCTCGCGGTCGGCACGGAGCTGGCCGGCACTTCGCAGGACGGCGCGCGCTGGAGCCGCGTCGTCGCGGCGGTGCGCAAGGTCTACAGGGGGCCGCTGACCTACGCCGCCAACTACGACGAGTACGAGAAGGTGGCCTTCTGGGGCGACCTCGACGTCATCGGCGTCGACGCCTACTGGCCGCTGGCGCAAAAGGCCACCACGGACGCGGCCGGGCTGCGCAAGGCGTGGCAGCCGATCGGTGACGAACTGGCGGCGTTCTCCGCCCGGTGGCACCGGCAGATCCTCTTCACCGAGGCGGGCTACGTCAGCCAGCGCGGCACGACCACCCAGCCGTACTCCTGGACGGTCTCCAAGACCTCCGGTGACGACGAACAGGCCGCGGCGTACGAGGCGTTGCTCGCGGCGTTCGAGGGCAAGCCGTGGTGGGCGGGCGTGTGCTGGTGGATGTGGGACGACTGGCCGGGCAGCGGGGAGACGGCGAAACGCCTCGCGTACACCCCGCACGGCAAACCGGCGGAGCGGGTGCTGCGGCAGTGGTGGGGCCGGCACTGAGCGCTGTGAGCGGCGGATCGCCGCACACCTGGGTCCGGGACACGGCGGGCCGGCGTTCCGGGTGCCCGGGAGGCCGCCGCTCGCCGGCGGGCGTCACGTATCGCAGTCCAGCACCGAGCCGCACAGCCCGCACCGGGCCCACAGCCGGCCCTGCACCGGCACTCGCAGCCGCTGATGGCACGTGGGGCAGGGGAAGCTGACCCGCAGCGGGTCGTGGCCCTCGAAGGCGTAGCCCGCGGCGGGGGAGCTGTGCGCGGAGCGCCGGTCGCGCGCGTAGCGATGGCGGCCGAGCCGGCCCGCCGCGGACAGCGGGGGGCGCTGTCCGTCGCGCCGGGCCCGCGCCATGCCCTTCACATACGCGTCGTACGCCTGCGGGCTGGTGAACCACGGCGCGGGGTCCTCCCCGAAGGCCAGCGCCCGCTTGGCCAGGACATAGCCGAACTCCTCGGGCGTGAGATAGCCGAGCTTCTGTGTGGAGACGGACGACTCGCGGTACGCGTCGAGCAGCAGCCAGCCCGAACCGAGGTACGCCGCCGCGGTGTCCGTGAGGATCTCGTTGTCCCGGGTGCCGGGGAAGCCGAGGTCGAGCCGGTGCAGATAGACGTGCATGACCTCGTGCGCGAGGGCCGCGCCGATGTCCTTGCGGTGCTTCTTGAAGCGGGAGTTGAGCTCGATGAAGTACTCCGGCCCGGCGGCGAGTTCGACGCTCCCGGCGTGCCGCATCTCGCGGAAGCTCACGATCATCCGCGCGTCGGGCAGCCGGAGGTGGCGGACCATCGCCCCGGCGACCCGCTGGACGCCCAGATAGGGGTCCTCGTCGTCGAGGAAGGCGACGTCCACGGGGAGCACGCTCGCCGCGAAGGAGTGCACGGTGTCGTAGGAGAGCCGCTTGTACAGCGCGGTGATGGCGGAGCGCACGGTGTCCAGGTGCGGAAACCCGTGCGCGATCTCCAGCTCCGAGCCCATGCGACCACCCCCTGGGTCCGTCATGCGCTTTCCACTCTACGTGGGGGTCTGCCGGGTGCGGGTGCGTACGCCGTGCGGGCCGGGTCCGGGGCGGAGCGGGGGAGTCGGGCGCCGTACGCCTGGCCGAAACGGAAGGCTTGTCGCCTGTTCGCCCGCTCCTCATAATCGCACCGCACCGCAAGGACTCATGTTCGTATATCGGATTGACATGAGCCTGTCATCAATCGGTGCAACCTCCCACGAAGGGAAGTCCGTTGCGCACCTTCCTCAAGGCACTGAAGAGAACCGCGGCCGTCGTCGCGGTCACCGCCGCCGCCCTCACCCTCCAGCCCTTCACCGCCGCCCACGCCCAGGACCCCACCCCCCGCCCCGGCCCCCACGTCGTCGGCGGCACCCCCGCCCGGCAAGGCGAATTCCCCTGGACGGTCCGCCTGTCCATGGGCTGCGGCGGCGCCCTCTACACCCGGCAGATCGTGCTCACCGCCGCCCACTGCGTCGACGGCAGCGGCCCCAACACCTCGATCACCGCGACCGCCGGGGCCGTCGACCTCCAGTCCTCCCAGGCCGTCACCGTCAACTCCACCCAGGTGCTGCAGGCCCCCGGCTACAACGGCACCGGCAAGGACTGGGCGCTCATCAAGCTCGCCCGGCCCATCGACCTGCCGACCCTGAAGATCGCCGACACCACCGCCTACAACAACGGCACCTTCACCATCGTCGGCTGGGGCGCGGCCACCGAAGGCGGTCCCCAGGAGCGCTACCTCCTCAAGGCCACCGTCCCCTTCGTCGACGACGCCACCTGCCAGAAGGCGTACGGCGACGCCCTCACCCCCGGCGACGAGATCTGCGCCGGCTACGTCCAGCAGGGCGGCGTGGACACCTGCCAGGGCGACTCCGGCGGCCCGATGTTCCGCACGGACGACACCGGCGCCTGGATACAGGTCGGCATCGTCAGCTGGGGCCAGGGCTGCGCACGCCCCGGCTACCCCGGCGTCTACAGCGAGGTGAGCACGTTCGCCGCGAACATCAAGAGCGCGGCGGCGAGCCTGGGCGGCTGACGCCGCCTGACTCCCGGGCCGGGGTGCCCCGGATCGGAGCCGGGGCCCGTATCCGCGGGCGCCGGACGGGCCCGGCCCGGGAATCCGGAGGGGCCCCGGCGGCCCCGCCGCGTGGGCCGCGCCCGCGGCGGGCGGGCTCGGGAGCCGGCCCGGCCCCGAACGCCGCCCGGCTTCCGGTGCCGGGTCCCGGGTTCCGTCCTCAGGCGCCGGACGGGCTCCCTCCCGGACCCGCGACGGGGTTCGGCGGTCGCGCCGCAGGTCCTGGCCGTCGCGGGCGGGCTCACACGCCGGGCGGGTCCGGCCCGCGTTCTCCGGGACTCGCGGCGGGAGTCCGGCGGTCCCGCCGTGGTGGCCGGCGGGTCCCGCCCCCCTGCCCCGCCCCCCGGCGGATCCGCCGAATGGATCTCTCCGCTGCGCCGTCCGGTGGGTTGCGCGCCCCCGGACGGCGCAGTCCGGCACGCTGCCCGGTACGGCTTTCCGCGGCCCGTTCACGCGACCCCGGTATGACGTGAACGGGCCACCGTCATCCTTTCGGCCGATACAGGAATGGTCGGACAGTCGACGTGTGGAGCCCATAAAGGTCCGTAACGTGAGAGCAGTGGCCGCCCGCCGGCCGCGCGCCGACCCGTCCGTACGAAAGGGACCTCCGTGTCCGCCAAGCACCGCATCGCCGCCGCCACCGTCCTCACCGCCGCCGTCGCCGCGGTGGTCTGGCCGACGGCCGGCGCCTTCGCAGCGGCTGCCGCGGACAAGGACGGGCACTCCGGCCACCCCACCACCGTCCGCCAGATCCAGCTCCCGGACGGCAGCCACGCCCGCCTCACCTCCGGCGAGGGCGGCACCAAGGCCACGGTCACCACCCACGGCAAGCAGCAGCGCACCATCGACGCCACCCGCCCGGCCGCCGACATCGACCGGCTGCACCTGCGGATCATCGGCGGCGACACCGCCCGCCCCACCCTGCGCGCCGCCGTGGACGGCACCGAGGAGCCCAGCTACTACGACTTCACTTCCGGCTCCCTGGTGAAGGACCAGGTGACGGACCAGACGAAGGACCACCAGCGCGGCACCAAGGCCGCGCCGGGCCACGCCGCCCGGCCCGGCCACGACGGCCGCACCCAGCACGGCAACCCGCACACCCGCACCGCCACGCCGACGGCCGCCGCCGAGCACCACGGCAAGGTCCGCGCCGCGTCCAGCAACCCCGTCAGGCGCGTCGTCGAGGCCGGTGAGGCCATCAAGGGCCGGCACGACATCGGCACCCCCGCCATCGCCGGAGCGGCCCTGCTCGCCGCCGGCGGCGGCGCGTACGGCGTGCGGATCGCCCTGCGCCGCTCGGGCCGCACGGGCACGGACGCGTGAGCACAGCGGTTGCGGCACCCCGTCGCCCCCGCTGACATGGAAAGACTCGAACAGCACGACACCACCGGCACGGCACGCACACGGCCGTGACGCAGTCGGCGAGGAACAGGGCGAGGAACAGCATGGCGATCACCGTGGTCATCGCGGACGACCAGGAGATGGTCCGCACCGGCTTCCGGATGATCCTGGAGAGCCAGCCGGACATCGACGTCGTCGCCGACGTCGTGGACGGCGAGGCCGCCCTGGCGGCCGTCGAGGAACACCGGCCCGACGTCCTCCTCCTCGACATCCGCATGCCCAAGCTCGACGGCCTGGAGGTCACCCGCCGCCTCTCGGCGCTCTCCGCCGCCCACCCCGAGCGCGGCCACCGCCCCCGCATCGTCATCGTCACCACCTTCGACCTCGACGAATACGTGCACACCGCGCTCCGCAACGGCGCCTCCGGCTTCCTCCTGAAGGACGCGAGCCCCGCCATGCTCGTCGAAGCCGTGCACGCCGCCGCCGTCGGCGACTCCCTCATCTCACCCGCCATCACCGTCCGCCTGCTGCGCGACATGGCCCCCGCCGGCCCGGCCGCCGCGGCCCGCACCCCCTCCGAGCCGCTCACCGACCGCGAGGCCGACGTCGTCCGCTGCCTGGCCCGCGGCGCGACCAACGCCGAGATCGCCTCCGAACTCTTCGTCTCCCTGTCCACGGTCAAGACCCACCTGGCGAACGTGCAGCTCAAGCTCGACGCCCGCAACCGCGTCGAGATCGCCGCCTGGGCCTGGGAGAGCGGGCTGGCCACGGGCGGATCGTGAACAGACTGGCCGGGTGGGCCACCCGGCACCCCCGCCGGGCCGCCGTGGCCAAGGCCGCGCTCGGCGCCGTCCTGCTGTGCCTGGTCGGCTTCGAGGGCTTCGCCCTCGCCCGCCGTCCCAGCCAGCCGCACGCCATGGTCCTCGCCTCCGGCGTCGCCGTCTGCCTGTGCGCCGTCCCCTACACCTGGATCCGGCTGACCGTACGCGCCACCGTCGCGGTCACGGTCTCCCTCACCACCTCCGCCGTCCTCATGGGCACCGACCACCCCTCCGCCGTCTGGGGCATGGGGGAGGACATCGCCCTGCTCGTCCTGCTGACCGCCGTCGTCCAGCAGGCCCCCACGCGCGTCGCCGCCACCCTCGGCCCGCTGCTCGCCGCCGCCTGCGTCGCCGCGCCCATGCGCGACCTCCACCCCGGCCGCTTCACCGCCGTCTTCGGCACCCTCACCGTGGTCGTCGCCGCCTACTCCCTGCTGCTGCGCAACCAGTCGGGCCAGCGCGTACGCGACATGGCGGCCGTCCGCACCGCCGAGCGCCTCGAACTCGCCCGCGAACTGCACGACCTCGTCGCCCACCACGTCACCGGCATCGTCGTCCAGGCCCAGGCCGCCCGCTTCACCCACCTCGACGGGCCCGCCGCCGCGGCCGCGTTCGAGCGGATCGAGACCTCGGCCAGCGAGTCGCTCCAGGCCATGCGGCGCCTCGTCGGCGTCCTGCGCGAAGGCGACGCCCAGACCGAGCCCGTCGCCGGCCTGCCCGAGGTGCGCGCCCTCACCGAAGCCTTCGCCCGCACCGGCCCGCCCGTCGTCCTCTACATCGAGAAGGGCCTGGAGGACTGGATCCCCGGCGACGTCGCCGCCGGCGTCCACCGCGTCGTCCGCGAGGCCCTCACCAACATCCGCAAACACGCCGCCGACGCCACCGCCGTACGCATCGGGGTACGCGGCGTCCCCGCGGGCGTCGAACTGCGCATCGCCGACGACGGCACCAACGCCGCCGCCCTCAACGAACAGGCCAGGGGAGGCGGGTTCGGCCTCGTCGGCCTCAGCGAGCGGGCCAAGGCCATGGGCGGCCTCCTGCGCGCGGGCCCCGCACCCGAAGGCGGCTGGGAGGTCACCGCGCTCTTCCCCGCACCCCGCCCCCCGGGCTGAGTCAGAACGTCACGACGGGCTGCCCGTAACACAGACAGAACGGATGCCCCGCGGGATCACTGAACACCCGGAACCCGCGCGTCCGGCCACCGCTGTCGTGCAGGAACACCGCGCCCAGCGCCTCCACCGCACGCTGCGCCACCTCCACGTCCTCGACCGTGTCCACCACGAAGTCCAGGTGGAACTGCTGCGGATGCTCCGGATCCGGCCACCGCGGCGGCCGGTGGTCCGCCACCCGCTGGAAGGAGAACCGCCGTCCGTCCGGCGCGTAGAGCTCCACCCACTGTGGATCCTCCGCGTCCACCCGCCCACCGAGGATCCCCGCGTAGAACGTGGCCAGGGCCGCCGGATCCGGACAGTCGATCACCGTGCTCAGAAGTTTCGCGATCATCCCCGGATGATGCCCGGCCACCGCCGTTAGTCCAACATCCGCCCGCCCTTTGTCCATGGTCACCCGCCCGCGCACCCCCCAAGGTGGCGCCGTACGCACCGCGCCGTACGGAGGGAGAGCGCAGCATGGACCCGGAACCCCCCGACAGCGGCCCCACCCGGCGGGCCGTCGTCCTCACCACCGCACTCACCGGCCTCACCACCGCCCTCCCCGCCGCGACCGCGAGCGCCGCACCCCGGGAAGCCGTCCTGCGCTCCACCGCGCTCGACGTCCGCGTCGACACCGCCTTCCCCCGCGTCGTCTCCTACACCGACCGCGCCACCGGAGCCACCCTGCACGCCCAGGAGGACCCCGTCACCACCCTCCTCGTCGACGGCGTCACCCACACCCCCCACGTCACCGCCACCACCCACCACGACCGCGCCCGCTACACCCTCACCCTCCCCGGCGGCACCCGCCTCGACATCGAGATCCACACCGACGCCTGGCTCGTCCACTGGCGCGTCACCCGCATCACCGACACCCCCGCCCTGCGCATCGGCACCCTGGAGATCCCCGGACTCGCCCTGCTCAGCGTTCGCAGCACCCAGAGCGACCCCACCCTCCTCGCCGCCCGCATCCAGCTCGACAAGAACAGCAGCGGCGACACCCTCGTACACCCCACCCCCACCACACCCGCCGACCCCCGCCCGGCCGGCTGCGCCTACGCCGTCGTCAGCGCCGGCCCGCTCGCCGCCGCCGTCGAGACCAACACCAGCTATGACCGGCCCGACGCGCACAGCGCCTGGGAGAACGGGCGGCTGTGGTGGCAGACCCTCCACCGCGACGGATACACCAAGACCCAGCTCACCTGCGGCCAGTGGACCCACCGCGCCGCCGGAGCCGCCGTCCCCGACACCGAGCCACTGCCCCGCGCCACCGTCGTCCTCACCCGCGACCGCAACGGCGACGGGAAGACGGACTGGCAGGACGCCGCCATCGCCTTCCGCGACATCATGACCGACCCGCCCGGCGCCGACGACCAGCACCTGCGCGTCGTCCCGCACATCCCCTTCAACTTCGCCAGCCAGGCCACCAACCCCTTCCTGGCCACCCTCGACCACATCAAGCGCATCGCCCTGGCCACCGACGGACTGCGGCAGTTCACCCTCCTCAAGGGCTACCAGTCCGAAGGCCACGACTCCGCGCACCCCGACTACGGCGGCAACTACAACGCACGCGCCGGGGGACTCGCCGACCTCAACACCCTCCTGCGCGCGGGCAAGGAGTGGCACAGCGACTTCGCCGTGCACGTCAACACCACCGAGGCATACCCCGTCGCCCACGCCTTCTCCGAGCAGCTCGTCGACAGACACGACCGGCAGTGGGACTGGCTCGACCAGTCCTACCGCATCGACGCCCGCCGCGACCTCCTCTCCGGCGGCATCGCCCGCCGCTTGTCGCGACTGCGCGCCGAGAGCCACCCCGCCCTCGACACCCTCTACATCGACGTCTACCGCGAATCCGGCTGGACCTCCGACCGCCTTCAGCGCGTCCTGCGCGCCCAGGGCTGGCACATCACCACCGAATGGGGCCACGGCCTGGAACGCTCCAGCCTCTGGTCGCACTGGGCGGGCGAGACCGACTACGGCCCCGACACCTCACGCGGCGTCAACTCCCGGCTGATCCGCTTCATCCGCCACCACCAGAAGGACGTCTTCGCCGACAAATGGCCCCTCCTGGGCACCGCGAAACTCGGCTCCTTCGAAGGCTGGCAGGGCAAGACCGACTGGGCACCCTTCTACCGGCAGCTGTGGACCGAGAACCTCCCCGCCAAATACCTCCAGGCGTACCCCGTCCACACCTGGGAGGACCACCGCGTCACCTTCGCCGGCCCCACCCGCACCACCGTCTCCGACGAGGACGGCACCCGCCGCATCACCACCGACGGCCGCACCGTCTACGAAGGCGGCACCTACCTCCTGCCCTGGGAACCCCGCACCGCCACCGACCCCGCCAAGCTCTACCACTACAACCCCCGCGGCGGGACCACCACCTGGACGCTCCCGCGCGGCTGGTCCGAGCGGCGCACCGTCGTCCTCCACCGCCTCACCGACCAAGGCCGCGCCGACGCCCGCGAACTCCCCGTGCGCGACGGCACGGTCACCCTCCACGCCACCGCCGGACAGCCCTACGTCCTCACCCGCACCCACCGCGCCGCCGCTCTCCCCGCGGACCCGTCCTGGGGCGAGGGCACACCCCTGCGCGACCCCGGCTTCCACTCCGGCACCCTCGACGCCTGGCAGGTCACCGGACCCGCCACCGTCGCCCCCGGCACCGCAGGCGACCACGAACTGGTCATCGGTGCCGGGGTGGCGGCCGCCGTCACCCAACGCCTCACCCGCCTCGCACCAGGCACCTGGACCGCGTCCGTCCAGGTCGAGATCGGCGACACCGCGGGGGAGCGGCGCCGGGCCGGCCTGGAGGTCCGCACGGCCGACGGAATCACCGCCGCCAACTGGACCGACACCTCCACCGCCGTCAACCACGTCGCCGCCGACCGCAAACACGGCACCCGCTTCCAGCGCATGTTCACCCCCTTCACCGTGCCCCCCGCGGGCGGACCCGTCACCCTCGCCCTCACCGCCGCCGCGGGAGACGCCCGCGTACGCTTCGACGCCGTACGCGTCGTCCGCACCGCACACCCCCCGGCCCCACCCGAAGGCACCCTGGTCCACGAGGACTTCGAGCACGTCCCCCAGGGCTGGGGACCCTTCGTCAAGGGCGACGCGGGCGGCGCCACCGACCCCCGCACCCACATCGCCCAGCGGCACGCCCCCTACACCCGGCGCGGCTGGAACGGCAAAGCCGTCGACGACGTCATCGACGGCACCCAGTCCCTCAAATCCCGGGGCGAGAACGAAGGAGTCGTCTACCGCACCGTCCCCCACACCGTCCGCTTCACCCCCGGACACCGCTACCGCGTCACCTTCCGCTACGAGAACGAGACGGCCGGACAGTACGCGTGGATCACCGCCGTCGACGAACCCGCACCCCGCGAGATCCACCGCACCCCGCTGCCCGCCGCCACCGAACCCACCACCCACGCCTACGAGTTCACCGCACCGCACGACGGCGAGGCATGGACCGGCCTGCGCAAGACCGGCGACGACGGCACGGCGGAATTCGTCCTGGACGCCTTCACCGTCCACGACCTCGGCACCTGATCCCCCCCCACGGGCCCGCCCCGCTGGTCACCGCCACCGGCCGGTGACCAGCGGGAACCGGGGCGGCCCCACCACAAGCCCACCCGCCCCCTGGCAGGAAGGGCCCGCATCCACGAAGATCGGCCCCGGAGAACCCCGACCCGGAGGCCCAGCCGCATGTATCACACATGGATGAGGTACTTCACCCCAGGCCCGGTCCACCACCGGCTCGGACTCGCCTGCCTCGGCGTCGGCCTCCAGCACGGCGAACTCCCCACCGTCGGCCCCCGCACCCTCGACCACCACGTCGCCGTCATCATCACCGCCGGCACCGGCTGGCTCCGCACCCCCGACGGCCGCACCCGCACCGTCACCGCCCCCGCCCTCATCTGGCTCACCCCCGGCACCCCCCACCACTACGGCGCCGACCCCGGCACCGGCTGGGACGAGAGCTTCGTCGACTTCACCGGCCCCGCCGTCGCCGCCTACACCGAACTCGGCTACATCGAACCCCACCGCCCCCTCGTCCCCCTCACCGACACCGCCGGCGCCCGCGCTGCCGTCAGCCGCATCGTCCGCGCCGCCCGCCGCGGCAACCCCCACCTGGAGGTCGAGACCTCCGCCGCCGTCCACGAACTCCTCATCGCCCTGCGCCGCGCCCGCGCCGACACCCCGCCCGGCACCGACCCCGTCCTCGCGGCCCTCGCCCGCGACGCCTTCCTCCCGCTCTCCGTCGCCCAGCACGCCGCACGCCACGGCATGACCCCCACCGAACTGCGCACCGCCGTCCGCCGCGGCGCCGGATGCAGCCCGAAGGACTACCTCCTGCACATCCGCCTCGGCCGCGCGAAGGAACTTCTCGCCGCCACCGAGCTGCCCATAGCGGCCGTCGCCCGCCGCGTCGGCTACGACGACCCCGCCTACTTCAGCCGCCTCTTCACCCGCCGCGTCGGCACCGCACCCGTACGCTTCCGCCGCCGCCAGGGCCGCACCGTGCCCGGCGGCTGGAGCGACCGCGTCCCCGATCCGGAACACCCACCGGTCATCGGACCCCGCACTTCCACATAGGCTCGGTGACCATGACCGACAGTGCCCCCGAGTCCGCCAGCGCCGAGCTGAGCCGACTGCGCGACAGCATCGACAACATCGACGCCGCGGTGATCCACATGCTCGCCGAGCGGTTCAAATGCACCCAGCAGGTCGGCCACCTCAAGGCCGCCCACAAACTGCCCCCCGCCGACCCCGCCCGCGAGGCCCGCCAGATCGCACGCCTGCGCGAGCTCGCGGAGAACGCGAAGCTGGATCCCGCGTTCGCGGAGAAGTTCCTGAACTTCATCATCGCGGAGGTCATCCGCCACCACGAGACGATCGCCCGCTCCTGACCGGGCCGCGGCCGGGGGCCGCGCCCCCGGGCCCCAGGGTTCGCCGCCCCCACCGGGCCCCGGGCCCCCAGGGGCTCGCCGCCCCGGGCCCCGCGAGTCTTGTGCGGGGCGCGTAGTTCCACGGGCTTCTGACTGGGCTCGTCCCCGCGGGAATGGGGCCGGTCGCTCACGCGCAAGGCGGTCCCCGGGCTGCGCCCGGGGCCGCCGCTCGTGTTCGTCCGCCGGTCCGGTGGGGGCTCGGCGCGCAGTTCCCCGCGCCCCTGGTGGGGCTGTCCCCGGTCGGTAGGCCGCATGGAGGTCGCGTTCAGGGCTGTGCCCGGAGGCTGCCACCCGCGTTCGTCCGCTGGTCCGGGCTGGTCGCGCAGTTCCCCGCGGCCCCTGGCGGGGCGTGCCTGGCCTTCGGCCGCGGGCCGGGCGCCGCCCGGGGCGGGAGCGTCCTCGATCGCCGGGCACGGACCGAAATCGCGCTCCTGGCCGCAGAATCAAGGCCACGGCCGTGAAAACCAGCCCGTCCGGCGTTTGAGGACAACGCGGCGAAGCCGTGTTGCGGGGTCCGGGGCGCAGCCCCGAGGAGGCCCGGGGGCCAAGCCCCCGGAAGAACACCCCCACAGCAACCCGAATCAGCCCGTCCGGCGCCCGAGGACATCGCGGCGAAGCCGTGTTGCGGGGTCCGGGGCGCAGCCCCGAGGGGACCCCGGGGGCGGAGCCCCGGAAGAACACCCCCGAAGCAGCCCGTCCGGCGCCCGAGGACAACGCGGCGAAGCCGCGTCACGGGGTCCGGGGCGCAGCCCCGGAAGAGGCCAAGAACGAGATCATGGCCCCATGCCCGCACTGACACGTGAAGAAGCGCAGAACCGAGCCCGCCTCCTCGACGTCCACCGCTACGAGATCGACCTCGACCTCACCCGCGGCGACGACCTCTTCCGCTCCACCACCGTCATCCACTTCTCCACCCGCACCGCAGGAGACACCTTCGTCGAGGTCAGGCCCGCCACCCTGCACCACGCCACCCTCGACGGACACCCCCTCGACCCCGCCGCGCTCGACGACAACCGGCTCCCGCTCACCGGCCTCGCCCCCGGCCCCCACGAGCTGCGCGTCGAAGCCGACATGCGCTACTCCCGCACCGGCGAGGGCATGCACCGCTTCACCGACCCCGCCGACGGCGAGACCTACCTCTACACCCAGACCTTCCTCGACGACGTCCAGCGCGTCTTCGCCGCCTTCGACCAGCCCGACCTCAAGGCCGTCTTCGACGCCACCGTCACCGCGCCACCCGCCTGGACCGTCCTCGGCAACGCCGTCGCCACCCGCACCGGCGACCCCGCCGAAGGCCGCTGGACACTCGCCACCACCCAGCCCCTGAGCACCTACTTCGTCGCCTTCGCCGCAGGCCCCTGGCACTCCGTGCGCACCGAACACGCCGGACTCCCCTTCGCCCTGCACTGCCGCCGCTCCCTGGCACCCCACCTCGACGCCGACGCCGAGGAGATCCTCGACATCACCCGCCGCTGCTTCGACCGCTTCCACGAGATCTTCGACGAGCCCTACCCCTTCGACTCCTACGACCAGGCGTTCGTCCCCGAATTCAACGCCGGCGCCATGGAGAACCCCGGCCTCGTCACCTTCCGCGACGAATACGTCTTCCGCTCCGCCGTCACCGACACCGAACGCCAGACCCGCGGCGTGACCATCGCCCACGAGATGGCCCACATGTGGTTCGGCGACCTCGTCACCCTCCGGTGGTGGGACGACATCTGGCTCAACGAGTCCTTCGCCGAATACCTGGGCTACGAAGTACTCGCCCGGGCCACCCGCTTCGACGGCGCCTGGACCGAATTCGCCTGCGGCCGCAAGAGCTGGGGCTACGACGCCGACCAGCGCCCCTCCACCCACCCCGTCGCCCCCGACGCCGACGCCGTCCACGACACCGCCTCCGCCCTCCTCAACTTCGACGGCATCTCCTACGCCAAGGGCGCCTCCGCCCTCCGCCAGCTCGTCGCCTGGCTCGGCGAGAAGGACTTCCTCGCCGGCATCAACGACCACTTCGCCCGCCACCGCTTCGGCAACGCCACCCTCGCCGACTTCATCGACTCCCTCACCCGCGCCTCCTGGCGCGACGTCCAGGCATGGGCCGACACCTGGCTCCGCACCACCGGCGTCGACACCCTCACCCCCACGATCACCGAAACCGACGGCCACTGGCACCTCACCGTCCACCAGCACGGCACCCGCCCGCACCGCATCGCCTTCGGCGCCTACGACCACGACCCCGCACACCCCACCCGCCTCACCCTCCGCGGCCGCTACGAGACCGACGTACCCCAGCCCACCCCCGCCACCCTCCCCGGCCCCCGCCCCGCCCTCCTCCTGCCCAACGACGGCGACCTCACCTACGCCAAGATCCGCCTCGACCCCGCCTCCTGGGACACCGCCGTACGCTCCCTCGCCGGCCTCCCCGACCCGCTCGCCCGCGCCGTCGTCTGGAACGCCGCCCGCGACATGGTCCGCGACGCCGAACTCACCCCCGCCGCCTACCTCGAAGCCGCCCGCGCCCACCTGCCCCACGAGACCGACACCGCCATCACCCGCGGCGTCCTCGCCTTCGCCCGCCGGCAGATCACCGACCGCTACCTCCACCCCACCGCCCGCCCCGAAGCCCTCGCCACCCTCACCGGCCTCTGCCACGGCCTCCTCGACCGCACCCCCGGCCCCGACACCCAGGGCCTGCGCCTCACCGCCGTACGCACCCTCATCGACAGCACCACCACCCCCGGCACCCTCCACGACTGGCTCACCACCGGCACCGCACCCGGCGGCCCCGCCCTCGACCCCGAACTCCGCTGGCGCGCCCTCGCCCGCCTCGCCGCCCTCGGCGCCACCACCCCCGCCGCCATCGACGCCGAACTCGCCCGCGACCCCAGCGCCACCGGCCAGGAAGGCGCCGCCCGCTGCCACGCCGCCCTCCCCGACCCCACGGCCAAACAAGCCGCCTGGGACGCCATGTACACCCGCGACGACCTCTCCAACTACCTCTTCATCGCCACCGCCCAGGGCTTCTGGCAGCCCGAACAGCTCGACCTCCTGCGCCCCTACCGCGACCGCTGGTTCCCCGCCGCCACCGCACTCGCCACCCGCCGCGGCCCCGCACTCGCCGACGCCGCCGGCCGGCACGGCTTCCCGCTCCCTTTCGTCGACACCGACACCCTCCGCCTCGGCGAGGAATGCCTGGCCGGCACCGCCCCCACCCCCGCACTGCGCCGCAAGCTCACCGACCAGGCCGACGACCTCCGCCGCGCCCTGACCATCCGCACCACCCGCCCGTAACACCGCCCGCCGTAACACCCCACGCCGTAACACCCCACGCCGTAACACCCCACGCCGTAACACCCCACGAAAAAGCCGAGGCTCCCGTGACCCAGATCAGGGTCACGGGAGCCTCGGCACACTCCGCGGCGCTCGGCGCCGCCCGCGTCAGTCGCGCTTCTCGCCCACCGCGTCCGACGGCTCGGCCGTACGCAGCTCCTCCAGGAAACGGTCGACGACGCCGCTCTCACGAGCGAAGTCCGCCAGCGGCTCACCGGAGATCCGGCCCGCCAGCTCCGTCGCCAGCACACCGACCTGCTCACGCAGCTCGGCCTCCGCGACCGCGCGCTCCGCGTCGATCACCGCGTGCCCGGCAGAGATGATCTCCTCGCGCTGCCGCTGACCCTCGGCCCGCAGCTCCGCGATGATCGCCGTGCCCTGCTCCACCGACTCCTGACGCAGGCGAGCGGCCTCGTGCCGCGCCTCGGCCAGCAGCTCCTGGTACTCGGCGTGCACCCGCGCGGCCTCCGCGCGCGTCGCCTCCGCCTCGTCGAAACGCCCGTCCGTGGCCTTCTCGCGCTCGACGAGGACCTTGCTGATCCGGGGGAGCAGCACCTTCGCCATCACGGCGAAAACGATGAAGAAGAGGACGAACCCAAGGACGAGCGGCGCGGGCTCGGGCTTGAGCGGCCCTACGTCGATAGCGAGAAAGTTCATGGCCATGAGTGCAGATTAGTCGACGCCGCGCCCGAAGTCCGCCCCGCACCCCTTTAGCAGACCCAACTCTCCGCCGTCGCACGGCATACCACCATCGGGCGAAACCCTTCCGGACCCCGGTCACCGAACGTACGCCCACAGTAACTTGATGCAGTTACTGCCCGTCCCGCGCCCGCTCGCGCCCGTCCCGCCCCTGTTCCGTGCCCGTCCCGCGCCTGTTCCGTGCTTGTCCGGGCAGGCCCCGACCCCACCCGTCCACCCCCACGACACAACCCAAAAGGGGGCACCAGCATGTCCGGAACCACCCTCCCGCCCCTCGCCGGAGGCACCGAGGGACCTTCGGCGCTCCGCCCCCTCCTCGACACCGTCCTCGACGCCCTCGCCCACGGCGCCACCACCCGCGCCGGCCCCCTCCCGCACGGCGGCCCCCACGCCGTCACCGCACGCGTACGCGCCACCGGCCCCGCCCTCCCCACCATCGGCACCGGCCCCCACGAAGCCCTCCGCACCCTCGTGACGACCCTCGCCGAAGGCGCCGCCGACCCCGCCGACCCGCACTGCGCCGCCCACCTCCACAGCCCACCGCTCGCCCTCGCCACCGCCGCCGACCTCGCCGCGAGCGCCCTCAACCCCTCACTCGACTCCTGGGACCAGGCACCCGCCGCCTCCGCCCTGGAAACCGAGGTCCTCCACGCCCTGGCCGCCCTCGCCTACCCCCACCACCCCGCACCCGACGCCGTCACCACCACCGGCGGCACGGAGTCCAACCACCTCGCTCTCCTCCTCGCACGCGAGGAAGCACGCAGAGGACGGCACAGGGGAGGACCCGGGGGAGAGCCCGGGGGAGCACGCACCACCACAGCTCCCGACGGCGCACACGACCCGGCGGCCGGAATCACACCCGGAACCACACACCGCACCACCACGTACGACTCCTCGTACGGCACCTCACCCCGGCCCGACCGCACCCTCCGCGTCATCTGCGGCGCCAACGCCCACCACAGCATCCACCGCGCCACCTGGCTCCTCGGCCTCCCCGCACCCCACGTCCTGCCCACCCCCACCGGCACCATCGACCCCGCACATCTCCACACCGCACTCCACACCCACCACGACACCCCCACCCTCGTCGTCGCCACCGCCGGCACCACCGACACCGGCCGCATCGACCCCCTGCCCCACCTCGCCGACCTCTGCGACACCCACCACGCCCGCCTCCACATCGACGCCTCCTACGGCGGACCCCTCCTCTTCAGCGACACCCTCCGCCCCGCGCTCCACGGCCTCGACCGCGCCCACACCATCGCCCTCGACCTGCACAAACTCGGCTGGCAACCCATCGCCGCCGGCCTCCTCGCCGTCCCCGACACCACCGCGCTCCACCCCCTCGCCCACCAGGCCGACTACCTCAACGCCCCCGACGACACCGAAGCCGGCCACCCCGACCTCCTCGGCCGCTCCCTGCGCACCACCCGCCGGCCCGACATCCTCAAGATCGCCGTCACCCTCCGCGCCCTCGGCCGCACCGGCATGGGCCGCCTCGTCGAACGCGTCTGTGCCACCGCACACCACCTCGCCGACCTCATCGACGCCCACCCCCGCTTCGAACTGCACGCCCGCCCCACCCTCAGCACCGTCCTCTTCCGCCCCACCGGCACCGACGACCACACCATCGCCACCACCCGCCGCCGCCTCATCCACCACGGCCACGCCGTCCTCGGCCGCGCCACCACCCCCGACGGCCTCTGGCTCAAGACCACCCTCCTCAACCCCCACACCACCACCCACCACCTCCGCACCCTCCTCAACCTCGTGGAAGGCCACATCACCCCATGAACCACCCCAACCCCCCAAAAAAGACCCCCCACCACACCCCCGACACCACCCCCCAACCAGGCCCCCGCACCACCCCCGACCAACCCCTCGACATCGCCGGCATCGGCATCGGCCCCTTCAACCTCTCCCTCGCCGCCCTCGCCCACGGCCTCCCCGGCCTCCGCATCGCCTGCTACGACCAGACCCCCACCTTCCGCTGGCACCCCGGCCTCCTCATCGACGGCACCGCCCTCCAAGTCCCCTTCCTCGCCGACCTCGTCACCCTCGCCGACCCCACCAGCCCCTGGAGCTTCCTCAACTACCTCAAAAACCGCGAACGCCTCTACCCCTTCTACTTCGCCGAGCGATTCCACATCCAACGCGCCGAATACGACGCCTACTGCCGCTGGGTCAGCCAATCCCTCCCCGGCCTCCACTTCGGCCACCAGATCGACGCCCTCCGCTGGAACCCCGAACGCAACCTCTTCGAAATCGACTACACCCAACTCGACACCGAAGGAGAAGCCGAAGCACTCGGCCGCGCCTACGCCCGCAACCTCGTCCTCGGCGTCGGCACCACACCCCACATCCCCGAACCCCTGCGCCCCCTCACCGAAGCCCCCAACGTCCCCGTCATCCACTCAGCCGACTACCTCGACCACCGCGAAAAGATCCTCGCCGCCGACCACATCACCGTCATCGGCTCCGGCCAGTCCGGCGCCGAAGTCTTCCTCGACCTCCTCCGTAACCGCCCTACCGGCCGCGAAAAACTCCACTGGCTCGCCCGCACCCCCGCCTTCGCCCCCATGGAATACAGCAAACTCGGGCTCGAACAATTCACCCCCGACTACACCCGCTACTTCCACGCCCTCCCCGAAGGCGTACGCAACCAACTCCTGCCCCAGCAATGGCAACTCCACAAAGGCATCGCCGCCGAAACCCTCGCCGACATCCACGAAGAGCTCTACCGCCGCAGCCTCCACGGCGGCTGGCCCGACACCGTCCTCACCCCCGGAGTCTTCGTCCGCACCGCCGGCCGCGTCGGCACCACCCGCGTCGAACTCCACCTCGAACACGCCCAGCAAGGCACCCGCTCCCGCATCACCACCGACGCCGTCGTCCTCGCCACCGGCTACCGCGAACGCCGCACCGACACCCTCCTCGCCGCCCTCGACCCCTACATCCGCCGCGACCACAGCGACCGCCCTCGCATCGACGAGAACCACCGCCTCGTCCTCGACCCCCTCGTCAAGGGCGCCGTCCACGTTCAGAACGCCGAAACCCACACCCACGGCATCGGCACCCCCGACCTCGGCCTCGCCGCCTGGCGCAGCGCCGTCATCCTCAACGCCATCACCGGCAAGACCGCCTATCCCCTCCCCGAACGCACCGCCTTCACCACCTTCGGCCTGGAGCCGCGGCCACAGCCGCGACCCCGGACCACCACCTCAGAAGACCGGCGCACCATCCCGCGTCAACTTCCAGTCCACTGACGCGAAACGCCCCACATCGATCGCCCCCTGGGCCTTCACCCACGAGATGATCGTGTTACGGATCTCCTCCGAATTCGCCCACACCTGCTGCGCCCGGGCGACATGCGGAAAATTCCCCCCGCCACTCGCCCGGTAATTGTTCACCGCCAGCACAAACCGCGCCGCGTCGTCCAGCGGCTTCCCGTCGAAGACGAGCTTCGAGATCCGCGCCCCCGGCGCCTTCGCGATGTCGATCTCGTACGAGAGGCCGCTGACCACGTCATAATTGAAATCCGGAATGTTCTCCGCGTTCGTCAGCTTCGCCGGATCCACCGGAGCGCCCGGAGCCGTCCGCACGTAATACCGCGCCGAGAACTCCAGATACTCCCGCACCTGAGCGCCCGTCAACACCCGGGCCTCCAGCGTGTTCTCGAACGGATACAGACCCGCCACCTGACGGATCGACACCTTCCCCGCCGGCACCCCCGCCGTCCGTGAGAAACACGACGCCTGCGACAACACCGGCAACCCCGCGAACGCCGAACCCTTCAGCGCCGCACGCACCGTCTCCGCCTGCACATGATTGATGAAATCAATCACCGGTGTGTCCTTGTACGCCGCCTCCGCCGCACTCATCGCCGCCGACGACGTACCGATCACCTGATTCACATACGCCACCACCTTCCGGTGCTCACCCCGCAACAACCGAGTGATCTTCGGGTCCTCGGCGACCACATTGGAATTCAGCACCTTCGACCCCACCGAGGCCACCCGCCAACAACCCCGCTCCCACACCAGATCGAAGTCGAACACCGTCAACCGCTGCCCCCACTTCAACGGCTCCGACAACACCACCTCCCGGCCCGACTCCTTGTTCACCACCCGACGCTCGGGAATCTCCACATGCGCATGCCCCACCAAAATCGCATCGATCCCCGGCACCCGCTCCGCCACCAACGCCGCCGCATTCTCCACATACGGCAACTGATCCCCGTACGACGACGTACCACTCGCCCCCGAATGCGCCGCCACGATCACCACATCCGCACCCATCGACCGAAGCTTCGGCACCCACTTCGCCGCCTGCTCCTCCAGCCCCGGGAACACCATCTTCCCCTGCACATTCGCCTTGTCCCAGATCGCGATCCCCGGATTCGTGAGCCCCAGCACCGCCACCCGCACATCCCGCCCGAACGGCGCCCGCACCCGCTTGATCACATACGGCGGAAAAGCCGGACGCAACGTCTTCGCATCCAAGGCATTCGCACCCAGCAACGGGAAATCGCACTGCTCCTCGAACTTCCGCAGCACCGGAATACCGTAATTGAACTCGTGATTCCCCAGTGCCGCCGCGTCATACCCGATCGCATTCATCGCCCGCGCCATCGGATGCACCGGACCATGCGCCTTCGTGATCGGATCCACCCGCGCGTAGTAATACGACAGCTGAGTGCCCTGAATCGTGTCACCCGCGTCGATCAGCAGCGTATTCCGCCGCCCCTTCTCCCGCCGCACCTCGTTCACCAGCGTCGAGATCTTCGCCAGCCCCACATCGTTGTGCGCCTGGTCATCGAACTCCGCATCCGTGAAATAGTCCCAGTTGAAGACATTCCCGTGCAGATCCGTCGTCCCCAGCACCGTCAACGCGTAGTGCCGGCCCCGGCCCCCACCCGAGCCCGCCACCGCCTCCCGCGCCTCGGCCGACCCGGCACCCACCGACCCCACCAGCGCGACACCCGCACCCGTGGCAGCCGTACGCCCCAGGAAATTCCTCCGGTCCAACACCACGTCAACTCCCAGAATCTCGCAGCTCAACTCAACGACAACGCGCGTAGATTCTGGCGTCCGCCACCCCCGCCACAACACCCCCGCGAGGTTGCGAAACGGTGACTCCCACGTGGCGCCCCCCACGCCCCCGGCCTGAGACGCTGACCCCATGACCACACCCGCACCGCTGCCCTACGGCACCCCCGACAGCCCCCGGCTCGCCGTCCGCGGCGAAGCCCGCCTCGAAGTCGACCCCGAAATCGCCCACATCAGCATCACCATCAGCGCCCGTGGCACCGACCGCACCACAGCACTCAACGACCTCACCCGCCGCAACAACCACACCCTCGACCTGCTCAAGAGCTACGGCGACACCGTCGAAAAACTCGAGACCGGCACCTTCACCATCACCCCCCAACTCACCGAAAAAGGCCGCCACGAACGCATCCACGCCTACCACGGCAGCGTCCGCCTCACCGCCACCCTCAGCGACTTCACCACCCTCGGCGAACTCACCACCCGCCTCGCCGCCCTCGACCTCACCAGCGTCGACGGCCCCTGGTGGGCCCTGCGCCCCGACTCACCCGCCCACCGCGAAGCCCGCCAACAGGCCGTCCGAGAAGCCGTGCAACGCGCCCGCGAATACGCGGGCGCCCTCGGCGCCCGGCTCGTCGCCCTCGTGGAACTCGCCGACCTCGGCGCCGAGAACACCGCCCCCGCCGGCCTGCCCCCCGCCCCCGGCGGCCTCATGCGCTCGGCCGGCTACGGCGGCGCCGCCCCCGCCCCCGCACTCGACCTCGAACCCCAGCGCCAGAACGTCTACGCACAGGTCAACGCACGATTCACCATGACGCCCCCCGCACTCTGACGACGCTCGCGCGGGGCGTGCGCGAACGCTCATCGGAGCACCCCCGCGCACGTTTCACTAATTGTCAACAAGCTTTTACCCAACGGACGTTGGGGACTTGGACTCGACCAATTGTCTACCCACCGGTAGGTCATAAGGTCGTGCCATGCGCCGAGCAAAAATCGTCTGCACCCTGGGACCGGCCACCGACTCGTACGAGCAGATCAAGTCACTCGTCGAAGCCGGAATGGACGTCGCCCGGTTCAACCTCAGCCATGGCACCTACGTCGACCACGAGGCGCGCTACCACCGAGTACGCAAAGCCGCCGAAGAAACCGGCCGCAGCATCGGCATCCTCGCCGACCTTCAAGGCCCGAAGATCCGCCTCGGCCGATTCCACGAAGGCCCCGTACTTCTTGAACGCGGCGACGAGTTCACCATCACCGTCGAAGACACCGAAGGCGACCGCCACCACTGCGGCACCACCTACGACGGACTCGCCGCCGACGTCACCAAAGGCGAACGCATCCTCGTCGACGACGGCCGCGTCACCCTCGAAGTCACCCACGTCGACGGCCCCCGCGTACGCACCATCGTCATCGAAGGCGGCATGGTCTCCGACCACAAGGGCCTCAACCTCCCCGGCGTCGCCGTCTCCGTCCCCGCCCTCTCCGAAAAGGACGTCGAAGACCTCCGCTGGGCCATCAGGACCGGCGCCGACATCATCGCCCTCTCCTTCGTCCGCAGCGCCGATGACATCGTCAACGTCCACCGCGTCATGGACGACGAAGGCCGCCGCCTCCCCGTCATCGCGAAAATCGAAAAGCCCCAAGCCGTCGAGAACCTCCCCGGCATCGTCGACGCCTTCGACGGCATCATGGTCGCCCGCGGCGACCTCGGCGTCGAAATGCCCCTCGAAGCAGTCCCGATCGTGCAGAAGCGCGCCATCAAACTCGCCCGGCGCAACGCCAAACCGGTCATCGTCGCCACCCAAATGCTCGACTCCATGATCGACGCCTCCCGCCCCACCCGCGCCGAAGCCTCCGACGTCGCCAACGCCGTCATCGACGGCACCGACGCCGTCATGCTTTCGGGTGAGACCAGCGTCGGCAAATACCCCATCGAAACCGTCAAGACCATGGGCCGCATCGTCGCCGCCGCCGAGGAGGACATCCTCGCCAAGGGCCTCCCACCCCTCAGCGAACGCGGCAAACCCCGCACCCAAGGCGGCTCCGTCGCCCGCGCCGCCGCCGAAATGGGCGACTTCCTCGGCGCCACCCACCTCGTCGCCTTCACCCAATCCGGCGACACCGCACGCCGCCTCTCCCGCTACCGCTCACCCATCCCCCTCCTCGCCTTCACCCCCGAACCCGCCACCCGCTCCCAACTCAACCTCACCTGGGGCGTCGAGACCTTCCTCGGGCCCATGGTCCAGACAACCGACGAAATGGTCGACCAGGTCGACGAACACCTCCTCAAGATCGGCCGCTGCCGCAAGGGAGACATGGTCATCATCACTGCCGGCTCCCCACCGGGCGTCGCCGGAACCACCAACCTCGTACGGGTCCACCACATCGGAGAGGAGTGAGAAACCGGCCTCAACACCGCCCGGAACGGCCCCTGCACGGGCTCCGCAGGCGGAACGCGCAACCGTACGACCCGGGCCGAGGGTGACGGGCCCACCCCGCTCGCACTCCGGCCCCAGCGGCCCGCCGACGCCCGCACACCATACGCCCCGACCTGGGCTTTCACGTGCCCCGGCCCTACGGTTTCCCCAGACGGAAGGGGGACCGGATGGACCGGAACATCCGCACGGTCGACGACGTACTGGGGCTCCTCGACGGCCTGTTCGCACCGGAAGCCGACCGCTGGACAGCCGACGGCACCACCTGGTGGGACGGCTTCTACGACGACCGGACAAAACCCGTGCCGTTCTTCGTCGCCAAACCGGACGAGAACCTGGCCTCGTACATCGACCGAGGGCTGATCACCCCCGGCCGAGCCCTCGACCTGGGCTGCGGCCCGGGCCGCAACGCGCTGCACCTGGCCGCGCTGGGCTTCCAGGTGGACGCCGTCGATCTCTCCCCGACGGTCATCACGTGGGGCGAGGAACGCGCCCGCGAGGCCGGGGCCGACATCCGCTTCCACTGCGGCGACGCGTTCGCTCTGGCCGGGACCGAACTGACGGGCCCCTACGACCTGATCTACGACTCGGGCTGCTTCCACCATCTGCCGCCCCACCGTCGCATCAGCTACCGCGCTCTTCTCGATCGTGTGCTTGCCCCGGGCGGCCACTTGGGCCTGACCTGCTTCGCGGCTGGAGCGATGGGCTCCGAACTCTCCGACGCGGCGCTCTACCGGGAGTCGGGCCTTGGGGGTGGGCTCGCTTATACGCCGGAGGCGTTGCGCTGGATCTTCTCCGACCTGGAGGAGGTCGAACTCCGGCGGATGCGCGATGAATTGCCGGAGTCGCCGTACTTCGGGGAGGCGTTTTTGTGGACAGCGCTGTTCCGTCGAGGGGGGTAGTGGTCAGTATTTGGGGCCTATGTGGGCGTCCATGAGGGCGACGGATGCTTTGCGGGCGACTGAGACGTTGAAGGGGTCGCTGCCGCGAGCCAGCGTGCTCCATGCGACGCCGACCTTCGTGAGTGTGTTGCAGTAGAGCTTGCGGATGTCGTCGGACTTGTTAGCGAAGAAGTATCGCGGGTACTCGTAGTGCTTGCGCTCCCCGCCCACGAGCTTGGTGGTCCAGTTGGTGATCCGGCAGCCGTCGGAGTGATAGAGCCCGCGTATGAGCTCCCAGGGTCTCGCGTCGACGATGGCCTGCTGCCATGGCTCAAGAGCGATGGGACGGTCATGCTTCTTGCCTGGCCCGTGCTGGGGGAAGAGGCACCAGAGGTGCTTGGAGTAGACCTTCACGTTGTGGCAGCCCTTGCTGCGGACGCGGCAGACCGAGTCGTCGGGCAGGACGGCACGCATGGCCTTCTCGCACTCGTCCATCAAGCCGGGCCATGAGTCGGCGCAGGTGATCATGAGACTGGGCACTCGGTGCTGAGCGCACTGGATGATGTGACCGTCGCCAAGATAGAGGCCCAGGAGATAGGCGTACGCCGCTCCGTCGAGCTCGCGACCGTCGCATCTCGGGCACTTGGGGTTGTGAGCCCCTGGGCATTCCCCGCGCTTGGCCCGGTCCATATGGCGCCAGTAGCTGATGGTGCCGAGGGGGATGTTGAGGGCGCGTGCGACGTCCGCGTTCTTGGAGCCGTTACGCAGGAGAGTGAGGGCCTTCTGGCGCACCTCTGTGCCGTGCATCTGCATGAACAAACCCTGCGCCACAAAGCACGTGCGCAGGGTGAAAATGGAACATCTTCACGAGAAGGTGAAGGTCCGCTTTGGCTAAGAGTGCCGGGTGCGGGATTCGAACCCGCAAGCCCTTTCGGGCAAATGTGTTTGAGACATTCGTGTATACCCTTCCACCAACCCGGCCAGGCTTGGCCTCGCTAGCGTACCCTATGCGGCTGCGCGAAGGCGCGCGGGTACGCTCAGGGGGCACCACCTGCCCCCATCGAGGAGACCCGTGACCGCCGCCGAGCCCACGCCGCCCGTCGACGACGAGCAGCCGCACACCCCTCCCCACACCACCCGCGTCGTGATCGCCGAGGACGAGGCCCTCATCCGGCTCGATCTCAAAGAGATGCTCGAAGAAGAGGGGTACTCCGTAGTCGGCGAGGCGGGCGACGGGGAGACCGCGGTCGCGCTCGCCCGGGAGCACAAGCCGGACCTGGTCATCCTGGACGTGAAGATGCCCGTCCTCGACGGGATCTCCGCCGCCGAGCAGATCGCCGCGGACTCGATCGCGCCGGTGCTGATGCTCACCGCCTTCTCGCAGCGCGAGCTCGTGGAGCGGGCGCGGGACGCCGGGGCGATGGCGTATCTCGTGAAGCCGTTCAGCAAGAGCGACGTGGTGCCCGCCATCGAGATGGCGGTGTCGCGCTTCACCGAGCTGAAGGCGCTGGAGCAGGAGGTCGCCGACCTTTCCCAGCGGCTGGAGACGCGGAAGCTCGTGGACCGGGCGAAGAGCGTTCTGCAGACGCAGTACGGGCTGACGGAGCCGGCCGCGTTCCGGTGGATCCAGAAGACGTCGATGGACCGGCGGCTGTCCATGCAGCAGGTGGCCGAGGCGGTCATCGAGGACGCCGAGGAGAAGAAGGCCAAGGGGTAGTAGACAGCGGAAGGAAAGGGCTCGCGCCATGGAATGGTGCGGGCCCTTTCCCTATGTCTCAGTCCTCCCCGAGATACGCCTTTCGCACCGATTCGTCGTGCAGAAGATCCGCACCCGACCCCGAAAGGGAAATCTTTCCTATTTCCATGACGTGGCCTTGGTCGGCGAGTGACAGCGCCGCCTGTGCGTTCTGTTCGACGAGCAGGATCGTGGTGCCGGTGCCCTTGAGTTCGGCGATGGTCTCCATGATCTTCTGCATCATGATCGGGGAGAGTCCCATGGAGGGTTCGTCGAGCATGAGGAGCTTGGGGCGGGACATCAGGGCCCTGCCCATGGCGAGCATCTGCTGTTCGCCGCCGGAGAGGGTGCCGGCGGCCTGCTTCGATCGTTCGCCAAGGATCGGGAAGAGCTCGTAGGCGCGCTGGATGTCCTGCTGGATGCCGTGGGTGTCCTTGCGGAGGAACGCTCCGAGCTGGAGGTTCTCGGCGATGGTGAGGCGGGGGAAGATGTGGCGGCCTTCGGGGGAGTGGGCGAGGCCGAGGGCGACGATCTCGTGGGCGGGGGTGCCGACGATGTCGCGGCCGTCGAAGCGGACAGTGCCGCCGAGTGGCTTGATGAGGCCGGAGAGGGTGCGGAGCGTGGTGGTCTTCCCGGCGCCGTTGGTGCCGATGAGGGTGACGATCCGGCCGGTCTCGACGGTGAAGGTGATTCCTTTGACGGCTTCGATCTTGCCGTAGGCGACGCGGAGGTCCTCGACCTCCAGGAGGGCGGTCATCGGTCCTCCTCCGCGTGGGCGGCTTCCGCTTCCGCTTCCGCGGCTTCGACTTCGGCGACTTCCTCCTGGCCGGGGGCGCCTTCGAAGGGTGTGCCGAGATAGGCGGCGATGACGCGTTCGTCGGCCTGGACGGTGTCCGAGGTGCCTTCGACGAGTTTTTCGCCCTGGACGAGGACGGCGACGCGGTCGCAGAGATTGAAGATGAAGCGCATGTCGTGCTCGATGACGAGGACGGCGGTGCCCTGTGCGCGGATGGCGCGGACGAGTGTTTCGGTGGCGCGGGTTTCCTGGGGGTTCATTCCGGCGGTGGGTTCGTCGAGCAGGAGGAGTCCGGGGTCGCTGGCGAGCGCGCGGGCGATTTCGAGCTTGCGCTGTTCGCCGTAGGGGAGATTGCGGGCGAGGTGGTCGGCTTTGTGCGTGAGGCCGGTGAAGTCGAGTAATTCCATGGCCCGTTGGGTGGATGCGGCTTCCGCGCGGTGGAAGCGCGGGCCGCGGAGGAGGGCGGCGAAGAGTCCTTCTTTGGTGCGGGTATGGCGGCCGACGAGGACGTTTTCCAGGACGGTCATATTGGCGAAGAGCCGGATGTTCTGGAAGGTGCGGGCGACGCCGGCTCGGGTGACGAGGTGGGGTTTGGGCGGGAGGGCGGTGTCGCGGTAGGTGACGGTGCCTTCGGTGGGGCGGTAAAGGCCGGTGAGGCAGTTGAAGAAGGTGGTTTTTCCGGCGCCGTTGGGGCCGATGAGGCCGACGATCTCGTGCTCGTGGACGGTGAGGTCGACGGTGCGTACGGCGGTGAGCCCGCCGAAGCGCATGGTGACGCCGGTGGCGGTGAGGACGGGGGCGTCGTGGGTGGTGTTCATGGTGGTTACGCCTCCGCCTTGGTGATGCCGAGGGTTCCGGTGGCGTCCTCGTGGTATTCGAGTTGTTGCCTGCGGTTGGGGATGAGTCCTTCGGGCCGGAAGCGCATGAGGAGGATGAGGGCGAGGCCGAAGGCGAGGAGTTGGTAGTCGTGGAGGAATTGGAGTTTGGCGGGGATGAGATAGAGGAGGGCCGCGCCGAGGAGGGGGCCGCGGATGGTGCCCATGCCGCCGAGGATGACGGCGGCGAGGAGGAATGCGGAGTTGGGGGGCACGGGGCCGGCGAAGACGTATTGCTCGGGCACGACGGTGTAGGCGACGTGGGCCTGTACGGTGCCGGCGAGTCCGGCGAGGGTGGCGCCGAGGGCGAAGGCGAGGAGTTTTAGCCGGAAGCTGTTGATGCCCATGGCTTTGGCCGCGGTCTCGTCCTCGCGGATGGCGATCCAGGCGCGGCCGATGCGGGAGTTGCCGGCTCGGCTGAAGACGAGGACGACAAGGATCGTGATGAGGAGCATGAGGAGGTAGTAGTTGGCGAAGGGGTTGAGGGTGATGTTGCCGAGGGTGTGGGTGGAGCCGAAGTTGTAGCCGAAGAACTTGAGGTCGGGGATGTTGGGGATGCCGTTGGGGCCGTTGGTGAGGGAGGGGCCGGATTCGCCGTTGAGGTTGCCGACGGTGATGCGGAAGATCTCGCCGAAGCCGAGGGTGACGATGGCGAGGTAGTCGCCGCGGAGGCGGAGGGTGGGGGCGCCGATGACGATGCCGAAGGCGAGTGAGGCGGCGGCGCCGGTGAGGACGGCGGCCCAGAAGGGGAAGTGGACGCCGAGGGTGGAGGCGGTGGAGCCGGAGACGAGGGCCGCGGTGTAGGCGCCGACGCCGAGGAAGGCGACGTAGCCGAGGTCGAGGAGGCCGGCGAGGCCGACGACGACGTTGAGGCCGAGGGCGACGGTCGAGAAGATCAGGATGTTGACGGCGATCAGGGTGTATTGGTCGGTGGACTGGGTGAGGGGGAAGAGGGCGGCGGCGACGAAGGCGGCCGTGATGGTGATGTTGCGGTGTTTGTCGGTGAGTTCGGTGAGCCTGGTGACGAGTCCGGCTTTGCGGAGGGCGAGGGTGGCGAAGGCGGTGAGGATGAGGAAGCCGGTGAAGAGTTCGCCGTAGCCGGTGCCGATGCCGTAGGTCACGAGGTAGAGGGCGATGCCGAAGGCGGCGGCGATGATGAGGATTTCGGCCCAGGCGGGGAGTGGTCGGGCGGTGGGGAGGGGCCGGCTGGTGCGGCCGGGGCGGATGGTGCGCAGGGTGCCGCGGAGTGCGGTGGCCAGGGGGCGGGGCAGCGTGGCGAGGGGGCTGTCGGGCGGGTAGGAGGCGGTGGTGCGGCGGTCGATGGGGAGGCCGAGGGCGCCGGTGAGGGTGAGCAGGGTGGCGAGTGCGGCGACGTAGCCGCCGGGTTCGAGGTTGGCGAGTCCGCCGAGTTGTACGGCGATGGCGGCGAGGGTGTACCAGGTGGTGGCGAGGGTGCCGGCGGCGAGGTAGGTGGTGGCGTCGTGGCGTCGGGTGGGGTTGAGCCAGCGGAGTCCGGGGGTGGGCCAGGTGGCGAGGGTGAGGGCGAGGGTGAGGAGGGCGCCGGTGAGGGTGAGGAGTTGGAGCCCGCCGGGGTAGCCGGTGACGGTGAGGTTGCCGGGGAAGGCGGTGGTCCAGGTCCAGGAGAGGAAGGTGGAGGCGGTGGTGAGGAGGGCGCCGGTGGTGGTGAGGGTGCGGGCGGCGGTGAGGGGGAGGGGGATGACGGGGGTGGTTTCGATGGTGGTGGGGTTGGCTGGGGTCATGGTGGTCACGCCCGATCCGCGACGCGTTCGCCGAGCAGTCCTTGGGGCCTGATCAGCAGGACGAGGATGAGGAGGACGAAGGCCCAGACGTCCTTCCAGCCGCCGCCTCCGAGTTGGTGCATGCCGGGGATGTTCTGGATGTAGGTGGTGGAGGCGGCTTCGGCGATGCCGAGGACGACGCCGCCGAGCATGGCGCCGTAGATGTTGCCGATGCCGCCGAGTACGGCGGCGGTGAAGGCTTTGAGGCCGAGGATGAAGCCCATTTCGAAGTTGATCTGGCCGGCGCGGAGTCCTTGGGCGACTGCGGCGACGGCGGCGAAGGCGCCGCCGATGGCGAAGGCGAGGACGATGATGCGGTCGGTGTTGATGCCCATGAGTTTTGCGGTGTCGGGGTCCTGGGCGGTGGCTTGCATGGCGCGGCCGGTGCGGCTTTTGGCGACGAAGAGGCCGAGGGCGAGCATGCACAGGGGTGCGGCGATGAGGACGAAGAGGTCGTCGCGCTGGATGTGGATGTTGCTCGCGAGTTCGAAGGCGTCGCCTTGGAATTGGGGGAAGGGGCGGGATTTCTTGGCGTCGGGGTAGAAGGCCCAGACGGTTTGCTGGAGGGCTATGGAGAGGCCGATGGCGGTGATGAGGGGGGCGAGGCGGGGGGCGTTGCGGAGGGGGCGGTAGGCGAAGCGTTCGGCGGCGGTGGCGATGGCGACGGAGGCTGTGGCGCCGCCGATGAGCATGAGGGGGAGGGCGGTGGCGAGGGTGGTGCCGGCGGGTAGCCAGAGGTGGATGGTGAGGGCGCCGAATGCGCCGATCATGACGATCTCGCCGTGGGCGAAGTTGATGAGCTGGACGATGCCGTAGACCATGGTGTACCCGATGGCGATGAGGCCGTAGAGGGCACCGAGGGCGAGTCCGCTGACCAGCGTTTGCGGCAGTTGGTGCACCGCGGGCCTCCGATGTGGGTGTCGGATGTGGGTCCGCGCGAGGGCGTGGTGGTGGCGTCCTCGCGCGGTGGGGTGGGTGGCCTTGGGTGTGGGGGTCAGTCTTTGAAGGTGGCGCTCTTGATGGAGTGCCAGGTGTTGCCCTGGACCTGGTAGACGGTGAGTTGTTTGTTGGTGGTGTCGCCGAATTCGTCGAAGGAGACCTTGCCGGTGACTCCGTCGAAGGAGATCTTGCTCATGGCTTCGGTGACTTTGTCGCGGGCGTTGCCGGGGAGTTTGCCGTTGTTGTCTTCGACGGTTTTTTTGACGGCTTGGACGATGGCCCAGGCGGCGTCGTAGGAGTAGCCGCCGTATGCGGCGTAGGGGTCTTTGTAGCCGGCGTTGGCGTAGTTTTTGACGAAGGTTTTGGCGGAGTCGAGCTGGTCGACGGGGTAGCCGACGGAGGTGCCGAGGTCGCCGTCGTTGCTTTCGCTGGAGGCGGTGATGAAGGCGGGGTCGTAGATGCCGTCGCCGCCCATGAGGGGGATGTGGGCGCCGGCTTTTTTGACCTGGTCGGAGAGGAGGCCGCCTTCGGGGTACTGGCCGCCGAAGTAGACGATGTCGGCGCCGGAGTCCTTGATTTTGTTGGCGACGCTGGAGAAGTCGGTTTCCTTGACGGTGATGTGGTCGGTGCCGACGACCTGGCCGCCGAGGTGTTTGAATTCTTGGGCGAAGATGGAGGAGAGGCCGACGCCGTAGGTCTGTTTGTCGTCGACGACGAAGGCTTTGGTTTTCTTGGCGTCGTTGTGGGCGTATTGGGCGGCGAAGCGGCCTTGGATGATGTCGGTGGTGGCGGTGCGGAAGTAGGTTTTGAAGGGGCGGGTTTTCTGGCCTTTGAGCCAGTTGGGGCCTTGGCTGAGCTCGGGGCTGGTGTTGGCGGGTGAGACCTGGGTGAGGCCGGCGCGGGCGAAGACGCCTTGCATGGACTGGCTGACGCCGGAGTTGAGGGGGCCGACGACGCCGAGGACGTTCTTGTCGGCGACGAGTGTGGTGGCGTTCTGCTGGCCGGAGGCGGGGACGGCCTGGTCGTCGAGGGGTTCGGTCTTGAAGGTGATGCCTTTGACTTCTTTGTTGTCGTTGGCGGTGCGGGCGGCGAGGTCGACGGAGTTCTTGATGCCTTGACCGAGGGCGGAGAGTGATCCGGTGAGTGGGGCGTCGATGCCTATGACGACGGTGGTGTTGGTGCCGTTGTCGTGGTCGGTGCCGCTTTTGTCGTCGCGGGATCCGCATGCGCTGAGGGTGAGGGCGCCGGTGGCGATGGCGGTGGTGAGGACGAGGAGGGAGCGGTGTCGCAAGGTGGGGTCCTTTCCCTGGCGCGGCTGCCTCTGCTGAGGTGCCGTGTCTCCCGCCGGGCGGGGTGGGAAGGTGTGGGTTCGGGTCGTGCGGCGCCCGGGGGTGGTGACTGGCCGTGACTCTAGGGGTGTGCGGCGGCGGGTGGCAGAGGTGCTGGCCATGATGTGACTGTCTTGTTATGACGCAGGTCACTTGGGGGCGTTGCTGTAGCAGTATTGAGCGGACAGTCTTCGCCTTTGGGGTGAATGGCGTCATCCAGATAGTGCGAAGGTGCAGTTCTGCTAATGCGTCGGTGACGTGGCGGGGCCTGGCGTGTGTGCTGTCGGCGGAGGGCGTCGCGGGCGGTGCGGCGGGGGGAGTGGATCTCCGTGGTGCCGTGCGGGGTGAGCGTCACGCAGCGTTATGTGGGCGGGGGTCGCCAGTTCTCGGAGCTGTGGGTGGCGCCGTCGGCCGCGGCGCAGCGCTGCTGTGCCTGACGCGCTATCAGTTTCCGGGCGGCGTCGGTGCCGTGCCGCTGTTGTTCGGTGCGGGCGGCCCGGACGATGTCGTCGTAGATGACGTACTGGTCGTTGGACAGGCCCTTTTGTTCCCAGTCGAGTCCGGCCCAGTGGCCGCCGGTGAGGTCCTGGCCGGCCCAGTAGGTGATGAGCTTGACGCACACCTGGACGGGTGGGTCGGTGTGGTCGGCGGCGCCCTCGCCGTGGGTGTCGGAGCAGCCGGTGGCGAGGGCGGTGGTGAGCAGCAGGGCGCCGAGTGCGGTGGGCAGCCGTCGGGGTGTGCGGTGGGTGGGGTCCCTCATGGCCGAAAGGTAGGGCGGGTCGGCGGGGTGAGGAAGGGGTGTGCGGGTGGTGGCGGGTGCGGAGGTGTGGGGTCCGGTCAGGCGGTGGTGTCCGCCGGGCGGAGGAGGCAGGTGAGGCGGGCGGTGCAGACGCGCTTGTCGTGGTCGTCGGTGATGACGATTTCGTAGGTGGCGGTGGTGCGGCCGCGGTGGACGGGGGTGGCGACGGCGGTGATCAGGCCGGAGCGTACGCCGCGGTGGTGGGTGCAGTTGAGGTCGACGCCGACGGCGATCTTGCCGGGGCCGCCGTGGAGCATGGCGCCGACGGAGCCGAGGGTTTCGGCGAGTACGGCGGAGGCGCCGCCGTGGAGGAGGCCGTAGGGCTGGGTGTTGCCCTCGACGGGGAGGGTGCCGACGACGCGGTCGGGGGAGGCTTCGCGGACCTGGAGGCCCATGCGGTTGCCGAGGTGGCCGGCGGAGAAGAGGGCGTGCAGGTCGTGTCCGCTGCCGGCCCATTCGTCGAGGACCTGCTGCGGGAACGTGGTCTGGCTCTGCTCGCCCATGGGTCCGGCTCCGTTCGTCCTTGGTCGTTGCGTGGTGAACGTCTTATCAGGTGGGTGGGGTGGGTGCGGGGGCCGGGTGGGTGATCAGGCCGGAAGGGCGGGTTCCACCCTGATGACCAGGGACTTGCTGGCGGGGGTGTTGCTGGTGTCGGCGGTGTGGTCGAGGGGGACGAGGACGTTGGTCTCGGGGTAGTAGGCGGCGGCGCAGCCGCGGGCGGTGGGGTAGTGGACGACGCGGAAGCCGGGTGCGCGGCGTTCGCTGCCGTCGGTCCATTCGCTGACGAGGTCGGCGTAGGTGCCGTCGGCGAGGTCGAGTTCGGCCGCGTCGTCGGGGTTGACGAGGATGACGCGGCGGCCGTTCTTGATGCCGCGGTAGCGGTCGTCGAGGCCGTAGATGGTGGTGTTGTACTGGTCGTGGGAGCGCAGGGTCTGCAGGAGCAGGCGGCCTTGGGGCGCGCGGGGGTATTCGATGTCGGCGGCGGTGAAGTTGGCCTTGCCGGTGGTGGTGGGGAAGCGGCGTTCGTCGCGGGGTGCGTGGGGGAGGGTGAAGCCGCCGGGGCGGGCGACGCGGGCGTTGAAGTCCTCGAAGCCGGGGATGACGCGGGCGATGCGGTCGCGGATGGTGCCGTAGTCCTTCTCGAAGTCCTCCCAGGGGGTGGTGCTCCGGGGGCCGAGGGTGCGGCGGGCGAGGCGGCAGACGATGGCTGTCTCGGAGAGCAGCTGGGGGCCGGCGGGGCGGAGGCGGCCGCGGGAGGCGTGGACCATGCCCATGGAGTCCTCGACGGTGACGAACTGGTCGCCGCCGGCCTGGTGGTCGCGCTCGGTGCGGCCGAGGGTGGGGAGGATCAGGGCGCGGGCGCCGGTGACCACGTGGGAGCGGTTGAGCTTGGTGGAGACGTGGACGGTGAGGCGGGCGCGGCGTACGGCGGCTTCGGTGACGTCGGTGTCGGGGGTGGCGGAGACGAAGTTGCCGCCCATGGCGAGGAAGACCTTGGCCTGCCCGTCGCGGAGGGCGCGGATGGCGCGGACGACGTCGAGGCCGTGTTCGCGGGGCGGGGTGAAGCCGAATTCCTTCTCGAGGGCGTCGAGGAAGGCGGGTGCGGGGCGTTCGAAGATGCCCATGGTGCGGTCGCCCTGGACGTTGCTGTGGCCGCGGACGGGGCAGACGCCGGCGCCGGGGCGGCCGATGTTGCCGCGGAGGAGGAGGAAGTTGACGACTTCGCGGATGGTGGGGACGGCGTGCTTGTGCTGGGTGAGGCCCATGGCCCAGCAGACGATGGTGCGGCGGGAGGCGAGGATCATTTCGAGGGCGCGCTCGATCTCCTCGCGGCGCAGGCCGGTGGCGCGCAGCGTCTCGTCCCAGTCGGCGGCGCGCGCGGTGCGCGCGAATTCCTCGAAGCCGTGGGTGTGTTCGGCGATGAAGTCGGTGTCGAGGGCGCCTTCGGTTTCGAGGATCAGGCGGTTGAGGGTGCGGAAGAGCGCCTGGTCGCCGCCGAGGCGGATCTGGAGGAAGAGGTCGGTGAGGGGGGTGCCGACGCCGCTGATCCCGCGGGCGTTCTGGGGGTTCTTGAAGCGTTCCATGCCCGCTTCGGGGAGCGGGTTGACCGTGATGATCTTCGCGCCGCCGGCCTTGGCCTTTTCGAGGGCGCTGAGCATGCGGGGGTGGTTGGTGCCGGGGTTCTGTCCGGCGACGATGATCAGGTCGGCCTGGTGGAGGTCTTCGAGGAGGACGCTGCCCTTGCCGACGCCGATGGTCTCCGAGAGTGCGGAGCCGGAGGACTCGTGGCACATGTTGGAGCAGTCGGGGAGGTTGTTGGTGCCGAATTCGCGGGCGAAGAGCTGGTAGAGGAAGGCTGCTTCGTTGCTGGTGCGGCCGGAGGTGTAGAAGACGGCTTCGTCGGGGGAGGCGAGGGCGTCGAGTTCTTCGGCGATGATGTCGAAGGCGCGGTCCCAGCTGACCGGTTCGTAGTGGTCGGCGCCTTCGGCGAGGTGCATGGGCTGGGTGAGGCGGCCCTGCTGGCCGAGCCAGTAGCCGCTGCGGCCGGCGAGGTCGCTGACGGGGTGGGCGGCGAAGAATTCGGGGGTGACGCGGCGGAGGGTGGCTTCCTCGGCGACGGCCTTGGCGCCGTTCTCGCAGAATTCGGCGGCGTGCCGCTTCTCGCCCTCGGGCCAGGCGCAGCCGGGGCAGTCGAAGCCGTCCTTCTGGTTGACCTTGAGCAGGGTGAGGGCGGTGCGCTTGAGGCCCATCTGCTGCTGGGCCATGCGCAGGGAGTGGGCGACGGCGGGGAGGCCGGCGGCGGCGTGCTGCGGGGCGGCGACTTCGGGTGCGTCCTGGACCGGATCGCTGGTCGGCGGCTTGCCTGCCATCTCGCTCTCCCTTGAGCGGTCGGTGGTCGCGGATCCGTGCGTGGGTGTGGTCCGCGGATGTCCGTACGTGCTGATCCTGTCACGGGGCACTGACAGGGGTGTCGTCGAGGCGGGCGGGAGGTGCGTGTGGCCGGGATTGTCAGTGGTCCGTGGCAGGATCGGGGGCGTGGCAGCAAAGGCGACGAAGGCAGCGAAGATGAGCGCAGTGACCGGGTCCGAGGCGGCGGGGGGAGACCGGCCCCGTCTGCTCCTGATGGACGGGCACTCCATGGCGTACAGGGCGTTCTTCGCGCTGCCCGCGGAGAACTTCACCACGGCGGGTGGCCAGCCGACGAACGCGGTGTACGGCTTCGCGTCGATGCTGGCGAACACCCTGCGTGATGAGCGACCCACGCACTTCGCGGTGGCGTTCGACGTGTCCCGCAAGACGTGGCGCTCGGCGGAGTTCCCGGAGTACAAGGCGACGCGTTCGAAGACGCCGGACGAGTTCAAGGGGCAGGTCGAGCTGATCGGCGAGCTGCTGGACGCGATGCGGGTGCCGCGGTTCGCGGTGGACGGCTTCGAGGCCGACGATGTGATCGCGACGCTGGCGACGCAGGCGGAGGCGGAGGGTTTCCACGTCTCGATCGTCACGGGTGACCGTGACTCCTTCCAGCTGGTGTCCGACGATGTCACGGTGCTGTATCCGACGAAGGGCGTGTCGGAGCTGACGCGCTTCACGCCGGAGAAGGTGCAGGAGAAGTACGGCCTGAGCCCGTCGCAGTATCCGGACTTCGCGGCGCTGCGCGGTGACCCGTCGGACAATCTGCCGGGCATCCCGGGTGTGGGTGAGAAGACGGCCACGAAGTGGATCACCCAGTTCGGTTCGTTCGCGGAGCTGGTGGAGCGGGTCGAGGAGGTCAAGGGCAAGGCCGGGCAGAATCTCCGTGATCACCTGGAGTCGGTCAAGCTCAACCGCCGTCTCACCGAGATGGTGCGCGATGTGGCCCTGCCGGTGGGTCCGGAGGGGCTGGTGCGCGCGGCGTACGACCGCACGGCGCTGATCGCGTTCCTGGAGGGTCTGGAGATCCGTAACCAGGGTCTGCGGGACCGGCTGCTGGCGGCCGACCCGGGGGCGGAGGCCGAGGAGGAGGCGCCGCCGGCCGCCGGTGCCGAGGTCGACGGTGTGGTGCTGGCGACGGGCGGGCTCGCTCCGTGGCTGGCCGAGCACGGCTTCGGTCCGCTGGGTCTGGAGATGGTCGACTCCTGGTCGCAGGGCAGCGGCCGGGTGGCCGAGATCGCTCTGGCGTCGGGTGAGGGGCCCGCGGTCTGGTTCGATCCGGCGGAGCTGGACGAGGCGGACGAGCGGGCGTTCGCCGCGTGGAGCGCGGACGCGGCGCGGCCGAAGGTGATGCACGACGCGAAGGCCGCGATGCGGGTCTTCGCCGAGCACGGCTGGTCGGTCGCCGGAGTGGAGATGGACACGGCGCTGGCCGCTTATCTGGTCAAGCCCGGCCGCCGTTCGTTCGCCCTGGACGCGCTGTCGGTGGAGTATCTGGGCCGTGAGCTGGCCACGGCCGCCGCGGGCGACGGGCAGCTGGCGTTCGGCGCGGACGAGCAGGCCGAGGCGGACGCCCTGATGGGCCGGGCGCGTACGGTCCTGGATCTGGGTGCCGCCTTCACGGGCCGGCTGAAGGACGTGGGCGCGGCGGAGCTCCTCACCAATGTGGAGCTGCCGACGAGCGCGCTGCTGGCGCGCCTGGAGCGGGCGGGCATCGCGGCGGACCGCGGCTGGCTGGAGCGGATGGAGCAGCAGTTCGCGGCGGCGGTGCAGCAGGCGGTCACGGAGGCGCACGCGGCGGCGGGCCACGAGTTCAACCTGGGCTCGCCCAAGCAGCTCCAGGAGGTCCTCTTCGGTGAGCTGGGCCTGCCGCGGACGAAGAAGACCAAGACGGGGTACACCACGGACGCCGACGCCCTGGCCTGGCTCGCGGCGCAGACGGAGAACGAACTGCCGGTGATCATGCTCCGGCACCGTGAGCAGTCCAAGCTGCGTTCCACGGTGGAGGGGCTGATCAAGGCCATCGCTCCCGACGGGCGGATCCACACCACGTTCAACCAGACGGTGGCCGCCACCGGCCGGCTGTCGTCCACGGACCCGAATCTGCAGAACATCCCGGTGCGTACGGACGAGGGCCGTGCCATCCGGCGGGGCTTCGTCGTCGGCGAGGGCTTCGAGACCCTGATGACCGCGGACTACAGCCAGATCGAGCTGCGCGTGATGGCCCATCTCTCCGAGGACGAGGGCCTGATCGAGGCGTTCGCGTCGGGCGAGGATCTGCACACCACGGTCGCCTCCCAGGTCTTCGGCGTGGCCAAGGCCGACGTCGATCCGGAGATGCGCCGGAAGATCAAGGCGATGTCGTACGGCCTGGCCTACGGCCTGTCGGCGTTCGGTCTCTCGCAGCAGCTCAACATCGCCCCGGACGAGGCGCGCCGGCTGATGGACACCTTCTTCGAGCGGTTCGGAGGGGTGCGCGACTATCTGCAGCGGGTGGTCGAGGAGGCGCGGGCGACGGGCTACACCGAGACGATGCTCGGCCGCCGCCGCTATCTGCCGGACCTCAACAGCGACAACCGCCAGCGCCGTGAGATGGCGGAGCGGATGGCGCTGAACGCGCCGATCCAGGGCACGGCCGCCGACATCGTGAAGATCGCGATGCTGCGGGTGGGGCAGGCGCTGGAGGCCGAGGAGCTCACGTCCCGGATGCTGCTCCAGGTGCACGACGAAATCGTGCTGGAGATCGCCCCGGGCGAGCGCGACGCGGTGGAGGCGCTGGTGCGCCGCGAGATGGCCGGGGCGGTGGAACTGCGCGCTCCGCTGGATGTGTCGGTCGGCGTGGGCGGGGACTGGGAGTCGGCGGCGCACTAGCCGTTTCCCCGCGGGCGTCGCGGGCCGGGTGCGGGCGGTTTCGGCTGCCCGCACCCGGCCGCTGCCGCTGTGCGCACCAGCCGCTGCCGCTGCGCGCACCACCGCTGCGCGGCGGTGTCCTCAAGCGCCGGACGGGCTGATGTGGCTGATGTGGGTGCGTATCCAGCCCGCGTCGGCAACGACGGGCCTGCCCGGCAACGATGCCCCTTGTCCGGCAGCCACAAGTCCGTCCGGCAGCCGCAAGCCCGTCCTGCGAGGGCGCGCCCGGAGGGCGCTGCGGCAGGGCGCTCCCGGTTTCTCCAGCCGCCCAATCCCCTTGGTTTATGCGGCCCCTGTTGCTAGCGTGCCCCACTCCTGACGGTCCATCAGCTGTCCTGGGAGGCGGACGTATGCGCGCACTGGCCGCCGTGGTCATCGGAGTGGCCGCCGCCCTCGCCCTCGTCCTCGCGGTGACCGCGATCGGGCCGCCGGGCGGGCGGACGTCGCCGAAGCCGCTCCTGACCACCGTCCCCGCACACCCCTGAGCGGGGGCCCGCCGTGCGCCGCCGAGCCGGTCTCGTCCTCCTCGCCCTCGCGGTCTTCTTCGCCACCCTGTCGCCGCTGCTGCGCTGGTACGCCTTCCCCCGGCTGGCCAAGGTCCCCGCGGGCCGCTACCAGACCGTCGTCCTGGAGGCGAAGGACGCGACCCTCATCGACTACAGCACCCTGGAGCCGAAGAAGGTCTCCCGGATCACCATGACCGAGACCCTCAAGGGCAATGTGGAGCAGGCCCGTAAGGTCAAGGACGAGACGGGCCGGGACGTCGTCGTCTGGGACACCCTCACCTATGTCGCCGGGCCCGACGGCGCGATGGTCTCGAAGATCCCCGAGCGCTACGTCTTCGACGCGCACAGCCAGGAGCCCGTCCACGCGGGCGGCGAGAACGTCGACGGCACACCGGTGCGCCGCGACGGCATCGAGTTCAAGTGGCCCTTCCTCGCGCAGAAGCGCGACTACCGGTACTTCGACATGCAGACCCGCGCCTCCGCGCCCATCCACTACGGGGGGACCCGGCGCTTCCACGGCCTGAGCGTCTACTACTTCGAGCAGACGATCCCCTGGACCCGCGTCCCCGTGCCCCGGGCGCTGCCCCTGGGCCTCACCCCCGAAGCCATCCGGCAGATCGGACTGGAGCGCTGGTACACCACCAAGCGCATGTTCTGGGTCGATCCCACGACCGGCGCGCCCGTCAACGGCGAGGAGGAGCACCGGGAGGAGATGCGCTGGATCGGGCACCCCGAGAAGAAGCCGGTCCCCGCCTTCTCCGGGGACGTGCGGATGCGGCCGGACTACGTCGACGCGACCGTCGCCCTCGTCACCTCGCAGCGCCGCCTGGTGCTGCTGCTCACCAGCTGGCTCCCCTGGGGGTTCCTCGGCCTGGGCGGGGCGCTGCTGGGACTCGCGCTGCTGCTGGAGGCCCGCTCCCGCCGGACACCGTCCGCCGCGACTACCACCGCGGGAGATCAGCGTGCGCTTGTTCCGGAAATGTCACACGATGGAGGGAAACCCCAACAGCCGCCCCCTGCGGGGAGCAGCTGAACAGAGGAGGTCCACCGTGAAGGAGAGCTCCGAGGACGCGTCCACCACGTCCCGGCCCGTGCGGCTGTACACCGGCGGTGAGCGGCCGTTCGACCCCGAGGACCTGGTCATGGCGTCGGGCCGGGATGTGACGCCCGAGCGGGTGGAGGCCGCGAAGCGGCTGATAGAGGAGAAGGGACAGGCCGCGGTCGAGCGGTACCTCCCCTGAAGAGATCACGACAGACCGGCGCCGCTCCCGAGGTACGGCGGGAGCGGCGCTTTCTGATGCCTGCGGGAGGCTCCTTCGTCTTCGTCGGAGTCTTTGTCCGACAGCCCCGGAGGGTCAGCGGCGGGCGTTCGTCCTGCGCGTCGGCACCGCCGTCGTCGGGTCCTCCGGCCAGGGGTGGCGGGGGTAGCGGCCGCGCAGTTCCGCCCGTACGGACCGGTAGCCGTCCTTCCAGAACGAGGCCAGGTCGGCGGTGACCGCCGCGGGCCGGCCCGCGGGGGACAGCAGGTGTACGAGTACGGGCACCCGGCCGCCCGCCACCCGTGGCGTCTCCTGCCGGCCGAAGAGCTCCTGGAGCTTGACCGCGAGCACCGGCTGCTCGCCGCCGTAGTCCACCCGGATCCGGGAACCGCTCGGCACCTCGATGCGCTCCGGGGCCAGCTCGTCCAGGCGCGCGGCGTCGCCGGACGCCCACGGCAGCAGCCGCTCCAGCGCCTTGCCCGCGTCCAGCCGCTCCAGGTCGGCGCGTCTGCGGGCGCGGTCGAGGTCCCAGCCGAGCCAGTCGTCCGGGTGCTCCAGCAGCGCCTCGTCGGACACGTCCGGCCAGGGCGCGCCCAGCTCGCGGTGGAGGAACGCCAGCCGCTGCCGGAGGCCGTCGGCCTCGGGCGTCCAGCGCAGCAGCCCCAGGCCCTCGCGCCGCAGCCCTTCGCGCAGCGCCCGGCCCACGAGCGCGGGGTCCGGGGCGGGCAGAGCGCGGCTGGTCAGCTCCACGGCGCCCAGGCGCTCGACGGAGCGGGCCACCACGTCCCGCCGCTCGTCGGACCAGCCGACCTCCTCGCCCTCGGTGAAGAGCGCTCCCGCGGCCTCCCGGGCCGTGTCCTCGTCGATCAGCGCGCCCAGGGTCACCCGCGCGGACGCGGCCGTCACGGGCCGGTCGGCCACGGCGATCGCCAGCCACTGCCCGCTGCGCAGCCGCGACCCGGCGCCCAGCTCGGCGCCCGTGCCGGACACCATGAGATAGGCGCCCTCGCCCCGGGCCCGCGCCACCCGCTCGGGGAACGCGAGCGCGGCGACGAGCCCGGCGACGGCGTCGTCGCCCATCGGCTCGTGGCCGGGCCCGCTCGGCGTGCCGCCCTGTGCGGCCTGTTCCAGGCGGCGGGCCTCCGCGCGCCAGCGGGCCGCGTACGCGTCGCCGCCGCGGCGGGCGGTGCGCCAGGCGGCCGCGAGGTCGTCGCCGTACTCGCGCGGGGGCTCCTCGCTGAGCAGGGCCACCACCTCGGCCGCCCGGCGCGTGCCCACCTCGCGCGCGCCGTCCAGCAGAGCGCGCGCCAGCCGGGGGTGGAGGCCCAGGCGGGCCATGCGGCGGCCGCGGTCCGTGGGCCTGCCGTCGGCCGTGACCGCTCCGACGGCGGTCAGTACGTCGCGCGCGGCGGCCATCGCCCCGCCCGGCGGCGGGTCGAGGAGCGCGAGGCCGGACGCGTCGGGGTCGCCCCAGCACGCCACCTGGAGGGCGAACGCCGTGAGGTCCGCGACCGTGATCTCCGCCGCCGGGAACCGCGGCAGGCGCGCGTCGTCGGCCTCCGTCCAGCAGCGGTACACCGCGCCCGGCGCCTCGCGCCCGGCCCGGCCCGCGCGCTGCCGGGCGGCGGCCCGGGAGGCCCGTACGGTCGTGAGCGCGCTCAGGCCCCGGGCGTGGTCCACGCGCGGCTCGCGCGCGAGGCCCGCGTCCACCACGACGCGTACGCCCGGCACGGTCAGGCTCGACTCGGCCACGGAGGTCGCCAGGACCACCCGGCGGGTCCCCGAGCCGCCCGCGAGCACCGCGTCCTGCACGGCGGCGGGGGCCCGCCCGTGCACCTGGAGGACCTCGGCGCCCAGCGCCTTGGCACCGCCGAGCCGTCCCGCCACCCGCGCGATCTCGCCGACACCGGGCAGGAAGCACAGCACGTCGCCCTGCCGCTCCCGCAGCGCCCGCCGCACCACGGCCGCGACGTGCTCCAGCAGCGCGGGATCCACCCGCATCCCGTGCGGCGGCCGTACGGGGCGCTCCGGCGGGGCCCACACCACCTCCACCGGGTGCGCGATCCCCTCGGCCTCGACCACGGGGGCGCCGCCCAACAGCCGGGCCCAGCCCTCGGCGTCGGTGGTCGCGGAGGCCGCGACCAGCCGCAGTTCGGGCCGGAGGGCATCCCGTACGTCCAGGAGGAACGCGGCGGCCGTGTCGGCGTCCAGGTGCCGCTCGTGGCACTCGTCGAGGATCACGGTGTCGACGCCCGCGAGTTCGGGGTCGCGCTGGAGGCGTTGCAGCAGGACGCCGGTGGTGACGACCTCGACGACGGTGCGCGGCCCGGCCCGCCGCTCGCCGCGCACGGTGAAGCCGATCCGGTCGCCGACGGCCTCGCCCAGCAGCCAGGCCATGCGGCGGGCGGCGGCCCGCGCCGCGATCCGCCGGGGCTCGGCGACGATCACGCGCCGCGGCCGCCCCTCACCCAGGAGTCCGGCGAGGGCCAGCGGGACGAGGGTCGTCTTGCCGGTGCCGGGGGGTGCGCAGAGGACGGCGACTCCGCGGTCGCCGAGGGCGCGGGTGAGGGCGGGGAGGGCGGCTTGGACGGGGAGTCGGGCGAGGGCTTCGGCGCGGATCACAGGGCCCAGTCTCGCTCAGGCCGGTGGGCGGGAATCGCCCCCGCCCCTGCTCGCGCGCCGGGGCACGGGACCCGCGCCGCCAGGACCCCCGACAGCATCAGTCCCGTTCGCAGACGAAGATCGCCGTGCCCGGGATCAGGTGGCCGCGCAGCGGGGACCAGCCGCCCCATTCCTGGGTGTTCCACGCGGGCCACTCCGGTTCCACGAGGTCGACCAGGCGGAAGCCGCCGGCGACCACGTCGCGTACGCGGTCGCCGATCGTGCGGTGGTGTTCGACGTAGACGGCCCGGCCGGATTCGTCCTGTTCCACATAGGGGGTGCGGTCGAAGTAGGAGGCGGAGACGGAGAGGCCCTCGGGGCCGGGCTCGTCCGGGAAGGCCCAGCGGAGGGGGTGGGTGACGGAGAAGACCCAGCGCCCGCCGGGCCGCAGCACCCTGCGTACCTCGCGCATCACCCGCACCGGGTCGGCGACGAAGGGCACCGCGCCGTACGCCGAGCACGCCAGGTCGAAGGAGCCGTCCGCGAAGGGCAGGGCGCCCGCGTCGGCCTCGACCAGCGGCACGCCGCCGCCGATCCGCAGGGCGTGCTGGAGCTGCCGGTGCGAGAGGTCGAGCGCCACGGGCCGCGCGCCCTGGGCCGCCAGCCAGCGCGAGCACTGCGCCGCGCCGGCGCCGATCTCCAGGATGTCGCGTCCCTTGAGCCCGTCGGCCGGCCCCAGCAGCGCGGCGTCGGCCTCGTCGAGCCCTTCCGGCCCCCAGACGAAACGGTCGTCGCCGAGGAAGGCGCCGTGCTCGCTCTGGTATTCGTCGGCGTTGCGGTCCCACCAGCCACGGCTGGCCCGGCTGCTCTCCGCCTCGCCGGTGGCCCGCCGGGTCGCTTCCGGCTCGTACTCATGGATCATTTCGACCGTCGTGCCCTCGGCAGTAGTGGTTCGGCAAGGTTTGTCGTATCTTCTATGCGCCTGCTCGGCGCCTGAGCGTAAAGCTACGGGGTGCGTCAGGTCCCTCGTGGCCTCGCGAAACAGAAGTTGTGCCCGTTATGCGGGTTTCATCCCGGGTGTGCGTCTTCGCGCATTGACCGTGCCCCGCTGCCCCCGTATGCTACAAGTTGCGCTGCGGGCCTGCGCTCCTCAGACATAGCAGGTCGCGCTCGCACTTGTTGTATGTCCCCTCGGTTGTCGAGGCGCTTTCGGTTTTCTTCGAGAGCTTCGGGAGATCCTCGGATCTTCGGAGGCCCTCGGACGGTGCGCCTCCAAGGCTGTCCGGCTTCGGCGGTGCGATACGGGTTCTCGGCGTAGCAGTACCTACGACTCACTGTCCGTACCGGAGCCTTTACCCACATGACGAGCAGCACCGAGACCACCGCCACCACCCCGCAGGTTGCGGTCAACGACATCGGTAACGAGGAAGCCTTCCTCGCCGCGATCGACGAGACGATCAAGTACTTCAACGACGGCGACATCGTCGACGGCGTCATCGTGAAGGTCGACCGGGACGAGGTCCTGCTCGACATCGGTTACAAGACCGAGGGTGTCATCCCCTCCCGCGAGCTCTCGATCAAGCACGACGTCGACCCGAACGAGGTCGTCAAGGTCGGCGACGAGATCGAGGCCCTGGTTCTCCAGAAGGAGGACAAGGAAGGTCGCCTCATCCTGTCCAAGAAGCGCGCTCAGTACGAGCGTGCCTGGGGCACGATCGAGAAGATCAAGGAAGAGGACGGCATCGTCACCGGTACCGTCATCGAGGTCGTCAAGGGTGGTCTCATCCTCGACATCGGCCTCCGTGGCTTCCTGCCGGCCTCCCTCGTCGAGATGCGCCGCGTCCGCGACCTCCAGCCCTACGTGGGCAAGGAGCTCGAGGCCAAGATCATCGAGCTGGACAAGAACCGCAACAACGTGGTCCTGTCCCGCCGTGCCTGGCTGGAGCAGACCCAGAGCGAGGTCCGCCAGACCTTCCTCACCACCCTCCAGAAGGGTCAGGTGCGCTCCGGCGTCGTCTCCTCCATCGTCAACTTCGGTGCCTTCGTGGACCTGGGCGGCGTCGACGGTCTCGTCCACGTCTCCGAGCTGTCCTGGAAGCACATCGACCACCCGTCCGAGGTTGTCGAGGTCGGCCAGGAAGTCACCGTCGAGGTCCTCGACGTCGACATGGACCGCGAGCGCGTCTCCCTGTCGCTCAAGGCGACGCAGGAAGACCCGTGGCAGCAGTTCGCCCGGACCCACCAGATCGGTCAGGTCGTCCCGGGTAAGGTCACCAAGCTCGTTCCGTTCGGTGCGTTCGTCCGCGTCGACGAGGGCATCGAGGGCCTGGTGCACATCTCCGAGCTGGCCGAGCGCCACGTGGAGATCCCGGAGCAGGTCGTCCAGGTCAACGACGAGATCTTCGTCAAGGTCATCGACATCGACCTCGAGCGCCGTCGCATCAGCCTCTCGCTGAAGCAGGCCAACGAGTCCTTCGGTGCCGACCCGTCCGTGGTCGAGTTCGACCCGACCCTGTACGGCATGGCCGCGTCCTACGACGACCAGGGCAACTACATCTACCCCGAGGGCTTCGACCCCGAGGCCAACGACTGGCTCGAGGGCTACGAGAAGCAGCGCGAGGAGTGGGAGCGCCAGTACGCCGAGGCGCAGCAGCGCTTCGAGCAGCACCAGGCGCAGGTCATCAAGTCCCGCGAGGCCGACGAGCAGGCCGCCGCTGAGGGTGCCGCCGCTCCGGCCGCCGCCTCCACCGGTGGCAACGTCTCCGGCGGTTCGTACTCCTCGGAGTCGGCCGACAACTCCGGCGCCCTGGCGTCGGACGAGGCGCTCGCCGCGCTCCGCGAGAAGCTGGCCGGCGGCCAGAGCTGAGGCTCCGACCGACAGCTGACAGCTGACTGAGCAAGGCCCGTTCCCCTCGGGGAGCGGGCCTTCCTCATGCCCTCGTGGCACCGCGGAATGTGTCCGCGCCGTGTCGGGATCCGGCCACCGGGAATGGGCCGGGCCTCCACGCGCGTTCCCCCGTACGGAACATGAGGAGGAGCGGTCACTGTGTTGGATCCGCAGGGTTTGTACGAATGGGAGCCCAAGGGGCTCGCCGTAGCCGACCTGGCCTTGGCTCAGGACACGGCCGGCCTGGTCATGCTCTACCACTTCGACGGTTACATCGACGCGGGGGAGACCGGCGAACTGATCGTCGACCGGCTGCTGGACGGCCTGCCGCACCAGGTCGTCGCGCGCTTCGACCACGACCGGCTCGTCGACTACCGCGCCCGCCGCCCCCTGCTCACCTTCCAGCGCGACCGCTGGAGTGCCTACGAGGCTCCGAAGATCGAGCTGCACCTGGTGCAGGACGCCACGGGGGCGCCCTTCCTGCTGCTCGCGGGCCCCGAGCCGGATGTGGAGTGGGAGTGCTTCGCCGCCGCGGTGCGGCAGTTGGTGGAGCGGCTCGGCGTGCGACTGTCCGTCAACTTCCACGGCATCCCCATGGGCGTGCCGCACACCCGGCCGGTCGGCATCACCCCGCACGGCAACCGCACGGACCTGATGCGCGGCCACCGCAGCTATTTCGACCAGGCGCAGGTGCCCGGCAGTGCCGAGTCGCTCGTCGAGTTCCGGCTCGCGGAGGCCGGCCACGACGTTCTCGGTGTCGCCGCGCATGTCCCGCACTACGTCGCCCGCTCGCCCTACCCCGACGCCGCCCTGACCGCCCTCGAAGCGGTCACCGCCGCCACGGGCCTGGTGCTGCCGAACGCCGCGCACGCGCTGCGCACCGAGGCGCTGCGGACCCAGGAGGAGATCGAGCGGCAGATCGGCGAGGGCGACGAGGAACTGGTCGCCCTCGTCCGGGGCCTTGAGCACCAGTACGACGCGGTGGCGGGCTCCGAGACGCGCGGCAATCTCGTCGCCGAGCCCGTCGAGCTGCCGTCGGCGGACGAACTGGGCGCCGAGTTCGAGCGTTTCCTCGCCGACCGGGAGGGCGACGGCGGTCACTGAACCGCCGCCCGCTACGGTGGGGCCCATGCTGAAGGTCGGTCTTACGGGTGGAATCGGCGCGGGCAAGAGCGAGGTGTCACGGCTGCTCGCCTCGTACGGGGCGGTGGTCGTGGACTCCGACCGGATCGCGCGTGAGGTAGTCGAGCCGGGCACGCCGGGGCTCGCGGCCGTCGTCGCCGAGTTCGGTCCGGAGGTCCTCACGGCCGAGGGCGCGCTCGACCGCCCCAGGCTGGGCGCGGTCGTCTTCGCCGACCCCGGCCGGCTGGCCGCGCTGAACGCCATCGTCCACCCCCTCGTCCGGGCGCGCTCCGCCGCACTGGAAGCGGCGGCCGCGCCGGACGCGGTGGTCGTCCACGACGTACCCCTCCTCGCCGAGAACGGCCTGGCGCCGCTGTACGACCTGGTCGTCGTCATCGACGCCGGTACCCAGACCCGCCTCGACCGTCTCGTGCGGCTGCGCGGCATGACCCCCGACGAGGCGCGTGCCCGCATGGCGGCCCAGGCGACGCGCGAACAGCGCCTGGCCGTGGCCGACTTCGTCATCGACAACGACGGCCCGCTGGAGGCGCTGGCTCCGCAGGTGGAGCGGGTCTGGGCGCGGCTGCGGGAGCGGTCCGCGGGCGCGCCGGATTAGGCAGACGCCGGGGAGATGGTCAACTCCCCGATCGGGTGAGGGAGTTCCGGCGGCCGGGGGCGTGGTGCGTTAGCATGCGGCCGCGTCGAACCGGTCCCGGCTACGGAGGCGAACTCCCCGTATGGTCCTGTCTGTTCCAGCAACACGGTTACACGGCTTCTCCGGTCTGCTGCGCCGCGCCGCGGACGATGCCGCCGAGGCGCAGGGCTATGTGCGGCGGCACGGTGCCATCGCTTCGGCCGAGCAGGGCCTGCTGACCAGGGTCATCGATCTGCACGGCGATCTGGCGGAGACGATGATGGCTGCCATGGGGCGGCTGGAGCGCGTGCTGCGGGCCTCGGCGGACGAGGTCGACCGGGCGGCCGGTGAGTTCCGGGCCTCGGATCTGCGGGAGGCGGCGAGGATGGACGCGGCCCGCCGGAAGGTGCCGCAGTGACGGGCGGCACGGAGCTCCGCGATGTGGTCCGGCCCACCGATCGCCTCACACCTCCTCGCGCGCCGGAGGAATTCATCTCCCCGATCGACACGCTCAATGCCGCCGGGGATCTGGTCAGCCCGTCGTTCTGGATGTCCAGGGTGCTGGATTTCGCCCTCGCCTTCGACCCTTTGGAAGAGGGCAGGAAATACTTCGCCGGCGACTGGGAGGCATACGCGCGGAGCGCCGAGGCGTGGGCGAATCTCGCGGGATTCTGTGAAGGGCTCGCCACCAACATCGAATCCGGGAACAGGTCGCTGGGCGAGGTGTGGCAGGGGGAGGCGGCGGCCGCCGCCGACGCCTATTTCGCCTCCCTCTGCGGAAAGCTGCGTGACATCAAGGGCTCGCTGGAGACCATGCGGGGGGAATACCTCGTGGCGGCCCACGGGGTCTCGATGACCGGTGAGGCCGTTGGGCAGCTGATGGGCCTGATCGGGGACGCCGCGGCGACGGCCGCGATCGCCTGGGCGGCGGGTGGTCTGACGGCCTGGACGGGCTGGGGCGCGGGCGTCGGCTACGGCGTGGCGGCCACGGAGGTCCTGCGGATCTGTGACCTGTGGGGCGAGGTGACCAAGACGGTCAATATGCTCCAGATGAGAATCGACGCGGTGTACGGGCAACTCGCGGATATCGGCGGAGAAGTGGCGGTCGTGCTCGACGACTTCCCGCAGGTGCCGTCCCTTCCGTACTCCCGGGGCGGGGAGAGCGGTCATGGGTGAACGAGAGGTCGGGTACGAGGAATTCCTCGCACCGGGCCGCGACCGGGCCCAGGCGCGCGCGGTCCGGCGCGGACTTCAGGAAATGGCGGAGGGCGGCGCCGGGGAAGTCCTGCGGGAAATGGCCCGCGACATTCTTTCCGGGCGCATCGGACTGCGGGAGGCCCTGCGCGTCGGCCCGTACGCCACCGCGCTCACCGAACGGGTGCGGGCCGCCCACGCGGAGTGGGAGGAGATGCCCGCCGCCGACCGTGAGCGGCACCTGGCCGAAGCCCGCCGCTTCCTCGCGGCGGAGGGCGAGGCCGGGCCCCGCCCCGGCTGACCCGGCGCCCGGCCGGGCCCCGGCATCCGCGCGCCCGTGCCTCTCACATCAGCCCGTCCGGCCTCCGGGGGCATAGTGGCCGGACGGAGCAGGTCGGCGGAGCCGTCGGCACCGGGCGCAGCGCCTGGTTGAGAACGGTGACGGCCAGTGCCCCGAGTCCGGTCGCCCACGAGCGGTCCTGGGCGGACGCGCCCGCGCTGCGCACGGCGCCGGCGGAGCTGCGGGGCCCGCTGCCGAGCGTCGCCGCCGATCCGGCCGAGGTCTCCGGCGCGGACTTCGGCCTCCCGGCGGCGAGCTGGCCTCCGGCCGGTCTATGGGCGGGGGCCGCCGGTGCGCCGGTCTCCTCGCACAGGTTCGTACGGCGGTATGTCGCGCCCCGGCTGGAAGTGCGGGCCCTGCCGGATATGCCGGATGACCAGGCCCAGATCGACCGCGGTCACCACGATCAGCACCGCGCAGGCCACCGCCCACCCGGGGTGCCCGGCCAGCGCGAAGAGCACGGTCCCGGCGACGGCCCAGGCGAGCCCCCACGCGGCGAGCCCGCACCGCAGGCGCAGGGGGCTGCGGGCGTTCATGGGTTCATTGCCGGTACGCATCGCACACCATCTCCCACTACCAGCATCCACCCGGCCGGGGCGGAGCGGCTCCGTCAGACCAGGCGCCTGATCTCGCCACGCACGCGGTAGAAGCCGCCGGAGGCGGGGGAGAGGGCGTCCACGACGTAGCGGGCGCCCGGCTGACGTATGTGGCGGGGGAACTGGACGTTCCAGGCAGGGTCGTGATCGGGGGAGACCGCGTGCACGCGGACCCTGCCGGACTCCTGGACACACTCGACGACGATGCCCGTGCCGACGACGGTGGTGGTCGCGGTGACCGTGGCCGCGGGGGTGTAGGTGGGCACGGCGGCGGCCGACTTGATGTCGAGGGGGACCGGGACGGTGCCGGAGCGGGCGGCGGCGATGGCGGCCTCACCGGCGTCCACGCAGACCAGCGAGCCGTCGGTGGTGACCATGTAGAGCCGCTCGTCGAGGTACTGCATGGACAGGGCCGAGCCGCCGCCCGTGCCGAGCTTCCACAGGCGGGTGCCGTCGGCGGCGAAGCAGTAGACGGACGAGGCGGAGTCACCGGCGAAGACGTAGCGGCCGCCGGGCGCGGTGGCGCAGGAGTAGACAGCGGAGTCGCAGGCGTAGGTGGCCTCGACGGCGCCGGTGGCCTTCGCCAGGCGCTGGACGACCCGGCGGCCGGTGCCGGCGTAGACGGAGTGGTCCTCCTGCCAGCCGAACAGCACGGCGCCGGTGGTGCGGGTGTGCCACAGCTCGCCGCTGCCGTCGGGGGCGTAGGCGGTCACGCCGTCGGTGTGGCCGTGATAGACGGCGTGTTCGTCGCGGCGCACCATCCAGGCGTTGGAGCCGGTGCTCCTGCGTGACCACTGGTGTTCGTCCTCGTGGTCGATGACGGTCAGCCCGCCGTCGCGGTCGCTCACGTCGAGAATGCCTTCGCGGATGTCCAGCCAGAAGATGTCGACGTCCGAGGCGATTTCGTAGGCGGCGAAGGGCAGCTTGGAGGAGAGGTCGTAGACGGCGCCGTCGTCGCAGCCGGCGTAGATCCAGAAGTCGTCCGCCACCAGGCACTTGACGCCGTCGGGCAGCCGGTAGTGGGCGAGCACCTCGCCGTCGTGGCCGAGGGTGTGGACGTCGCCGGACTGATTGCCGACCCAGCAGCGGTCCTCGGCGATGTGGATGCCGAAGGCGGAGGAGCCCGTGCGGAACCGCCAGAGCACCGGGGCGACCGCGCGGGCCGTGGAGGGCGCGGAAGCGACCTGACGACGTGTCACCGAGCGGGCGGTGCGCTGGCCTTGGACCGCGGGCGCGTAACCCTTGCGGATCTTCTCCCCTATCTTCCTCGCCGCGGCGGCCCGTGCCTTCGCCTCGGTCGGGAAGGTGGAGCTCTGCGCCTGCCCCGCGCTGCCGATCCGCCCGTAGCGCACCGCGACGGCCGTGCCGTCCAGGGTCACCTCATAGAACTTGTGCGCCCCGCCGCCCTCTTGCGACAGCTCCAGATACGTCGTGGTCCCGGCCATGGCACGCCCCCTCTCCGGCCGGCCGTGGTGGCCGGTCCGACTGAGAGGAACGCTAGGGGCCGCCACTGACAATCGATCTTCGAGCGCCGATGGCGGAAACGGGCGGAAGCCGCGTAACCCCTAGAAAAGGGGCTCGGGGAGCACTCCTTCGAGTGACAGCAGGGCCCTCTTGATCTCCAGGCCGCCGCCGAACCCGCCCAGCCCGCCGCCGCTCTCGACCACGCGGTGGCAGGGCACCACGACCGGCAGCGGATTGCTCCCCATCGCCACGCCCACGGCCCGCGCGGCCCCGGCCTCGCCGACGCGGTCGGCGAGATCCTGGTAGCTGACGACTGTGCCGTACGGGACTCCTGCGGCCAGTTCGCGCAGGACCCGCCGGTTGAAGCCCGAGGTCAGCGACCAGTCCAGGGGGAGGGAGAACGTCTCGCGGCGGCCGGTGAAGTACGCCTCGAGCTCGGCCGCCGCCTCGGCGAGGAGGCTGTGCGCGGTGGAGGGCGGGGCCGCGGGTCCGGTGCCGAGGCGGCGCGCGAGCCGGTCCACGGCCTCGGCCGCCCGCCGCGCGTCGGCGTGGAAGACGACCTCCAGCAGCCCTTCCGGCGTCGCGGCGAGCCCCAGGGGCCCGATGGGGACCTCCACCGTCGTCCAGGCCCATGCGCGTGCTCCGGCCTGCGGGCCCGTTCGTTCCACGTCCGTCACACGGGTTAGCGTAGGGCGTTCCTGTCACACGGGCCACAGGCGTTGTGCCGGTATCGGTCCGCGACCTCCGAGCCCGGGCCCGGTCCCTCGTAGGCGGGAAATGCCGCCCGCCTGGAGGATATTGGGCCGGAAGAGGCCGAAGGCCGGCTCCGGGAAGGGGTCGGCGAGCCCGGCGTCGCCCGGTCGCCCCCTCGGCCGGCGCCGCCTCCACGACCGGTGGGGCGTCGCTGATCACCGGGTCCGCTGACGCCCGGGACGGCGGCCGTGCCGATCGGGGCGAGGGCGCTCCCGGGGCCCGCGCTGGGACGCCCCGGTGACCGACGGTGACGGTGATCCGCACGGCGCCCCGCGCCGGGGGCGGCCCGGACAGAAGCGCCGCCCGGCCACGGCAGAACACCGGCCGCGGCGGGGGAGGAGCGGTGGCGCGTACGGGCTGCCCGCTCCGGGCCGGGGAGGCCCGGACTCCGGCGCCCGGCCGTTGTCAGTGGGGGGTCGTACCGTGGACCCATGCGGCCCGTATCGAAGATCGAACGCAAGGTGGCGCCTTTCGAGGTCGTCAGCCCCTTCCAGCCCAGCGGCGACCAGCCCACGGCCATCGCCGACCTGGAGCGGCGCATCCGCGCAGGCGAGAAGGACGTCGTGCTGCTCGGCGCGACCGGCACCGGAAAATCGGCGACCACCGCGTGGATGATCGAGAAGCTCCAGCGGCCGACCCTGGTGATGGCACCCAACAAGACCCTCGCGGCCCAGCTCGCGAATGAGTTCCGGGAGCTTCTGCCGAACAACGCGGTCGAATACTTCGTCTCCTACTACGACTACTACCAGCCCGAGGCGTACGTACCGCAGTCGGACACCTACATCGAGAAGGACTCCTCCATCAACGAGGAGGTCGAGCGCTTGCGCCACTCGGCGACGAATTCGCTGCTCACCCGGCGTGACGTCGTCGTGGTCGCCTCGGTGTCGTGCATCTACGGCCTCGGTACGCCGCAGGAGTACGTCGACCGCATGGTCCCGCTCCGGATCGGCCAGGAGATCGACCGCGACGAGCTGCTGCGCCGCTTCGTGGAGATCCAGTACACCCGCAACGACCTGGCCTTCACCCGGGGCACCTTCCGGGTGCGCGGCGACACCATCGAGATCTTCCCGGTCTACGAGGAGCTCGCCGTCCGCATCGAGATGTTCGGCGACGAGATCGAGGCCCTCTCCACGCTCCACCCGCTCACCGGCGAGGTCATCTCCGACGACCAGGAGCTGTACGTCTTCCCCGCCAGCCACTACATCGCCGGTGCCGAGCGCATGGAGAAGGCTGTCGCGGGCATCGAGAGGGAGCTGGAGGAGACCCTCGCCCGCATGGAGAAGCAGGGCAAGCTCCTGGAGGCGCAGCGCCTGCGCATGCGCACCACGTACGACATCGAGATGATGCGGCAGATCGGCTCCTGCTCGGGCATCGAGAACTACTCGCTGCACATGGACGGCCGCGAGCCCGGCTCCCCGCCCAACACCCTGCTCGACTACTTCCCCGAGGACTTCCTCCTCGTCATCGACGAGTCGCACGTCACCGTCCCGCAGATCGGCGCGATGTACGAGGGCGACGCCTCCCGCAAGCGCACCCTGGTCGAGCACGGCTTCCGGCTGCCGTCGGCGATGGACAACAGGCCGCTGAAGTGGGAGGAGTTCGTCGAGCGCATCGGGCAGACGGTCTATCTCTCGGCGACGCCCGGGAAGTACGAGCTGTCGCGCTCCGACGGCTTCGTGGAGCAGATCATCCGTCCCACCGGCCTCGTCGACCCGGAGGTGGTCGTCAAGCCGACCGAGGGCCAGATCGACGACCTGGTGCACGAGATCCGCCAGCGCGTGGAGCGGGACGAGCGCGTCCTGGTCACCACCCTCACCAAGAAGATGGCCGAGGACCTCACGGACTACTTCCTGGAGCTGGGCATCCAGGTGCGCTATCTGCACAGCGACGTCGACACGCTGCGCCGGGTGGAGCTGCTGCGCGAGCTGCGCGCCGGGGAGTACGACGTGCTGGTCGGCATCAACCTGCTGCGTGAGGGCCTCGACCTTCCCGAGGTGTCGCTCGTGGCCATCCTCGACGCCGACAAGGAGGGCTTCCTGCGGTCGGGGACGTCCCTGATCCAGACCATCGGCCGTGCCGCGCGCAACGTCTCCGGACAGGTCCATATGTACGCGGACAAGGTGACTCCCGCGATGGAGAAGGCCATCGAGGAGACCAACCGCCGTCGCGAGAAGCAGATCGCGTACAACACGGAGCGGGGCATCGACCCGCAGCCGCTGCGGAAGAAGATCGGCGACATCGTGGCCTCCCTCGCCCGGGAGGAGATCGACACCCAGGAGCTGCTGGGCACGGGCTACCGCAAGGACGAGAAGGGCAAGGCCCCGGTCCCGACGGCGCCCGCGGGCAAGGCCGGCGCCAAGGCGAAGGGCAAGGCCAAGGCGGCGGTGGCGACGGACCGTCCGGCCGCCGAACTCGCCCAGCTCATCGAGGACATGACCGACCGTATGCGGGCCGCCGCCGCGGAGCTCCAGTTCGAGGTGGCCGCGCGGCTGCGCGACGAGGTGAGCGAGCTGAAGAAGGAGCTGCGGCAGATGAAGGAGGCGGGCCTCGCCTGACGGCGGCCCGGGGGCGGGCGGTCGCGGCATGTTGCAAGACCGCCACAAAAGGGCGCCCGAGCGGTGGGGGCGCCGGTGGCTCTGCGTAGGGTCGGTCGCGTGGCCGTGCGAACGCGCGGCCGGGGAAAGCACGAGAAGGGACTGCGCGTGACGGTCAACTTGTCCAAGGGTCAGGGCATCAGCCTGCAGAAGGCCGACGGGGGCACCCTGACCGCGGTACGGATGGGGCTGGGCTGGCAGTCCGCACCCCGCCGCGGACTGTTCGGGTCGCGCACCAAGGAGATCGACCTCGACGCGTCGGCGGTGCTGTTCGCCGGTGACCAGCCGGTGGACGTGGTCTTCTTCCGCCACCTGGTCAGTGACGACGGCTCGGTCAAGCACACCGGTGACAACCTGGTCGGCGGCGCGGGCAAGGGCGGTGACGACGAGGCGATCCTCGTCGACCTCCAGCGCGTCCCCGTGCACATCGACCAGATCGTCTTCACGGTGAACTCCTTCACGGGCCAGACCTTCGCCGAGGTGCAGAACGCGTTCTGCCGCCTGGTCGACGAGACCACCGGGCAGGAGCTGGCCCGCTACACCCTCGACGGCGGCGGCCCGTACACCGCGCAGATCATGGCCAAGGTGCACCGCTCGGGTGCCGGCTGGCAGATGACCGCGATCGGTACGCCGTCCAACGGCCGGACCTTCCAGGACCTCATGCCGGCGATCCTGCCGAGCCTGTAGGGCGTATACCGGGGAAACGGGACGACCGGGCCCGGCGGAGGGAGTCTCCGCCGGGCCCGCGGGCGCGCGGGGCGCTCGGCACGGCGAGTACGACACACGCGGCGGGGGACGACGCCGCGCGGGCACAGATCACAAGGGGGCGCGGGCATGACGGCCGAGTTGGTGCGGGGACAGAACCACCCGCTTGCGGAGACCCGACTGGAGATCCGCGTCTCGGCGGCCGAGGCGGTCGTGGCGGGCGCCACGCTCGGTGACGCCGACGGCAGGGTGGCCGGTGCGCGGAGCGTCGCGCACCCGGGCGCGCACCGGCTGCCCGGCCTGGAGGTGTCCCGGCAGGCCGCGGCCGGGCACCGGCTGGCCGTCGACCTGGACGCGCTCCCGGAGTCCGTCCACCACGTCAACGTCCTGCTGGCCCTCCCGGCCGGCCAGGGCGGCGCGGCCCGCTTCGGCGCGATGGCCGCGCCTTTCGTCGCCGTCACCGCACTCGGCGGGACCGAGGTCGTCGGCTACACGGTCACCGGCCTGGACTCCGAATCGGCCGTCGTCGCCCTGGAGCTGTACCGCAGGCAGGGCGGCTGGAAGGTGCGCGCCGTCGGCCAGGGGTACGCGGGCGGGCTCGTCGCGCTGCTGCGCGACCAGGGCCTCGACGACGCCACCGGCACGGCGGCCGCCATCGAGGCGGCGGTGGCCCAGGGCCTGGCCCGGTCGGTCGCGCCCGCACCGGCCACGGCCGCCGCTCCCGCGGACGGCCCGTCCGCGCCGCCTGGCGGCCGCGTGAGCTACGCGCACCCCCGGCGGCACGCCTCGGCACCGGCCGCCGCTCCGGAGCCCGCAGCGGCCGCGCCCGGCCCCGCGGAGCCCGCCTCCGCGCAGGACCCCGCGCCGCCCGTCGCGGGGGACGCCAACGGCTGGACGCTGGACGAGCGCCTCTACAACCAGGTGTGGGGCATGTTCGAGGACCTCGCCCGGTCGGCCGCCGCGTACCGCAGCGCCGTCGACTTCGCGGAGTCGCGCCTGGAGCGTGAGCTGGACCAGGTGCTCTCCGACCCGCTGACCCGCGTCGGTCCGGCCGCGGACGCCGCCCGCGCCGAGGCGCGGGCCCGGCAGGAGGACCTGGTCGCCCGGGCGCGTGCCATGCTCGACCGCGACCTCGATCAGCTGGTGGCCGAGTCCGAGGTCATCGAGCACGCGCTGCCGCCCGCCTTCGCCCGCTGGGACAGCCCCGTCTGGCAGGGCTACCAGCTGCCGCTGGAGACGCCCATGGCGCTGCGGCTGGGCGATCTGCATCTGCCCGAGCGCACGGATCTGCGCATCCCCATGCTGGTGCGGCTGCCGCTGGAGCGCGGCCTGTGGATCGACAGCGGGCGGCCCTCCGGCCCGGAAGCGGCCCTGCTGGACCCGGCCGAGCTGCGCGGGCGGGCGATGGACACCGCGGTCGCCCACGCCGCCCGGCTGCTGGCCGTCCACCCGGTCGGCGATTTCACGGTGCGGGTCATCGACCCGGCCGGGGCCGCGGGGGCGTCGCTCGCGCCGCTGCTGAGCTCCGGCGCGCTGCGCGAGCCGCCCGCGGCCGGTGCGCAGGGCGTGTCCGCGGTGCTGGACCGGCTGACGCGGCGGGTCGACCTGGTGCAGATGGCGATCCGCAGCGGTGCGGCGGACGCGCTGCCGCCGGATCTCGACACGGCCGCGCAACTGCTCGTCGTCAACGACTTCCCGCACGGTTTCGACGACCGGGGCGTGACGCAGCTGCGCTATCTCGCGGACGAGGGGCCGTCCGTGGGGGTGCACCTGATGATGGTCGCCGACCGCGCCGACGCGCGGGCGTACGGGCCGGTGCTGGACCCGCTCTGGCGCTCCCTGCTGAGGATCACCCCGGTCGCCGACGACCACCTCGCCGACCCCTGGGTCGGGCACGCCTGGACCTACGAGCCGTCCGTGGTCCCGCCGGGGAGCGACGTGCTGGGGCAGGTGCTCTGGCAGGTGGGGCAAGCGCGTCAGGCATATGGCATCTGACCAGGGCTTTTGGTTTTTCTTTTACCTTTACTTGGGTCTTCCTGTACTGTTTTTGTACGGAGGCGCCCGTGGTGTACCCCGGTGCTCCTCCGGCAGCGACGACGCTGACCAGTTGCCGTATGACGTGCCGGAGGAACAGTGGACGTCTCCCTGACCCTGTGGGTGCTGACCATTCTCGGTCTGTGCGCCCTCGTCGCCGCCGATTTCTTCATCGGCGGCCGCAAACCGCATGACGTGTCCCTCAAGGAAGCGGGCATCTGGACGGTCGTCTGGGTGGCCCTGGCCGGGCTCTTCGGGCTGGGGCTGCTGCTCTTCGGCGGCGGCGAGCCCGCGGGCGAGTTCTTCGCGGGCTTCATCACCGAGAAGTCCCTGAGCGTCGACAACCTCTTCGTCTTCGTGCTGATCATGGCGAAGTTCGCGGTGCCGTCGATCTACCAGCAGCGCGTCCTCATGGTCGGCGTGCTGATCGCCCTCGTCCTGCGCGCCGTCTTCATCGGCGCCGGCGCGGCGATCATCGCCAACTTCTCCTGGGTCTTCTACATCTTCGGCGCCTTCCTCATCTGGACCGCGTGGAAGCTCATCCAGGAGGCGCGGGCCGACGAGGAGGAGGAAGAGTTCGAGGAGAACCGCTTCCTCAAGCTGGTCGAGAAGCGCTTCCCCTCGACCGACCGCTATCACGGCACCAAGCTGTTCGTCGTCGAGAACGGCAAGCGCCTGATGACGCCGATGCTGATCGTCATGCTGGCGATCGGCACCACCGACGTCCTCTTCGCGCTGGACTCCATCCCGGCGATCTTCGGCCTGACCCAGGACCCGTACATCGTCTTCACGGCCAACGCCTTCGCCCTCATGGGCCTCCGGCAGCTGTACTTCCTGATCGGCGGGCTGCTGAAGAAGCTGGTCCACCTCTCGTACGGCCTCTCGGTGATCCTCGGCTTCATCGGCGTCAAGCTCGTCCTGCACGCGCTGCACGAGAACGGCGTGGGGGTGCCCGAGATCAGCATCCCGGTCTCGCTCGGCGTCATCTGCGCGGTGCTGGTCGTCACCACGATCACCAGTCTGCGCGCCTCGAAGAAGCAGGCGGCCGCCGAAGCGGTGGCCGACAGCGCCAAGGTCTGAGCCCGGGCCGCCCGTCGGCTCAGGCGGGCGCGCCCTCGCCGACCGGGCTCCCGGCGGTCACCGGGCGGGTCTCGGGGAGCAGCGCGAAGCAGCCCAGGCTGAGCAGCGCGAGCGCGGTCAGATAGGCCGCGACGCCCCACGGCGGGCCGTCGCCCCGCGCCGTCGCGGTCGCGACCAGCGGGGTGACGGCGCCGCCCAGCACCCCGCCGAGGTTGTAGCCCACGGCGGCGCCCGTGCAGCGCACCCGGGGCTCGTACAACTCGGGGAGATAGGCCGCGACGACGGCGAACATCGTCGTGAAGGCCAGCGTCGCGACCAGGAAGCCGAGCACCATCCACACCGGCCGGCCGGTGTACAGCAGGGCGATCAGCGGGACCATCCAGAGCGCCACGGCGACGCAGCCCGCCAGGCACAGCGGGCGGCGCCCGTAGCGGTCGCCCAGGTACGCGAACACCGGGGTGACCAGGGCCGACACCGAGACCGCCGCCATGATGCAGCCGAGCATGACCGTACGGTCGATACCGAGCCGCTCGGTCGCGTAGGCGAGGGACCACGTGGTGATCGTGTAGTAGAGGGCGTACGCGACGGTCAGGCCCCCGGCGGTGAGCAGGACCAGCCGCCAGTGGCCGCGTACGACCTCGGCGAAGGGGGCCTCCGCCCGGTCGCCCCGGTCGGCCAGTTCGCGGAACTGCGGGGTCTCGGACAGCCGGGCGCGCAGCAGCAGTCCGCCGACCGCGAGGACGCCGGCGAACCAGAACGGCACCCGCCAGCCCCAGGAGCGGAACTGCGCGTCGGTGAGCGTGGCCGAGAGGGTGAGCGTGATCCCGTTGGCGATCAGGAAGCCCACGGGCGGGCCGATCTGGGGCACGCTCGACCACAGCGCGCGGCGGCCCGCCGGGGCGTGCTCGGCGGTCAGCAGCGCGGCGCCGCCCCACTCCCCGCCGACCCCGAAGCCCTGCGCGAACCGCAGGACGACCAGCAGGGCCGGGGCCGTGACCCCGATGCTGCCGTAGGTGGGCACCAGGCCGACCGCGACGGTCGCGACGCCCGTCAGCAGCAGGGACATGATCAGGACCGGGCGGCGGCCGCGCCGGTCGCCGATATGACCGAAGAACACCGACCCGAGCGGTCGCGCGACGAACCCGGCCCCGAACGTGCCGAAGGCCGCGAGCGTGCCGACCAGCGGGGAGACCGTCGGGAAGTACAGCGGGCCGAGCACGAGGGCCGCAGCGGTGCCGTAGACGAAGAAGTCGTAGAACTCGATGGCGGTGCCCACCAGGGACGCGGCTGCCAGGCGGAGCATGGCCGGTGGGCGTTCGTCCGGAGATCGGTCGGATCGCATGTAGTGCCCAACTTCCCTCAGGAGGTGAGGCAACGGGGCGTGCGGGGGTGCGGCCGGGGGCGCGCGGAGATGCCGGCGTCGCGGGTGTGTGGTGCCGCCGTGCGACCCGGTCCGGGGCAAAGGTAAGGACCGTCGGCCAGGGCCGACGGTCCTTACCTTTTTCGCTTCACGGGCCCGAGGTCACCAGCCGCGGGCGCGCCACTCCGCGAGGTGGGGGCGCTCGGCGCCGAGGGTGGTGTCGGCGCCGTGGCCGGGGTAGACCCAGGTCTCGTCCGGGAGCTGTCCGAAGAGCTTGGTCTCGACGTCGTCCAGCAGGCTCGCGAACGCCTCCGGGTCGCCGTGGGTGTTGCCGACGCCGCCCGGGAAGAGGCAGTCGCCGGTGAACAGGTGCGGGTGGCCGTGCGGGTCGTCGTAGACCAGGGCGATGCTGCCCGGTGTGTGGCCGGTCAGGTGGCGCGCGGTGAGCTCGACGCGGCCGACGCGGATCGTGTCACCGTCCTCGACCGGTACGTCCGTCGGCACGGGGATGCCCTCGGCGTCGTAGCGGCCCGCGTGCGTGCGGGCCCCGGTGGCGTCCACGACCTCGCGCAGCGCGCCCCAGTGGTCGCCGTGCCGGTGGGTGGTGACGACCGAGGCGATGCCGCTGTCCCCGATCAGGCTGAGCAGGGTGTGCGGCTCGGCCGCGGCGTCGATCAGCAACTGCTCGTCCGTCGCGCGGCAGCGCAGCAGATACGCGTTGTTGTCCATCGGCCCGACCGCGACCTTCGAGATCATCAGGTCGGTCAGCTCGTGCACATCCGCCGGGCCGCCGACCTTCACCGCTCCGCTGTACGTCATGGCTTCAAGCCTATAGCGGGGGCAGCGCCGGGAGCGGGGCGCCGTCGGTCTCCAGCCCGGCGCCGCGTTCGCCGCGCCCGGCGAGCCAGCCGAGCAGGGCGGGGGCGGTGCCGGTGACGGTGACCGCGCGGGCGTCCGCGCGGCCCGTGTGCCACTGCCGTCCGTCGGTCGCGGTGACGGTGACGGAGGGAAGGTCCGGGTGGCCGGAGAAGCGCTGTGCGAGGTAGTCGATCTCCCGGCCGAGGAGGTCGTCCGGGAGGTCCGCCAGTTCGTAGCCGATGCCCAGGTCGACGTGGTGCAGCTCGAGCTCGGTGAGGCGCCGGAAGGGGACCCGCGCGGCCACGTCGGTCACTCCGTTGCGCAGGGTGACCGTGCGCGTCCAGTCGTCGACGGCGCCGGCGGTCTCCATGAGGCGGCCCGCGCTCTCACGGAGGTCGGCGAGCTGGGCGTCCAGGGGCCGGCCCGCGCCGTTGTCGATGTCCGCGTCCCGCGCCTCGCCGCTCACGTACATGGGCAGTCCGCGCAGGACGTTGCCCAGGGCATCCGCGTTCCGGGCGATGTGGGAGAGCAGGTGACCGCGGGTCCAGCCGGGCAGCCGTGACGCTTCGGCGACGGCGCCGTTGTCCAGTTTCGCGACCGCGCCGAGGAGTCGGTCGGTCGCTTCACGTACAGATGCCAGGTCGCGCACATGATCGATCATGCGGCGACGATAGCGCCGCCACTCGTCCGGGTGAAGTCATTCGACTTCCGCCGTAATTCGAATGTGCGTGCTATAGGCTCGTGTGTGGCATCGGATCCGACATCCGCGCCGCGGCCCCCCTACCCTGGGTCGGGGATGCGGCACATCCCACCGTTCTCAAGAAAGGTGCCGACCCGCGTGGCTGACCGTCTCATCGTCCGTGGCGCTCGCGAGCACAACCTCAAGAACGTCTCGCTCGACCTCCCCCGTGACTCCCTCATCGTCTTCACGGGGCTCTCCGGGTCGGGCAAGTCGTCCCTCGCGTTCGACACGATCTTCGCCGAGGGGCAGCGTCGCTACGTCGAGTCCCTCTCCTCCTACGCGCGGCAGTTCCTCGGGCAGATGGACAAGCCCGATGTGGACTTCATCGAGGGCCTGTCCCCGGCCGTGTCCATCGACCAGAAGTCGACCTCGCGCAACCCGCGTTCCACGGTCGGCACCATCACCGAGGTCTACGACTACCTCCGCCTGCTCTTCGCGCGCATCGGCAAGCCGCACTGCCCCGAGTGCGCGCGGCCGATCTCCCGCCAGTCGCCGCAGGCGATCGTCGACAAGGTCCTGGAGCTGCCCGAGGGCAGCCGTTTCCAGGTGCTCTCCCCGCTGGTGCGCGAGCGCAAGGGCGAGTTCGTCGACCTCTTCGCCGACCTCCAGACCAAGGGCTACAGCAGGGCCCGCGTCGACGGCGAGACCATCCAGCTCTCCGAGCCGCCCAAGCTCAAGAAGCAGGAGAAGCACACGGTCGAGGTGGTCATCGACCGCCTCACCGTCAAGGACAGCGCCAAGCGCCGGCTGACCGACTCGATCGAGACCGCGCTGGGCCTGTCCGGCGGCATGGTGATCCTCGACTTCGTGGACCTCGCCGAGGACGACCCCGAGCGTGAGCGGATGTATTCCGAGCACCTCTACTGCCCGTACGACGACCTCTCCTTCGAGGAGCTGGAGCCGCGCTCCTTCTCCTTCAACTCCCCCTTCGGCGCCTGCCCGGACTGCACCGGCATCGGCACCCGCATGGAGGTCGACCCGGAGCTGATCGTCCCCGACGAGGACAAGTCCCTGGACGAGGGCGCGATCAGCCCCTGGTCGCACGGCCACACCAAGGACTACTTCAACCGCCTCGTCGGCGCCCTGGCGGGCGAGCTCGGATTCCGCACCGACATCCCCTGGGCCGGGCTGCCGCAGCGCGCCAAGAAGGCGCTGCTGAACGGCCACCGCACCCAGATCGAGGTGCGCTATCGCAACCGCTACGGCCGCGAGCGCGCGTACACCACGGCCTTCGAGGGCGCGGTGCCCTTCGTCAAGCGGCGCCACTCCGAGGCGGAGAGCGACTCCAGCCGCGAGCGCTTCGAGGGCTATATGCGCGAGGTGCCCTGCCCGACCTGTGAGGGCACCCGCCTCAAGCCGATCGTCCTCGCGGTCACCGTGCAGGGGCGGTCCATCGCCGAGGTCGCCGCGATGTCGATCAGCGAATGCGCCGACTTCCTGCGGGACATGAAGCTCACCGGCCGCGAGAAGAAGATCGCCGAGCGGGTCCTCAAGGAGGTCAACGAGCGGCTGAAGTTCCTGGTCGACGTCGGCCTGGACTATCTCTCGCTCAACCGCGCCGCGGGCACCCTCTCCGGCGGCGAGGCCCAGCGCATCCGGCTCGCCACCCAGATCGGCTCCGGCCTCGTCGGCGTGCTCTACGTCCTGGACGAGCCGTCCATCGGCCTCCACCAGCGCGACAACCACCGCCTCATCGAAACGCTCGTGCGCCTGCGGGACATGGGCAACACCCTGATCGTCGTCGAGCACGACGAGGACACGATCAAGGTCGCCGACTGGGTGGTCGACATCGGCCCCGGCGCGGGCGAGCATGGCGGCAAGGTGGTGCACAGCGGACCCCTGAAGGACCTGCTGCGCAACAAGGAGTCGATGACCGGTCAGTATCTCTCCGGCAAGAAGGCCATCGCCACGCCGTTCGAGCGCCGGCCCGTGGACCTCGACCGCCGGCTGACCGTGCGCGGCGCCCGGGAGAACAACCTCCAGGACATCGACGTGTCCTTCCCCCTCGGTGTGCTCACGGCCGTCACCGGTGTCTCCGGTTCCGGTAAGTCGACGCTGGTCAACGACATCCTCTACACCCACCTGGCCCGCGAGCTCAACGGCGCCCGCGCCGTCCCCGGGCGGCACACGCGCGTGGACGGCGACGACCTCGTCGACAAGGTCGTCCACGTCGACCAGTCGCCCATCGGCCGCACGCCGCGCTCCAACCCCGCGACGTACACCGGCGTCTTCGACAACATCCGCAAGCTCTTCGCGGAGACGATGGAGGCGAAGGTGCGCGGCTATCTGCCGGGCCGCTTCTCCTTCAACGTCAAGGGCGGCCGCTGCGAGAACTGCTCCGGCGACGGCACGATCAAGATCGAGATGAACTTCCTGCCGGACGTGTACGTGCCGTGCGAGGTCTGCCACGGCGCGCGCTACAACCGGGAGACCCTGGAGGTGCACTACAAGGGCAAGTCCATCGCCGAGGTGCTGGACATGCCGATCGAGGAAGCGCTCGACTTCTTCGAGGCCGTGCCGACGATCGCCCGGCACCTGCGCACCCTGCACGAGGTCGGGCTCGGATACGTCCGCCTCGGGCAGTCCGCGCCGACGCTCTCCGGCGGCGAGGCGCAGCGTGTGAAGCTCGCCAGCGAGCTGCAGAAGCGCTCGACCGGCCGCACGGTCTACGTCCTCGACGAGCCCACCACCGGGCTGCACTTCGAGGACATCAGCAAGCTCATCTCGGTGCTGTCGGGGCTGGTCGACAAGGGCAACAGCGTCATCGTCATCGAGCACAACCTCGACGTCATCAAGACGGCCGACTGGGTCGTCGACATGGGCCCGGAGGGCGGCAGCGGCGGCGGCCTCGTCATCGCGGAGGGCACGCCGGAAGAGGTGGCTTCCGTGCCGGACAGTCACACCGGGAAGTTCCTGCGGGAGCTTCTTGGGGACCGGGTGAGTGATTCGCCTGCGGCGCCCGCGCGGAAGAAGAAGGCTGCCGCTACGAAGAAGGCGGTTGCTTCGAAGACGGCTGCTTCGAAGAAGGCTGCTGCCGCTCCGGCGAAGAAGGCGGTTGCCGCGGCTCGGGCGAAGCGGAAGGTTTAGCCGGGGTGGGGTGGGGGTCGCTTTGCGGATGCGGGTTGCTCGCGCCTGCGGCGTGCTTTTCCCCAGCCCCGCCCCCTTCCCGAAACTGGGGCGTGTGCCCCAGGCCCCCGAGTGCGGGTTTCGTTGCCGCCTGCGGCGGGAGCGGCCTGCGGCCGCGTCCTCAAACGCCGGACGGGCTGGAATAGCTGAGCTCAGCCAAATCAGCCCGTCCGGCGTTTGAGGATAACGCGCGAAGCGTGTTGCGGGGTCTGGGGCGCAGCCCCAGTTCGGGAAGGGGCGGGTAGGGGAAAAGCCCCCGCCGCAGGCGCCGACAAGCCGCCCCCTAAAGAGCGAGCTCCGCCCCCCACGGCGGCTCCGCCCCCGCGCGCGAGCACGTGGCGGCCGCCGCGCGGGCCGCGAAGTGGAGAAGGGGAGGCCAGGCCACCGTGGCCAGGGCCTCTCGCGACAGTGCCCCACATGTCGCGAGCCCGTGCAGAAGCGCCGCGTTCACCGTGTCGCCCGCACCGATCGTGTCCACGACCTCGACCGCCGGTGCCGTGACCGTGTGCCGGAGGCCGTCGCGGGTGTGTACGGACAGGCCCGCCGCCCCGTGAGTGATCACCACCGCGGCGGGGCCCTCGGCCAGCCATTCGCCGGGGGAGCCGCCCAGCCACCGGGTGTCCTCGTCGGAGAGCTTCAGCAGGGTCACATGCGGCAGCCAGGAGCGGAAGCGGGCGCGGTGGGCGTCCGCGTCGGGAATCAGGCCCGCCCGGATGTTGGGGTCGAGGAGCGTGAACACCCCGCGCTCCGCCTCCCTGCGCAGCAACGCCTCGTACGCGCTCGCCCCGGGCTCCAGCACCAGCGAACAGGTGCCCAGGCACAGCGCCGACACCGCCTCCGGCAGCGGCCCCGGGAGCTCGAACAGGCGGTCCGCGGTGCCCTCGGCGTAGAAGGCGTAGCCCGCGGAGCCGTCCTTCCCCACGTCGGCCACCGCGAGCGTCGTCGGCTCCGGTCCGCGCCGTACCAGCGAGACGTCGACCCCCGCCGACCGGAGGCCGGCCAGCAGGGCCTCGCCGAAGCCGTCCGCCGACACCCGGGAGCAGAAGGCGGCCGGTCCGCCCAACCGTCCCAGCGCCACAGCCGTGTTGTACGGGCCGCCACCGCGCCGCGGCAGCAACGCGGGCAGCGAGCCCCCGCCCTCGGCCGGCACCAGGGGCACCAGGTCGATCAGAGCCTCTCCGGCGACGACGATCACAAGGGGCATCCTTTCCCGGCCGGGTTCCCGCCGGGCCCAGCCTGCCATGTCGCCGGCTCCGCGGAGGGGCCGCAAGGGGAATCGGGAGTGCCGGTAGGGTCGACGCGTTCGATCCGCAGCGCACCGTTGGAGCACCCATGACACCCCCCGCTGACTCCGCCGAATCCGCCGCCCCCGGCACGGACCGCCGCACCGTGCTGCGCGGCGCCGCTCTGGTGGGTGCCGCGGGGCTCGGCGTCACGGCGTGCACGGGCGGCGGTCCGGGCGGCGCCAAGGGCGCGGCCGCCCCCACCGCCCCCGTGGAGCTCGGGGCCCCGGCCGACGTGCCCGTCGGCGGCGCCCGGCTCTACCGCGAGCAGCGCCTGGTCGTCTCGCAGCCCGCCAAGGGCGAGTACAAGGCGTTCAGCGCGGTCTGCACGCACGCGGGCTGTGTCGTCGACAAGATCGAGGACGGGAAGATCAGCTGCCCGTGCCACGGCAGCAAGTTCGACCCGGCCACCGGCAAGGTCCTCCAGGGTCCGGCCGGCGCGCCCCTGCCCGCCGTGCCGGTCAAGCTGGCCGACGGCAAGCTGATCGCGGGCCCGGACGCCTGACGCCGGGCGCCGGGCCGGGCTCGGCGGTTCTCGAGGCCGGGCCGCGGGCCGTCCCGCTCCCGCACCGCCGCCGCGGACTCCCACGACAAAAACGATCCAGCCGGACGACAAAACGATCCAGCCGGGCAAGGCCGTCCCGCTCCCGCACCGCCGTCGCGCGGCCGTGTCCTCGATGGCCGGACAGGCCGGTGTGCTCGGGCGCGAGGTGAGTGATCAAGTCCGGCAGGGGATCCGGGAGCCCGGGCGACGACGGAGCCCCGGCCGGGCGGGGTTCCGCCGGGCGTGGCCCGCTCAGGACCAGTCCCAGGTGATCCCCAGGATGCCCGGCCGCACCCCCTGCTCCACCAGGTGCACTCCGCGGTGTCGCCCCGCCAGCGTCAGTTCCTGCTGCCCGGCGCGCGGCGCGCCCGCGGAGCTCTGGGCGAACCTGCGGCAGCGCACCGGCAGCGCCGCGCTGTCGAAGCACACCTGGAGCACGTACTGCCCGCCCGCGAAGCTGAAGCCCCGTACGTACTCGCTGCTCGGCCCGGCCGTGCCGTCCTCGAAGCCGTAGCCGAAGACGTAGGTCTCCCCGGCCCGCAGCCGGGTGTCGAAGAGCAGCTCGGCGACGAGGACGCCCGCCTTGGCGTGCCAGCGCACGCGCCCCACCCGGCAGTTCTCGGCGGCCCGCACCGCCACCTGCCCGGGGTCGCAGCCGGTGTCGCCGTGGTGGATGGCGACATAGCGGTCCACACCGTCCCGGTGGGCGCGGACGACGTGCTGCGAGTCGCGCTCCCGGAGCTCGCGTCCGGCGCCGATCAGGACCCGCTCCAGATGGCAGACGGTGTGCAGCCCGCCGTCGGCCGGTGACTCCAGCTCCGCCAGCAGCCGCCCCAGCGCCCGTGACTCCTCGACCAGGGAGCGGTAGGAGCGGCCCGCCGGACGTTCCGTCCCGGTGCGGGGTGACGCCGGTTCGAGCAGCCGGCTCAGGGAGTGCGGCGGCAGCTCCAGTACGTCCTCCAGCGCGCGCACCGCGCGCAGCGACTCGGCCCGCTGGGGCCTGCGCGCGCCCTGCTGCCAGTAACTGAGGCTCGTCACCCCGACCTTCACGCCGCGCTGCGCGAGCCGGTGCTGCACCCGGTGCAGGGCGAGCCCGCGCACGGACAGCGCGGTGCGCAGTGCCAGGTGGAACGGTCCGGTGCGCAGGGCCCGCGCAAGCTCGTTCTCGGCCGCGTCGGCCGCCGCGCCGCTCTGTGTCATCCGCTCGCCCCTCTGTGAATATTCACCGGTGGCGGGAGCGGTCCGGCTCGCCGGACCGCTGTGATCCTCTTGACCGGGCACCGGCCGTTCACATCCGGTTCGCGCTGTTCACACCGCCGGCTCACCCAGCATTGAAACCTGTTGACCGGTCACTGACAACACCCTGATGCTCCTGATCAGCGTCCGGACGCGCTCCTCCGTCTCAACCCCCCGCCTCGGGAGGAACGTCCATGTCCCGTGCATCGGCACAACAGAAAACGACCGGAAAGAGCCGTATACGCGGCAGACGGCTGTCCGTCGCCGCGCTCGTCGCCTCCGCCCTGCTCGCCGTCCCCACCACGGCGAGCGCGGCGACCGGCGGCGATCACCAGGGCTACGCCGCGTCCAAGAAACTCAACATCTCCATGCAGGCCCAGCAGAAGACCAATTGGTGCTGGGCGGGCTCCGGCAACACCATCGCCACCTGGTTCGGGCGCGACTACAGCCAGAACCAGTTCTGCAACGCCGCCTTCAACAGGCAGCAGGGCTCGGAGTGCCCCAACAACCAGGCCACCCTGGGCAATGTGCAGAACGCCCTCGACTGGGCGGGCATCAACTCCGGCTCGTACGTGAGCGGCTGGCTGCGCTACTCGACCGTGCAGGGGGAGATCAGCGCGAACCGGCCCGTCGAGACCCGCATCCAGTGGGCCTCCGGTGGTGGCCACATGCACGTCCTCTACGGGTACGACGACTCCGGCAGCTGGGTCTACTGGGGCGACCCGTGGCCGTCCAACAACCGCTACAACTGGGCCTCGCACAGCTGGTACGTGAACAACGACCAGTTCTCGTGGACCCACTCGCTCTACCGGATCGGGGCGTGAGGTCATGAGCACGCACACCAGCAGGAACGCGGCCCGTGCGGCGGCCGCCGGAGCGCTCACCGCCGCCCTCCTCGGCCTCGCCCCCCTCGCGCACGCCGACGGGAACCCGGTCCCCGCCCCCGTAGCCCCGCCCGCCGCGGGCGTCAGCGCCGCGCACGACGCGGCGGCCGCCCCCGCGACGCTCGACACCCTCTCCCGCTTCTTCGCCCGCGACGGAGCCGTCGCCCAGGCGAAGGCGCGGCCGAGGATCGACGGCGCGACGGTGCCGGTCTACACGCTCGCCCCGGAGTTCGTGGCGGGCAAGAAGGACGCCCCCGTCGCCGAGCTGGAGTTCCTCGCCAGCGAGGCGGTCTCCGCCGACGGGCAGAAGGCATCGGTGTGGACGGTGAAGTCCGGGGACACCTGGAAGGTCGTCAACATCGCCACCGGCGACGACGAGACGCGCTACACCGCAGAGGGCGCGCGGAAGCTCGGCGGGGGCACCGTCTTCCGCGAGCCGCAGATCGACGCCTGGTACGTCCAGCGCGGCGACCAGGTGCTGCCCCTCGACGCCGAAGCCACGCGGGCGATCGGGGCCGGCGGCACGAGCGTCGAGAACTACCGGGCGCGCGTCCACAAGGCGTATGGCGACAAGCTGCCGGGCTCCGCGTACGCCCGGCAGGGCATGGCCGGCGGCTACGCGGAGCCGGCCGGCGGGACGGCGGAGAAGACGGCAGAGGCCAGGACCGCGGCCGCGGCGCGGACCGACGCGGGCGGCCCGCTGAACACGGCGGCCACCGCGACGGCCGCGGGCGCTGCCCTGGCCCTCGGCGCCTTTGCCCTGGGGGTCCGCCGCAGGCGGCGCCGCGGCTGACCGGCCCGCGGCGGACCACCCGCACCGAGGGGGCGGCCCCACAACGCTCCCGCTCCGGCCCCGGCGCGCACCCGCCGGGGCCGGAGGCGTGCCCGCCCCCGTTCCGGGCCCGGCTGGACGACGGCGTTGTCAGTGCCCGCAAGTAGGCTGTGGGACATGGCCGACCCGAGCAGCTACCGACCCAAGCCGGGACAGATCCCCGACTCGCCGGGGGTCTACAGATTCCGTGACGAGCACGGCCGCGTGATCTACGTCGGGAAGGCGAAGAGCCTGCGTCAGCGGCTCTCCTCGTACTTCCAGGATCTCGCCGGTCTGCACCCGCGCACGCGCACCATGGTCACCACCGCGGCCTCCGTCGAGTGGACCGTGGTCGCCACCGAGGTCGAGGCGCTCCAGCTGGAGTATTCCTGGATCAAGGAGTACGACCCGCGCTTCAACGTCAAATACCGCGACGACAAGAGCTACCCCTCCCTCGCCGTCACGCTGGGCGAGGAGTTCCCCCGCGTGCAGGTCATGCGCGGCCCCAAGAAGAAGGGCGTGCGCTACTTCGGCCCGTACGCCCACGCCTGGGCGATCCGCGAGACCGTCGACCTGATGCTGCGTGTCTTTCCCGTACGCACCTGCTCCGCCGGGGTGTTCAAGCGCTCCGCCCAGATCGGCCGCCCCTGCCTCCTCGGCTACATCGGCAAGTGCTCCGCACCGTGCGTCGGCCGCGTCACCCCCGAGGAGCACCGCGAACTGGCCGAGGAGTTCTGCGACTTCATGGCCGGCCGCACCGGCGCCTATCTGCGCCGCCTGGAGGAGCGGATGCGCGAAGCCGCCGAGGAGATGGAGTACGAGAAGGCCGCCCGGCTGCGTGACGACATAGAAGCGCTGCGCCGCGCCATGGAGAAGAACGCGGTCGTCCTCGCCGACGCCACCGACGCCGACCTGATCGCCGTCGCGGAGGACGAGCTGGAGGCCGCCGTCCAGATCTTCCACGTGCGCGGCGGGCGGGTGCGCGGCCAGCGCGGCTGGGTGACCGACAAGGTCGAGGCCGTCGACACCGCGGGCCTGGTCGAGCACGCGCTCCAGCAGCTCTACGGCGAGGAGAAGGGCGACGCGGTCCCCAAGGAGGTCCTCGTCCCGGCCCTGCCCGACCCGGTGGAGCCCGTCGCCCAGTGGCTCGGTGAGCGCCGGGGCGGCCGCGTGGACCTGCGCATCCCGCAGCGCGGCGACAAGAAGGACCTGATGGCCACGGTCCAGCGCAACGCCGCGCAGGCCCTCGCGCTGCACAAGACCAAGCGCGCCTCCGACCTCACCACCCGCTCCCGCGCCCTGGAGGAGATCGCGGAGGCCCTCGGGCTCGACTCGGCGCCGCTGCGCATCGAGTGCTTCGACATCTCCCACCTCCAGGGGCAGGACGTGGTGGCGTCCATGGTCGTCTTCGAGGACGGCCTCGCCCGCAAGAGCGAGTACCGCCGCTTCCAGATCACGGGCCGCGTCGGGGACACCCAGGTCTGGCACGGCGAGGGCCAGGACGACGTCCGCTCGATGCACGAGGTCGTCGCCCGCCGCTTCCGCCGCTATCTGCGGGAGCAGCAGAAGGCGGGGGAGTGGTCCGAGGCGAACGCCGTCGAGGACACCGAGGACGGGCCCCTCGCCGTCGAGGACGACCGGCCCAAGCGCTTCGCCTATCCGCCGCAGCTCGTCGTGGTCGACGGCGGGCAGCCGCAGGTCGCCGCCGCCCGGCGGGCCCTGGACGACCTCGGCATCAGCGACGTGGCCGTCTGCGGCCTCGCCAAGCGTCTCGAAGAGGTCTGGCTGCCCGACGACGACGATCCCGTCGTCCTGCCGCGCACCAGCGAGGGCCTCTATCTCCTCCAGCGCGTCCGGGACGAGGCGCACCGCTTCGCCATCTCCTACCAGCGCGGCAAGCGCTCCAAGAGCATGAAGGCCGGACCGCTGGACGCCGTCCCCGGCCTCGGGGACACCCGCAAGCGGGCGCTGATCAAGCACTTCGGTTCGGTCAAGCGGCTGCGGGCCGCGACCGTCGAGCAGATCTGCGAGACGCCCGGCATCGGCCGCAAGACGGCCGAGACGATCGCCGCCGCACTCGCCGCGACAGCGCCGCCCGCCCCTGCCGTCAACACCGCGACAGGCGAGATCATGGACGATGCGGAGGAATGATGGACGTGTACACCCACGGCCTCGGCCGGCGGTGCGCGCCCGGACGGCGGGAGCCGTCCGGGGCACGGACACCGGAAGACCGCAGTATGGAAGACGGAGCCGCGCCCCGCGGCGCCGTCCGCAGAACGGGGGTAGCAGCATGACCGGGACCGAGCGAGACGGAGCACAGGTGAGTACGGGCACGACGGCGGACGCGGCCGGTGAGGCGGCGGGCATCCCCGAACTGGTGATCATCTCCGGCATGTCGGGGGCGGGCCGCAGCACCGCCGCCAAGTGCCTGGAGGACCTCGGCTGGTTCGTCGTGGACAACCTGCCGCCCGCCCTGATCCCCACCATGGTGGACCTCGGCGCCCGCTCGCAGGGCAACGTGGCCCGCATCGCCGTGGTCGTGGACGTCCGCGGCCGCCGCTTCTTCGACAACCTCCGGGAGTCCCTCGCGGACCTCGCGGCCAAGAAGGTCAAGCGCCGGGTGATCTTCCTGGAGGCGTCCGACGACGCCCTGGTGCGCCGCTTCGAGTCCGTGCGCCGCCCGCACCCCCTCCAGGGCTCCGGGCGCATCGTCGACGGCATCGCCGCCGAGCGCGACCTGCTGCGCGAGCTGCGCGGCGACGCCGACCTGGTGATCGACACCTCCAGCCTCAATGTCCACGAGCTGCGCGCCAAGATGGACGCCCAGTTCGCCGGCGAGGAGGAGCCCGAGCTGCGGGCCACCGTCATGTCGTTCGGCTACAAGTACGGCCTGCCCGTCGACGCCGACCTCGTGGTGGACTGCCGCTTCCTGCCCAATCCGCACTGGGTCCCCGAGCTGCGCCCCTTCACCGGCCTCAACGAGGAGGTCTCGGGCTACGTCTTCAACCAGCCCGGCGCCAAGGAGTTCCTCGACCGCTACACCGAGCTGCTCCAGCTGATCGCCGCGGGCTACCGCCGCGAGGGCAAGCGCTATGTGACCATCGCGGTCGGCTGCACCGGCGGCAAGCACCGCTCGGTGGCGATGTCCGAGAAGCTCGCCCACCGCCTGGCCTCGGAGGGTGTCGAGACCGTGGTCGTCCACAGGGACATGGGGCGCGAGTGACCGGCCGCACGTTCCGGCTGCGCCGCGGCCGCCGGCTCGTCCCCGCCCGCGCGAGCGGGCGGGGCGGCGCCCGCGCGGGCCGCGGCGCGCAGCCCAAGGTCGTCGCCCTCGGCGGCGGCCACGGCCTGTCCGCGTCGCTGGCCGCCCTGCGCCGCATCACCGGCGACCTGACCGCCGTCGTCACCGTCGCCGACGACGGCGGCTCCAGCGGCCGGCTCCGCGACGAGCTGGGCGTGCTGCCCCCGGGCGACCTGCGCAAGGCGCTCGCCGCCCTGTGCGGTGACGACGACTGGGGCCAGACCTGGGCCCGGGTGATCAAGCACCGCTTCGCCAGCGAGGGCGACCTGCACGGACACGCCGTCGGCAATCTGCTGATCGTCGCCCTCTGGGAGCAGCTCGGCGACCACGTGCAGGCCCTGGACCTGGTCGGCAAGCTCCTCGGCGCGCACGGCAGGGTGCTGCCCATGTCCGCGGTGCCGCTGGAGCTCCAGGCGCTCGTACGGGGCCACGACGTGGCCGAGCCCGACGCGATCAGCACCGTGCGCGGTCAGGCCACCGTGGCGCTCACCCGCGGTGAGGTGCAGTCCGTGCACGTCGTGCCGGAGGACCCGCCGGCCGTGCCCGAGGCCGTGGAAGCGGTGCTCGACGCCGACTGGGTGGTCCTCGGACCGGGCTCGTGGTTCTCCTCCGTGATCCCGCATCTGCTGGTGCCCGAGCTGCTCGACGCGCTCCAGCAGACCAAGGCCCGCCGGGTGCTCTCGCTGAACCTCGCGCCGCAGCCCGGCGAAACAGATGGCTTCTCCCCGCAGCGTCATTTGGAGGTTTTGGCCCGACACGCCCCTAAACTCGCCCTGGACGTGGTGCTGGCCGACGAGGCCGCCGTGCCCGACCGGCAGAGCCTCACCGACGCCGCCAAGCGTCTGGGGGCGGCGGTCGAGCTGGCGCCGGTCGCCGCGCCCGACGGCTCCCCTACACACGACCCGGAGCTGTTGGCCGCCGCGTACGACCGTATTTTTCGGATGCATGGAAGGATCGGCCCATGGCGATGACGGCAGCGGTGAAGGATGAAATCTCCCGGCTCCCCGTCACCCGGACCTGCTGCCGGAAAGCGGAGGTCTCGGCGATCCTGCGGTTCGCGGGCGGACTGCACCTGGTCAGCGGGCGCATCGTGATCGAGGCGGAGCTGGACACCGGGATCGCGGCCCGGCGGCTCCGCAAGGACATCCTGGAGATCTTCGGGCACAGCTCCGACCTGGTGGTGATGGCCCCCGGCGGGCTGCGCCGCGGCAGCCGTTACGTGGTGCGGGTGGTGGCGGGCGGTGACCAGCTGGCCCGCCAGACCGGCCTGGTCGACGGCCGCGGCCGGCCGATCCGCGGGCTGCCGCCGCAGGTCGTCTCGGGTGCCACGTGTGACGCGGAGGCCGCCTGGCGCGGCGCGTTCCTCGCCCACGGCTCGCTCACCGAGCCCGGCCGCTCGTCCTCCCTGGAGGTGACCTGCCCCGGGCCCGAGGCGGCGCTCGCGCTGGTCGGCGCGGCCCGCAGGCTCCAGATCGCGGCCAAGGCGCGCGAGGTGCGCGGCGTGGACCGGGTGGTCGTCCGGGACGGTGACGCGATCGGCGCGCTGTTGACGCGCCTGGGCGCGCACGAGTCGGTGCTCGCCTGGGAGGAGCGGCGGATGCGCCGCGAGGTGCGGGCCACGGCCAACCGCCTCGCCAATTTCGACGACGCCAACCTGCGCCGCTCGGCGCGCGCCGCGGTGGCGGCGGGCGCCCGGGTGCAGCGCGCGCTGGAGATCCTGGGCGAGGAGGTCCCCGAGCACCTCGCCGCCGCGGGCCGGCTGCGCATGGAGCACAAGCAGGCTTCCCTGGAGGAGCTGGGCGCCCTCGCCGACCCGCCGCTGACCAAGGACGCCGTCGCCGGCCGTATCCGCCGCCTGCTCGCGATGGCCGACAAGCGGGCGCAGGATCTGGGCATCCCCGGCACCGAGTCGAACCTCTCGGATCTGTCCGACCTCTCGGAGGAGCTTGCCGAGGGCATGGTCGGCTGACCGGAGGGGCCAGGCCCCTCGACCGCCGGTCCGGCCGGAGGAATCCGGCCGGACCGGCGGTTTCGCGCCTGTTGACATGACCATGGGCGTTTCATCAGCCTGGCGTGCGTGCGACCCGATGTGCCGACCACGACAAGGGGAGCTCATGAGACGCAAGGTGAGACCGATCCTGGCGGCCGCTTCGCTGCTGATCGGCGGGCTGGCCGCCGCACCCTTCGCACACGCGCGACCCGCCCCGGGCGCCACCGCCGACAGCGGCCCCCTCTCCGTATGGACCGCGAAGGTCACCTCCCCGCAGATCCCGCTGCTCCTCGCGGCGGGCATCGACGGCCACGAACTGGGCGAGCGGGTCACCGCCGGGCACATCGCGCCCGTCGAGCTCACCCTCACCCCGAAGCAGGCGGCGGACCTGCGCGGGCAGGGTGTGGACCTCACCGAGAAGCGCGTCTCCAGGAGGACCCAGGAGCGGCTCAAGGCCGCCGGTGACGGCGTCTTCCGCCCGTACGGCCCCAAGGGCGGCCTCGAAGAGGAGATCGTCGCCACCGCGCGGGCGCACCCCGGCCTGACCAAGGTCGTCAGCATCGGCAGGACCGTGCGCGGGCAGGACATCCTGGCCCTGAAGATCACCAAGGACGCGGCGCGGACGCGCGACGGCGCCAGGCCGTCCGTGCTCTACATGTCCAACCAGCACGCCCGCGAGTGGATCACGCCCGAGATGACCCGCCGGCTGATGCACCACTATCTGGACCACTACGGCAAGGACGACCGCGTCACCAAGCTGGTCGACCGCTCCGAGCTGTGGTTCCTGCTCTCCGCCAACCCCGACGGCTACGACTACACCTTCCAGAGCCCCGACACCCGCCTGTGGCGCAAGAACCTGCGGGACAACGACGGCGACGGCAAGATCACCTCCGCCGACGGCGTCGACCTCAACCGCAACTTCCCCTACAAGTGGGGCTACGACAACGAAGGTTCGTCCCCCAGGCCCACCTCCGAGACCTACCGCGGGCCGTCCCCCGCCTCCGAGCCGGAGACCCGTGCCCTGGACGCCTTCGAGAAGCGCGTCCACTTCAAGTTCGCGATCAACTACCACTCCGCCGCGGAACTGCTGCTCTACGGCGTCGGCTGGCAGGTCGCCACGCCCACCCCGGACGACGTCCTCTACAAGGCGCTCGCCGGCACCCCGGAGCATTCCGCGATCCCCGGCTACCGCCCCCAGCTCTCCTCCGAGCTCTACACCACCAACGGCGAGGCCGACGGGCACGCGGCCAACGTCAACGGCACGATGATGTTCACCCCGGAGATGTCGACCTGCGAGACCGCGGCCAGGTCCGACCCGGACCACCGCTGGGACCCGGCCGACTGCCGCTCCTCCTTCACCTTCCCGGACGACGAGAAGCTGATCCAGCGGGAGTTCACCAAGAACCTCCCCTTCGCGCTCTCCGTCGCCGAGACCGCCGCCAACCAGGCGGGTGACGACCAGCCGGTCTCCTCCGTCGGCCTGAGCGCGCCGGATTTCACCCCCGACGCCTTCACCACCTCCTACGCGCGCGGCGAGGAGCAGGACGTCGCCGTCACCGCCCGCAAGAGCGTGCGCGACAAGCGCCTCAACTACCGCATCGACGGCGGCCGTACGCACACCGCGCCGCTGGAGGCGTGGGAGGGCGGCAAGCGCTACGGCGGCCGGGACAACCTCCGCTTCGACCAGTACCGCGCCCAGGTCGAGGGCGCCGACCCCGGCTCCCGCGTCCAGGTCTGGTTCACCGGCCGTACGCGCGCGGGCAGGCCCACCGCCAGCGAGCCGTTCACCTACAGCGTGGCGCGGCGCCCCCGCGCCGACACCCTGGTGCTCGCCGACGAGGGCGGCACGGCGGCCGCCCGCGATGTCGCCGTCTACACCAAGGCCCTCGCCGACAACGGCCGCAAGGCCGCCGTCTGGGACGTCGTGCGGCAGGGCGCGCCCCACGCGCTCGGTGTGCTCGGCCACTTCAGAACCGTGGTGTGGTACTCCGGCGCGAACCGGCCGGGCGGCGAAACCCTGCTGGCCGTAAGGGACTTCATCAATGCCGGGGGCAAGGTCGTCGCCGCCGGGCAGCAGGCGGGCGGCAGCGCGCGGGTCGGCCCGGCCGACACCGACGACTTCGGTCAGTACTACCTGGGCGCGGGCAGCCGGGTCTCGTACGTCCATCCGCCGCGCTTCGACGGCGCGGGCAAGCTCAAGGGCACCTCGGCCACCCTCGCCGACGCGCCGGGCGACCCGCTGACCGCCGCCGGCGCGTACAGCCCGGTCTCCGCCGAGCTGCCGCCCGCCGACTTCCCGCAGTTCCGCAGCGCGCCCGCGGGCGACTACACCGGCATGCGTTCCCCCTTCCAGCCGTACGCGGGCAGCTGGATGGCGGCCGCCCGGCACCAGGACAGCGCCTGGATGCGGCTGGCCCGCACCGTCGACCTCACCGGCGTGACGGCGGCGGACCGGCCCGCCCTCGGATTCCGGCTCAGCCACGACACCGAGCAGGGCTACGACAACGCCGTCGTGGAGACGCACACCGTCGGCCGCGACGACTGGACGACCCTGCCCGACGCCCGCGGCGGCACCACCGATCAGGTGCCCCTGGACTGCGGCTCCACCCTGGCGCTCCACCCCTTCCTCACCCACTACCTCACCTTGCGCAGCGGTAGCTGCGTGGGCCAGGGCAGCACGGGCGGCTGGCACGCCTTCACCGGCTCGTCCGGCGGCTGGCGGCAGGTCTCCTTCGATCTGAGCGCCTTCGCGGGCCGGAAGGCCGAGGTCGCTGTCTCCTACGTCACGGACCCGGGCAGCGGCGGCCGCGGTGTCTTCGTCGACGAGGCCACTGTCACCGTCGGCGGCACCGACCAGGCCACCGAGGGCTTCGAGACCTCCTTGGGGCCCTGGACCGTGCCCGGCCCGCCCGCGGGCAGCCCCGGAAACACGGGGGACTGGGCGCGTTCGCGGGAGCTCGGCCACTACTCCGCGGCCGTCACCACCCGTGACACCGCGCTGCTGGGTTTCGGTCTCGAACACGTATCAAATGGGAAGGAGCGCGCTCGTCTGCTCGGGAATGTGTTGCACGCCATTGACAGGTGACGGATGAGGGGTCCGCCAATGTCACGTCCCTCCTTCGTTAGAGGTAGGGTCGGTGGTGGTCGGGGACATCCCATACAGCTCGCCGGCGGACAGACCGGCACACCAACGAGGAGATCGGTTCGTGACGATCCGCGTAGGCATCAACGGCTTTGGCCGTATCGGTCGTAACTACTTCCGCGCGCTGCTGGAGCAGGGTGCGGACATCCAGATCGTCGGTGTCAACGACCTGACCGACAACGCCACCCTGGTCCACCTGCTGAAGTACGACACCATCCTGGGTCGTCTGAAGCACGAGGTCAGCCACACCGACGACTCCATCACCGTCGGCGACATGACCTTCAAGACGATGGCCGAGCGCGACCCGGCGAACCTGCCGTGGGCCGAGCTGGGCGCCGACATCGTCATCGAGTCGACCGGCATCTTCACCAAGAAGGCCGACGCCGCCAAGCACATCGCGGCCGGCGCCAAGAAGGTCCTGATCTCCGCGCCCGCCAAGGACGAGGACATCACCATCGTCATGGGCGTCAACCAGGACAAGTACGACGCGGCCAAGCACCACGTCATCTCCAACGCCTCCTGCACCACCAACTGCGTGGCGCCGATGGCCAAGGTTCTCGACGAGAACTTCGGCATCGTCAAGGGCATGATGACCACGGTCCACGCGTACACCAACGACCAGCGCATCCTGGACTTCCCGCACTCCGACCTGCGTCGCGCCCGCGCCGCCGCGGAGAACATCATCCCGACCTCGACGGGTGCCGCCAAGGCCACCGCCCTGGTCCTCCCGCAGCTGAAGGGCAAGCTGGACGGCATCGCCATGCGCGTCCCGGTCCCGACCGGCTCGGTCACCGACCTGGTCCTCGAGCTCGACCGCGAGACCAGCAAGGAAGAGATCAACGCCGCCTTCCAGAAGGCCGCCTCGGGTCAGCTCAAGGGCGTCCTCGAGTACACCGAGGACGCGATCGTCTCCTCCGACATCGTGAACTGGCCGGCCTCCTGCACCTTCGACTCCTCCCTGACCATGGTCCAGGGCAACCAGGTCAAGGTCGTCGGCTGGTACGACAACGAGTGGGGCTACTCCAACCGTCTGGTCGACCTGACCGTCTTCGTCGGCGGCCAGCTCTGATCTGAGCGCGGGGACGGGGCTCGTAGGGCGCGATGGGGCGCCGTACGAGCCCCGTCCCATGACTGACCACAATGGAAACCCCCAGCTGCCGCTGGGCAGGTGCCCCCAACCGGAGTCATTCATGAAGACGATCGACGATCTCCTGCAGGACGGTGTCGAGGGCAAGCGGGTCTTCGTCCGCGCCGACCTCAATGTGCCGCTCGACGGCACCACCATCACCGACGACGGCCGCATCCGCGCCGTCGCCCCGACGATCGCCAAGCTCGCCGCCGCGGGCGCCAAGGTGATCGTCGCCTCGCACCTGGGCCGTCCCAAGGGCGCCCCGGACCCCGCGTTCTCGCTCGCGCCCGCTGCCACGCGGCTCGGCGAGATCCTGGGGAAGACTGTCTCGTTCGCCACCGACACGGTCGGTGACAGCGCGAAGGCCACCGTCGCCGCACTGGCGAACGGCGAGGTCACGCTGCTGGAGAACCTCCGTTTCAACGCGGGCGAGACCAGCAAGGACGACACGGAGCGCGGCGCCTTCGCCGACGAGCTCGCGTCGCTGGCCGACCTCTATGTGGGTGACGGCTTCGGCGCCGTGCACCGCAAGCACGCCTCGGTCTTCGACCTCCCGGCGCGCCTCCCGCACGCCGCGGGCGACCTGATCGCCACCGAGGTCGGCGTCCTGAAGAAGCTGACCGAGGACGTCGCGCGCCCGTACGTCGTGGTCCTCGGCGGTGCCAAGGTCTCCGACAAGCTGGGTGTCATCGACAACCTGCTGGAGAAGGCCGACCGCATCCTCATCGGCGGCGGCATGTCCTACACCTTCCTCAAGGCCAAGGGCCACGAGGTCGGCATCTCCCTGCTCCAGGAGGACCAGATCCCGGTCTGCCTGGAATACCTGGCCCGGGCCGAGAAGCGCGGCGTGGAGTTCGTCCTCCCCGTCGACGTCCTGGTCTCGGCCGACTTCCCGGACCTGAAGACCAAGGCTCCGGCCAACCCGGAGCTCGTCGCCTCGGACGCCATCCCGGCGGACAAGGAGGGCCTGGACATCGGCCCGAAGACGCGTGAGCTCTACGCCTCGAAGCTCGCCGACGCGGGCACGGTCTTCTGGAACGGACCCATGGGCGTCTTCGAGCACCCCGACTACGCCAACGGCACCAAGGCCGTCGCCCAGGGCCTCCTCGACAGCGAGGCGTTCACCGTCGTGGGCGGTGGCGACTCGGCCGCCGCCGTGCGCATCCTGGGCTTCGACGAGACCGCCTTCGGCCACATCTCGACCGGCGGCGGCGCCAGCCTCGAATACCTCGAGGGCAAGACGCTCCCCGGCCTCGCCGCACTGGAGGACTGAACCACCGTGAGTGAACGCACCCCGCTGATGGCGGGCAACTGGAAGATGAACCTCAACCACCTCGAGGCCATCGCGCACGTCCAGAAGCTCGCCTTCGCGCTCGCCGACAAGGACTACGACCAGACCGAGGTCGCCGTCCTGCCGCCCTTCGTGGACCTGCGCTCGGTGCAGACCCTGGTCGACGGCGACAAGCTCAAGATCAAGTACGGCGCCCAGGACATCTCGGCGTACGACTCCGGCGCCTACACCGGCGAGATCTCCGGCGCGATGCTGGCCAAGCTCAAGTGCTCCTACGTGGCCGTCGGCCACTCCGAGCGCCGCCAGTACCACGGCGAGACCGACGAGGTCTGCAACGCCAAGGTGAAGGCCGCCTTCCGGCACGGGATCACCCCGATCCTCTGCGTCGGCGAGGGCCTGGAGGTCCGCAAGGCCGGCGCCCAGGTCGCGCACACCCTCGCGCAGGTCGACGGCGCCCTCAAGGACATCCCGGCCGAGCAGGCCGAGAGCATCGTCATCGCCTACGAGCCCGTCTGGGCCATCGGCACCGGCGAGGTCGCCACGCCCGAGGACGCGCAGGAGGTCTGCGGTGCCATCCGCGGCCGGCTCGCCGAGCTCTACGGCCGCGAGCTGGCCGACAAGGTGCGCATCCAGTACGGCGGCTCCGTCAAGTCCGGCAACATCGCCGCGATCATGGCGCAGCCGGACGTCGACGGTGCCCTGATCGGCGGCGCCGCCCTGGACGTGGACGACTTCGTCAAGATCGTCCGGTTCCGCGACCAGTAAGCGAGCTATGACGACGGGTGCTCCCCGTCGTACCCTGTCGGGGCCGGGACCGGTGCTTATCAGCCGCCCGGCCCCTCACCGTTCCAGTCCGAGAGAGTTGGTCCAGCCGTGGTCATGGGGTTCTCGATCGCCCTCATCGTCTTCAGCCTGCTGATGATGATGCTGGTGCTCATGCACAAGGGGAAGGGCGGCGGTCTGTCCGACATGTTCGGCGGCGGCATGCAGTCCTCCGTCGGCGGCTCCTCGGTCGCCGAGCGGAATCTCGACCGGATCACCGTCGTGGTCGGTCTGCTGTGGTTCGCGTGCATTGTCGCACTCGGCCTGCTGATGAAGCTCGATAGCTGACGTACCGTCGCGGACGCGGCCTATCATTGAGGTCGCGTCTTCGCGGCCGGGCTGTAACTCCTGGCACTGGACGCGCGTTGGGCCTTACGTAGACTGGGGCGCCCGCAGCGGAGTCCGTTCGGCCGACCCCGCGGCGCAGCCGCTATTTGGCACCGTGCAGCACCATCACGCAGGGAGTTACGACCGTGGCAAGTGGCAACGCGATCCGAGGAAGTCGGGTCGGAGCGGGGCCGATGGGAGAGGCCGAGCGCGGCGAGTCCGCACCTCGCCTCCGCATCTCCTTCTGGTGCTCGAACGGGCACGAGACGCAGCCGAGCTTCGCCAGCGACGCACAGGTGCCGGACACCTGGGACTGCCCGCGCTGCGGCTTCCCGGCCGGTCAGGACCGGGACAGCCCGCCGGACCCGCCCCGCACCGAGCCCTACAAGACCCACCTGGCGTACGTCCGGGAGCGGCGCAGCGACGCGGACGGCGAGGCGATCCTCGCCGAGGCGCTCGCCAAGCTCCGCGGGGAGATCTGAGCGGCACCACCGAACGGGCGGGGCGGGGGGGGGGGGGGGGGGGGGGGGGGGGGGGGGGGGTGGGGGGGTGGGGGGGGGGGGGGTGTGGGGTGGGCTACCCCGC
>NZ_JBVHLW010000001.1:0-37800 GCF_055558795.1 Streptomyces sp. NPDC025618 | reverse complement strand
CACCCACAAATCTAGGAGGTAAGGTTCAAACGACACAACAACAAGCCCCCCCCCCCCCCCCCCCGAACACCCCCCCCCCCCGGGCCGTTGTCAGTGGTGGCCGGTACGGTCTTCGACAGGTCATCCTCCGGGGGGAATCATGACAGCTGTCGAGGATCCGACGGTCGTACCGATCACATCAACGGCCCTGGGCCCGGCGGGAGTTCGGAGCGGGTTCGGGCGGCTGTGGTCCGCGGCCGTGGTGTCGCGCCTCGGCGACGCGCTGCGCGGTGCCGCGCTCCCGCTGCTCGCCGTCTCCCTCACGGATTCACCGCTGCTCGTCTCGCTGGTGACGGCGAGCGGCTTCCTGCCCTGGCTGCTCTTCGGGCTCCTCGGCGGCGCGCTCGCCGACCGGGTCGACCAGCGGCGGGCGATGTGGACGGTCGACGTGCTCCGCGGCGCGCTGGTGGCCGCCTTCGCGGCCGCCGTCGCCCTCGGGTACGCCACGATCGGGCTGCTGATCGCGCTCGCCTTCCTCCTCACCACTCTCCAGACGCTTTTCGACAACGCCGCCACCGCCCTGCTGCCCGCCCTGGTGCCCCCGGAGGGGCTCGGCCGGGCCAATGCCAGGCTGATGACCGGACAGCAGATCGCCGGGACGTTCCTGGGCGCGCCCCTGGTCCCGGTGCTGCTCGCCGTGGGCGCCGCGATGCCCTTCGCGGCCGACGCCGCCACCTATCTCCTGGCGGCCGCCCTCGTGGCGACCCTGCGGATACCGGCGCCCGCACGGGAGCCGCGCCCCGCCGGGCGCACGCTCCGCCACGAGACGGCCCAAGGTCTGCGGGCGCTGTGGCGCGATCGCACGCTGCGCGCGCTGTGCGTATCGACCACGCTGTGCAACGTGGCGATAGGGGCGCTCATCGCGAGCCTGCCGCTGCTCGTCACCCGATGGCTGCACGGCGGCGACGGAGGCTACGCGGCCGTCGTCGCCGCGTACGGCGTGGGCGGCGTCGCCGGAGGGCTGTCGGCGGGCCGGCTCGTGGAGCGCTTCGGGCCGGTGCGGTGCATGCTGCTGGGCGGCGCCCTCCAGACGGCCTGCCTGGTGACGCTCGGCTCGGTGCGCGAACTGCCCGTCGCCGTCGCCGCCCTGGGCCTCTTCGGCTGCGCCGGCATGGTCTGGAACGTCACCCAGACGACGCTCATGCAGCGGCGAGCCCCGGAAGGGATGCTCGGGCGGATCAGCGCCGCCTTCCGCACCCTCGCCATCGCGGGCGCGCCGTTCGGGGCGCTGGCCGCGGGGGCGGTCGCCGCCGCGTGGGGGCCGAACGCGCCCATGCCGCCCGCCGCCGCGCTCTTCGCGCTCGCCGTCCTCGCCCTGCTGCCGGCCGTGGACCGCGCCGGAAAGGACACGACGTCTCATACCGCGCTCTGATCACATAGGTTGGGGAGCGGCGGGGCAGCTACGAGAAGAATGGGCTGATGTCCGAGATGAACGCAGAGGGCCGCAGGCTCGACCAGACGCCTGAGTGGAACGCACTGGCCAAGCACCGGGAAGAGCTCGGGGAGGTACACCTGCGACAGCTGTTCGCGGATGATCCCCAGCGGGCCGGGCGCTTGACGCTCACCGTCGGCGATCTGCACGTCGACTACTCCAAGCACCTGGTCACCGACGAGACGCTGCGCCTGCTGCGCGAGCTGGCGGCGTCGGCCGGGGTGGCGGAGCTGCGGGACGCGATGTTCCGCGGCGAGAAGATCAACACCACCGAGGACCGCGCCGTGCTGCACACCGCGCTGCGCGCCCCCGAGTCGGCGGTGATCAAGGCCGACGGCGAGAACGTCGTCCCCGCCGTGCACGCCGTGCTGCGCAAGATGCAGGTCTTCACCGACCGGGTGCGCTCCGGTGACTGGAAGGGTCACACCGGCAAGCCGATCAAGAACGTCGTCAACATCGGCATCGGCGGCTCCGACCTCGGTCCGGCGATGGCCTACGAGGCGCTGCGGTCCTACACGGCGCGTGACATGACGTTCCGTTTCGTCTCCAACGTCGACGGCGCGGACCTGCACGAGGCGGTGCGCGACCTCGACGCGGCCGAGACGCTGTTCATCATCGCCTCGAAGACCTTCACCACGATCGAGACGATCACCAACGCCACCTCGGCGCGCAACTGGCTGCTGACGGAGCTGCGGGCGGGCGAGGAGGCCGTCGCCAAGCACTTCGTCGCGCTGTCGACGAACGAGCGGAAGGTGTCGGAGTTCGGCATCGACCCGACCAACATGTTCGAGTTCTGGGACTGGGTCGGCGGCCGTTATTCGTATGACTCGGCCATCGGCCTGTCCCTGATGCTCGCGATCGGGCCGGACCACTTCCGGGAGATGCTCGCCGGTTTCCACCTGGTCGACGAGCACTTCCGGTGCGCGCCGCCCGAGGAGAACGTCCCGCTGCTGCTGGGCCTGCTCGGCATCTGGTACGGCAACTTCCACGGCGCGCAGTCGCACGCGGTGCTGCCCTACAGCCACTACCTGTCGAAGTTCGCGGCCTATCTCCAGCAGCTCGACATGGAGTCCAACGGCAAGTCCGTCGACCGCGAGGGCAACCCCGTCAACTGGCAGACCGGGCCGGTCGTCTGGGGCACGCCGGGCACCAACGGGCAGCACGCCTATTACCAGTTGATCCACCAGGGCACGAAGCTGATCCCGGCGGACTTCATCGGCTTCGCCAAGCCGGTGGACGACCTGCTGCCGGGTCTGGTCGCCCAGCACGACTTGCTGATGGCCAATCTCTTCGCCCAGGGGCAGGCGCTCGCCTTCGGCAAGACCGCGGAGGAGGTCGCCGCGGAGGGCGTCCCGGCGGAGCTCGTCCCGCACAAGACCTTCCGGGGCAACCACCCGACGACGACGATCCTCGCCAGCGAGCTGACTCCGTCGGTGCTCGGGCAGCTGATCGCGCTCTACGAGCACAAGGTGTTCGTCCAGGGCGCGGTCTGGAACATCGACTCCTTCGACCAGTGGGGCGTCGAGCTCGGCAAGGTCCTCGCGAAGCGGGTCGAGCCCGCGCTCACCGCGGGCTCGGAGGTGGCGGGGCTCGACGCGTCCACCGCCGCGCTGGTCGCGCGTTACCGCGAGCTGCGGGGGCGCTGACCGCTGGGTGTGACGGGGGGTCTTCCCTTGCCCGCTTCTTTCGTGGACCGGGGGAGACCCTCTGCCCCTGGGCGGGGTTCGGGGTGCGGTGCTCCGGCTTCGTTCTTGGTGCGGCTTGGTGGTCGGTGCGCCTACCGGGGGTGCGGCTTGCGTTTTGCCGGGCGGCTGCGGGTGCGTTGTGGTTGGGCGCGCAGTTCCCCGCGCCCCTGATGGGGCGCCGCCCGGTCCCTAGCTGACGTTCGGCACCGGGTTTTGCTCGGCTTCAGCGCTGACATGCCGATGGCCCGTCCCCACGCAGGGGGCGGGCCATCGGCATCGGTGGAGCGTCAGGACGAAGCCGGAGGGTACAGGCTTCGCGGCAGTTGGGCCGCCGCGGGCGCGTCCAGCAGCCACAGTGTGCGCCGGGTGCCGTACGCGCCCGCCGCCGGTGCCTGGATCTCGCCCGCGCCGGACAGCGCCATCGCCACCGCGTTCGCCTTGTCCTCGCCCGCCGCGAGGAGCCAGACCTCGCGGGCCGCGCGGATCGCCGGGAGCGTCAGGGAGACCCTCGTCGGCGGCGGCTTCGGCGCGCCGTGCACCCCGATGACCGTGCGCTCGGTCTCCCGCACCCCCGGCAGCTCCGGGAACAGCGACGCGATGTGCGTGTCCGGGCCGACGCCCAGCAGCAGCACGTCGAAGGCGGGCACGGGGCCGTGGTCCTCGGGCCGCGCGGCGGCCGCGAGTTCGGCCGCGTACGCCTCCGCCGCGGCGTCCGGGTCGTTGCCGTACCGGTCGCCGGCCGGGGGCATCACATGCACCCGGGCGGGGTCCAGCGGCACCGAGTCCAGGAGCGCCTCGCGCGCCTGGGTCACATTGCGCTCGGGGTCGCCCTCGGGTAGGAAGCGCTCGTCGCCCCACCACAGGTCCAGCCGGGACCAGTCCACCGCGTCGCGCGCGGGCGCCTCGGCGAGGGCCGCGAGCAGCCCGTTGCCGTTGCGCCCGCCCGTGAGGACGACGGAGGCGGAGCCCCGGGCGGCCTGCGCGTCCACGATCTTCGTGATCAGCCGGGCCGCCGCGGCCTGCGCCATCAGCTCCTTGTCCCGGTGGACGACGATCTGCGGAGTGCTCACTTGCCGGCCGCCTTCTTGCCGCCGGTCTTCCTGGCGGGCGCGGGCTTGGCACCGGCGGCACCGGCGGTCTCGGCCGCCTCCGCCCGCGGAGCCTCCGGGGCGGCCCCGGCCGTCTTCGCCGCCGCCGTGGCCGCGGGTGCCTGCGGCTGGCCGAGCCGCTCCACGCCGTACTTCAGCGCCGACGCGTAGGTGTCGTCCGGGTCGAGCCGCCGGAGTTCCTCGGCGAGGAGCTCGGCGGTGTCGCGCCGGTTGAGCGCCACCGCGCGGTCGGGCTGGCCCGGCATGGAGAGCGTGGCCAGGGAGCCGTCCGGGCGGTCCAGCACGATGGGGCCGTTCTTGGTCTCCATGCGTACGGCCGTGAGGCCCGGACCGTCGGAGACGGTCCGGCTGACCGGCACGCCGAGGCGGTCGGCGAGCCACATCGCGAGCAGCTCGCCGCTCGGGTTGTAGCCCTCGCCCGTGACATCGGCGGAGACGATCTCGACCTGCTGCTGGTCGAGCGCGGCCGCGAGCATCGAGCGCCACGGCGTGATGCGGGTCCAGGCCAGGTCGGTGTCGCCCGGCGCGTAGTGCGCGGCGCGGGCCGCCAGCTCCGTGAGGGGGTCCTCGGCGGCGTAGGCGTCGGTGACCCGGCGCTGGGCGAGCGAACCGAGCGGGTCCTTCTCCGGGTTGGCCGGGGAGGCCACCGGCCACCAGACGACCACGGGGGCGTCGGGCAGCAGCAGCGGCAGCACGACCGACTGGGCGTGGTCGATGACGTCGCCGTGGAGCCGCAGCACCACGGTCTCGCCGGTGCCCGCCGAGGTGCCCACGCGGACCTCCGCGTCGAGGCGGGCCTTGGCCCGGTCGCGCGGCGAGCGGCTGGCGCGCTTGATGACGACGAGCTTGCGCGAGGGGTGCTCGCGCGATGCCTCGTTGGCCGCCTTCAGCGCGTCGTAGGCGTGCTCCTCGTCGGTGACGATGACCAGGGTCAGCACCATGCCGATGGCGGGGGTGCCGATGGCGCGGCGGCCCTGGACCAGCGCGTTGTTGATCTTGCTGGACGTGGTGTCCGTCAGGTCGATTTTCATGGCCGGCGCCAGCTCCGTCCGTCACGTGCGAGCATCTCGTCCGCCTCGACCGGGCCCCAGGTGCCCGCAGGGTAGGACGCGGGCTTGCCGTTGGATTCCCAGTACTGCTCGATCGGGTCCAGGATCTGCCAGGACAGCTCGACCTCCCGCAGCCGCGGGAAGAGGTTGGCGTCGCCGAGGAGCACATCGAGGATGAGCCGCTCGTACGCCTCGGGGCTGGACTCGGTGAAGGACTCGCCGTAGGCGAAGTCCATCGAGACGTCCCGGACCTCCATCGAGGTGCCCGGCACCTTCGAACCGAACCGCATGGTGACGCCCTCGTCCGGCTGCACCCGGATGACCAGGGCGTTCTGCCCCAGCTCCTCGGTGGCGGTGTGGTCGAAGGGCGAGTGCGGCGCGCGCTGGAAGACCACCGCGATCTCGGTCACGCGGCGGCCGAGCCGCTTGCCCGTGCGGAGATAGAAGGGGACGCCCGCCCAGCGGCGGTTGTCGATCTCCAGCTTGATCGCGGCGTAGGTGTCGGTCTTGGACGCCGGGTCGATGCCGTCCTCTTCGAGGTAGCCGACGACCTCCTCGCCGCCCTGCCAGCCGTGCGCGTACTGCCCGCGCACGGTCTCCTTGCCCAGGTCCTTGGGCAGTCGGACGGCGCCCAGCACCTTGGTCTTCTCCGCGACCAGCGCGTCGGCCTCGAAGGAGGCGGGCTCCTCCATGGCGGTCAGCGCGAGCAGCTGGAGCAGGTGGTTCTGGATGACGTCACGGGCGGCGCCGATGCCGTCGTAGTAGCCCGCGCGGCCGCCGATGCCGATGTCCTCGGCCATGGTGATCTGCACGTGGTCGACGTACGACCGGTTCCAGATCGGCTCGAAGAGGGTGTTGGCGAAGCGGAGCGCCAGGATGTTCTGGACGGTCTCCTTGCCCAGATAGTGGTCGATCCTGAAGACCTCTTCGGGCGGGAAGACCTCGTGGACGACCTGGTTGAGCTCCTGCGCGGAGGCGAGGTCGTGGCCGAAGGGTTTCTCGATGACGGCGCGCCGCCAGGAGCCCTGCTTCTGGTCGGCCAGGCCGTGCTTCTTCAGCTGCTGGACGACCTTGGGGAAGAACTTCGGCGGCACCGACAGATAGAAGGCGAAGTTGCCGCCCGTGCCCTGTGCCTTGTCCAGCTCGTGGATGGTGTCCTTGAGGGTCTCGAACGCCTCGTCGTCGTCGAAGTCGCCCTGCACGAACCGGCAGCCCTGCACCAGCTGCTGCCAGACCTCCTCACGGAAGGGCGTGCGCGAGTGCTCCTTGACGGCGTCGTGCACGATCTGGGCGAAGTCCTCGTTCTCCCAGTCGCGGCGCGCGAAGCCGATGAGCGAGAAGCCCGGCGGCAGGAGCCCCCGGTTCGCGAGGTCGTAGACCGCAGGCATCAGCTTTTTTCGGGACAAATCGCCCGTGACGCCAAAGATGACCAGGCCCGACGGCCCCGCGATACGCGGGAGCCGTCGGTCCTGAGCGTCACGCAGCGGATTGCTGCTTGTGCTCAACTCACGCCTCCGGAGCGAGGCGCTTGAGCTCCGCCTCGGTGGACTTCAGCAGGTCGTTCCAGGACTGCTCGAACTTGTCGACGCCCTCGTCCTCGAGCAGCTGGACGACCTCGTCGTACGAGATGCCCAGCTTGGCGAGCGCGTCGAGCTCGGCCTTGGCCTGCTCGTACGTGCCGCGCACCGTGTCGCCGGTGATCTGCCCGTGGTCGGCCGTGGCCTCGAGGGTGGCCTCCGGCATGGTGTTGACCGTGTTCGGGGCGACCAGGTCGTCCACGTACAGCGTGTCCTTGTAGGCCGGGTCCTTGACGCCGGTCGAGGCCCACAGCGGACGCTGCTTGTTGGCGCCCAGCTTCTCCAGGGCGGCCCAGCGGTCGGAGGAGAAGACCTCCTCGTACGCCTGGTAGGCGAGGCGGGCGTTGGCCAGGGCGGCCTTGCCGCGCAGCGCCTTCGCCTCGTCGGTGCCCAGCGCGTCCAGGCGCTTGTCGATCTCGCTGTCCACGCGGGACACGAAGAAGGACGCGACCGAGTGGATCAGCGACAGGTCCAGGCCCGCGGCCCTGGCCTTCTCCAGACCGGTCAGGTAGGCGTCCATGACCGCGCGGTAGCGCTCCAGCGAGAAGATCAGCGTGACGTTGACGCTGATGCCCTTGCCGATCACCTCGGCGATGGCCGGCAGGCCCGCCTTGGTCGCCGGGATCTTGATCAGGGTGTTGGGGCGGTCCACCAGCCAGGCCAGCTGCTTGGCCTCGGCGACGGTGGCCGTCGTCTCGTGCGCCAGGCGCGGGTCGACCTCGATGGAGACCCGGCCGTCCTGGCCGTCGGTCGCGTCGAAGACCGGGCGCAGGATGTCGGCGGCGTCACGGACGTCCGCCGTCGTGATCATGCGGATCGCCTCCTCGACGGTGACCTTGCGGGCCGCGAGGTCGGTGAGCTGCTGCTCGTAGCCGTCGCCGCCGGAGATCGCCTTCTGGAAGATCGACGGGTTGGTGGTGACACCCACGACGTGGCTCTGGTCGATCAGCTCGGCGAGGTTGCCGGACGTGATGCGCTTGCGGGACAGGTCGTCCAGCCAGATCGCGACGCCTTCGTCGGAGAGGCGCTTGAGTGCGTCTGTCATCGGGATTGCATCTCCTACAGGTTGAAGCGGTCGCGTCAGCGACGGTTGGCGTCGGCGAGCTCGATCGACTCGCGGGCGGCGGCCACGACGGCCTCGGCGGTCAGACCGAACTCGCGGTAGAGGATCTTGTAGTCCGCGGAGGCGCCGAAGTGCTCCAGCGAGACGATCCGGCCGGCGTCGCCGACGAACCGGTGCCAGGTCAGGCCGATGCCGGCCTCGACGGCCACGCGGGCCTTGACGTCCGGCAGCAGCACGCCGTCGCGGTACGCCTGGTCCTGCTCCTCGAACCACTCGACCGACGGCATGGAGACCACGCGGGTCGGGATGCCCTCGGCCTGGAGCACGTCACGGGCCTCGACGGCCAGCTGGACCTCGGAGCCGGTGCCGATCAGGATCACCTGCGGCCGGCCGCCCTCGGCCTCGAAGAGGACGTAGCCGCCCTTGGCGGCGCCCTCGTTGGCCTCGTACGTCGGGACGTTCTGGCGGGTCAGCGCCAGGCCGTGCGGCGCCGGGTTCGTGGAGTGGCGCTTGGTGATCTCGCGCCAGGCGATCGCCGTCTCGTTGGCGTCCGCCGGGCGGACCATGTTCAGGCCCGGGATGGCCCGCAGCGCGGCCATGTGCTCGACCGGCTGGTGGGTCGGGCCGTCCTCGCCGAGACCGATGGAGTCGTGCGTCCACACATAGGTGACCGGCAGCTTCATCAGGGCGGCCAGGCGGACGGCCGGGCGCATGTAGTCGGAGAACACCAGGAAGGTGCCGCCGTAGACGCGGGTGTTGCCGTGCAGCGCGATGCCGTTCATGGTCGAACCCATGGCGTGCTCGCGGATGCCGAAGTGGATCGTGCGGCCGTACGGGCTCGCCTCGGGGAGCGGGTTGCCCTCCGGGAGGAACGAGGACGACGCGTCGATCGTGGTGTTGTTCGAGCCGGCGAGGTCGGCGGAGCCGCCCCACAGCTCGGGCAGCACGCCGCCCAGCGCCTTGAGTACCTCGCCGGACGCCTTGCGGGTCGCGACGTCCTTGCCGGCCGGGAAGACGGGGAGCGCGTGCTCCCAGCCGTCGGGCAGCTCGCCCGCGGTGATGCGGTCCAGCTCGGCGGCGCGCTCCGGGTTGGAGGTGCGCCACTCCTGGAGCTGCTTGTCCCAGGTCGCGTGGGCCTCGCGGCCGCGGTCGACGACCTTGCGGGCGTGCGCGAAGACCTCGTCCTCGACCTGGAAGGTCTGCTCCGGGTCGAAGCCCATGACGCGCTTGGTGGCGGCCACCTCGGCGTCACCGAGGGCCGAGCCGTGCGACGCCTCGGTGTTCTGGGCGTTCGGGGCCGGCCAGGCGATGATCGTGCGCGCGGCGATGATCGACGGGCGCTCGGTCTCCTCCTGCGCCGCCTTCAGGGCGGCGTAGAGGGCCTGGATGTCGAAGTCGCCGTTCTCGGCCTGCTCGATGCGCTGGACGTGCCAGCCGTACGCCTCGTAGCGCGCCAGGACGTCCTCGGAGAAGGCGGTCTCGGTGTCGCCCTCGATCGAGATGTGGTTGTCGTCGTAGAGCGCGACGATGTTGCCGAGCTTCTGGTGGCCGGCCAGCGAGGACGCCTCGGCGGAGATGCCCTCCTCCAGGTCGCCGTCGGAGACGATCGCCCAGATGGTGTGGTCGAACGGGGACGCGCCCTTCGGGGCCTCCGGGTCGAACAGGCCGCGCTCGTAGCGGGCGGCCATCGCCATGCCCACGGCGTTGGCGATGCCCTGGCCCAGCGGGCCGGTGGTGGTCTCCACGCCGCGGGTGTGGCCGTGCTCCGGGTGACCGGGGGTCTTGCTGCCCCAGGTGCGGAACGCCTTCAGGTCCGCGAGCTCCAGGCCGTAGCCGGCCAGGAAGAGCTGGACGTAGAGCGTGAGGCTGGTGTGGCCGGGGGAGAGGACGAACCGGTCGCGGCCGGCCCAGTCGGCGTCGCTCGGGTCGTGCCGCATCAGCTTCTGGAACAGCAGATAGGCGGCGGGCGCCAGGCTCATGGCCGTGCCCGGATGGCCGTTGCCGACCTTCTGCACGGAGTCCATGGCCAGGACGCGGGCGGTATCGACGGCCCGCTGGTCCAGTTCGGTCCACTCGAGGTCTGTTGTGGTCGGCTTGGTGCTCACCCTCGGTTCAGGGCTCCTCTCCACATGTTTCGATTGCCGGGGGCGGTATGTTCCGCCACGACGCGGCGCTGTCGAGCCTACCCCGCAAGGGAGTGCGCCTTTTCGACACGCAGTCGGCTGCCCGACCCGACGTCCCGGGCAACCGGATCCGGATGACAAAGATTCCCGCCGCGGCTGCGGTGGTCATGGGTCCAGCCTGCCGGGGAGGGCGCCGTGGCGCCTCCCGAACGGGGCCACCGTGTCATGTTCCCCAAAGGCACGGTCCGATGCGCGGACACCGGTGATCGGGCCCTGATCGGGCACCGATCGGGTGCTGATCGGCTCCGCTACGGCCCCAACACGACCCCACCCCGGCGAAGGCCGGGGTATCCCCTACGTCTAGAGTGGCGTGGTAAGCGCAAGCCTTTGCCGGGTCGATCCATGCCCGAGGTGCTTGCTGGCCTTATCTCTGTCAGGGGTGTGCGTGACGGCCGTCGAATCCCGTCCTGCGGGGGTGCTCTCGGAGACCTCCGGTCACCGGCCGTTCGGGGCCCGGGTCAAGGCATTCGTGGCGCTGACCAAGCCGCGGATCATCGAGCTGCTGCTCATGACGACCGTGCCGGTGATGTTCCTCGCCGCGCAGGGCGTGCCCGACCTGTGGCTGGTCCTCGCCACGTGCATCGGTGGTTATCTGTCCGCGGGCGGCGCCGGCGCGTACAACATGTACATCGACCGGGACATCGACGCGCTGATGGAGCGCACGGCCCAGCGTCCCCTGGTGACCGGGATGGTCTCGCCGAAGGAGTGCCTGGTCTTCGCCACGGCACTGACCGCCGGCTCCACCGTCTGGTTCTGGTTCCTGGTCAACCCGCTGTCGGCGATGCTGGCGCTGGGGGCCAACGCCTTCTACGTCGTCATCTACACGATGCTCCTCAAGCGCCGCACCGCGCAGAACATCGTCTGGGGCGGCATCGCCGGCTGCCTGCCGGTCCTCATCGGCTGGTCCGCCGTCACGAACTCGGTCTCCTGGGCCTCGCTCGTCCTCTTCCTCGTCATGTTCTTCTGGACGCCGCCGCATTACTGGCCGCTGTCGATGAAGGTCAAGGGCGACTACGAGCGCGCCGGCGTGCCCATGCTCCCGGTCATCGCGGGCAACAAGGCGGTCGCCCGGCAGATCGTCCTCTACAGCTGGGTGATGGTCGCCGTCTCGCTGACGCTCCAGCCGCTGGGCTACACCGGCTGGTTCTACACGATCGTGGCGGCCGTGCTCGGCGGCATGTGGCTCAAGGAGGCGCACGCGCTCCAGGGCCGCGCCAACGCCGAGATCACCGGGGCGAAGCTCAAGGAGATGCGCCTCTTCCACTGGTCGATCACCTATGTGTCGCTGCTCTTCGCGGCAGTGGCCGTGGATCCCTTCCTCCGGTAATTACCGGCCGGTAGCATCCTGCGTATGGCAGACACCACCACGCAGGCCGCAGCCACCGCACCCGACGCCCGGGCCGAGCGCAAGGCGGCCCGGCTCGCCCGGCAGATCGGCGCCTTCGCCAAGAGCCACGGCGGCACCGCCGAGGGCCAGCTGGCGCACATCGCCCGCGGCACCGTCCGCGTCGCCCTCGTCGGCGCCAACGGCGAGTGGGGCACCCTGATCGCCCCCTCCATGGAGATCGCGGAGAAGGCCGCGGAGCTCGCCGGGCTCACGCTCCACGACGACTTCGACGGCGAGCTCGCCGCCAAGGTCCGCACCGGTCCGTACGAATGGTCCCGTATGGCCGGCATCCAGCTCGGCGGCCCCGGCAATAACTGAGCGCCCCCTCACCCGTTAGACCCGCCGGGAGCGGGACTCGGCACGGGGGGCGAGGGCGCGGATGGACGGCATGCCGCCGATCGTGGATCAGCACAGCCACGGCACGGTCCACGGCGAGCTGGGGCTCGGGAAGTTCGAGACGCACCTCGCCGCGGCCGCCGGGTCCACCGGCCCCGCGCCGCCCGGCACCACCTTCTTCGACAGCCCCGCGGGCCTCGCCGTGCGCCGCTGGTGCCCGCCCCTGCTCGGCCTCGAACCGTACTGCGCGCCGGTCCGCTATCTGGCCCGGCGGCGGGAGCTGGGCGCCTACCGCGCCGGGCGGCTGCTGCTGCGCGGCGCGGGCATCGGCACCTTCCTGCTGGAGTCCGGCGCGCCGGGCGCCCTCACCTCGGCCGCGGAGCTGGCCTACGCGGCCGACGGGCACGCCCACGACGTCGTACGGCTCGAACCACTCGCCGAACAGATCGCCGACACCTCCGGCAGCGCCGGATCCTTCGCCGCCCATGTCGCCGAGGCGCTGTGGGCGGCCGCGCGCGGCGCCACCGCCTTCGCCTCCGGGATCCGCTCCTGCGACGGGACCCCTCCCGAGCCGCCCGAGGTCCGCAGGGCGGTCGACCGCTGGCTGCGCACGCGCCGCCCGGGCGGCCCCCTGGACGAGCCCGTGCTCGCCTGCCATCTGCTGTGGACGGCTGTCGCCACCGGGCTGCCCGTGCAACTGCACTGCCCCGACCCACGGCGCGTGACGCGCTTCCTGCGCGCCACCGAGGGCCTGGGGACCGATCTGGTGCTGCTGCCCGACCCCTCGCACCGCCGGCAGGCGGCACGGCTGGCCGCGGGCTTCCCGCACGTGTACGCGGACGTGGGCACCCGGCCCGGGGAGAGCCTGGGCGAGGCGCCGTTCGGCAAGCTGGTGTTCTCCACCGGGGCGCGGGCGCTGGCGGAGCTCTATGTGGTCGGCGCCCGGACCTTCTCGCAGGCCATGGACCGGCTCATGAAGGACTGGGTCGCCGACGGGGTGTGCCGGCGGGCGGAGGCGGGGCGGATCGCCTCGCTCGTCGCCGCAGGCACCGCCCGCAGGATCTACCGGCTCGGGACGGAGGCCGGCTGAAGCGCGTCGTGCTCGCCGGCGGGGGCGGGCACGGAGGCGAGCTCGCCGCGGTCGCGCAGCGCCAGGAAGACCCGCAGGACGGCGATCCACACGAGGCAGGAGCCGAGCATGTGGGCGCCGACGATCAGCTCCGGCTGGCCGGTGAAGTACTGCACGTACCCTATGACGCCCTGGAGCAGCAGCACGGCGAACAGCTCGGTGACCCGGCGGCTCGGCGCCGCGGCCGCCTTGACGGCCCGCAGGGTGAACCACAGGGCGACGGTCAGGCCGACCACCACGAACACGAAGTCGACGTGCAGCTGGGTCAGTTCACGCCAGTCCAGCGGGATGCGGTGGACGTTCTTGGAAGCGTCGCCCGCGTGCTTGCCCGCGCCGGTGACCACGGTGCCGATCACGATCAGCAGGGCGCTGGCGACGACCAGCAGCCAGCTCATCTGCCGCACCGGACGGGCCACCAGATCGCGCGGCTCGGCGTCGCCCTCGCGGCTGCGCTGCCACATCACCACGGCGACCGTCAGCAGCGCGGTGGACAGCAGGAAGTGGGCGCTGACGATGTACGGGTTGAGGCCCGTCAGCACCGTGATGCCACCGACGACGGCGTTGCCCATGACGATCCAGAACTGCGCCCAGCCCAGGCGGGTCAGCGAGCGCCGGCGCGGCTCACGCGCGCGTGCCGCGATGATCGCGAAACCGACGACGCCGCACAGGACGTACGTCAGCATGCGGTTGCTGAACTCGATGACGCCGTTGATGCCCATCGCGCGCGTGGGCGTCAGGCTCTCGTCGGTGCAGGTCGGCCACGTCGGGCAGCCGAGCCCCGACTGGGTCAGCCGGACCGCGCCGCCGGTCACCACGATGACCACGGCCATGACCACACAGGCGAGCGCGGCCCGCTGGACGAGACGCGCGGAAGGCTGCCAGCGGTCGGCGATCAGCTGGAGGGGGTTCATCGTATTCGGCACGGAGCCATCGTAAGGGCCAGCTTGTGCACGGATTCACGAGGGGGGTGCGTGGCGAATTGCCCGATGTCCGCAGGGGGCTTATTCCCAGCGGAAGAAGCGCGCCGCGGCGCCCAGCCCGAGCACCGCCCAGACCGCGAGGATGCCAAGGTCGGCCCAGGGGACGCCCGCGCCGTGCTGGAGCACGTCCCGCAGGCCGCCGGAGAGTGCCGAGATCGGCAGCAGCTCGAGCGCCGACCGGGCGGCGGCCGGGAACTTGTCCAGCGACACGATCACCCCGCCGCCGACGAGCAGCAGCAGGAAGACGAGGTTCGCCGCGGCCAGCGTCGCCTCGGCCTTGAGGGTGCCCGCCATCAGCAGGCCGAGACCGGAGAAGGCCGCGGTGCCGAGCACGAGCAGCAGGACGACGGCGAAGGGATTGCCGTGCGGGGACCAGCCCAGCGCGAACGCGATCACCGTCAGCAGGACGATCTGGAGCACCTCCGTGACCAGCACGGAGCACGTCTTCGCGGTCATCAGCCCCCAGCGCGGCAGCGGGGAGGCGCCGAGCCGCTTCAGGACGCCGTAGCGGCGCTCGAAGCCGGTCGCGATGGCCTGGCCGGTGAAGGCCGTCGACAGCACCGCCAGTGCCAGGACGCCCGGGGCGAGGAAGTCGACGGCCTTGCCCTCGCCCGTGTCGACGATGTCGACCGAGCTGAAGAGCACCAGCAGGAGGGTCGGGATGACGACGGTCAGCAGGAGCTGCTCGCCGTTGCGCAGCAGCATCCGGGTCTCCAGCGCGGCCTGCGCGCGGATCATCCGGCCCAGCGGCGCGGCCCCGGGCGCGGGCGTGAAGGTGCCGGCGCTCGTGCTCGTCTCGGCGCTCATGCGCGCAGCTCCTTGCCGGTCAGTTCCAGGAAGACGTCCTCCAGCGTGTGCCGTTCCACCGCTATGCGGTCCGGCATGACCCCGTGCTGCGCGCACCATATGGTGACCGTCGCCAGCAGCTGGGGGTCGATCTTGCCGCTGACCCGGTACGTACCGGGCGTGAGCTCCACCGCCGCGGAGTCCGCGGGCAGGGCCTTGAGGAGCGAGGCGAGGTCGAGCGCCGGGCGGCCGCTGAAGCGGAGCGTGTTCTCGGCGCCGCCTCGGCAGAGCTCCTCGGGGCTGCCCTGGGCGATGACCTTGCCGCTGTCGATGATGGCGACGTCGTCGGCCAGGGCCTCCGCCTCGTCCATGTAGTGCGTGGTCAGGACGACGGTGACGCCGTCCTGGCACAGCTCGCGCACCAGGTCCCAGGTGGCGTGCCGGGCCTGCGGGTCGAGCCCGGCCGTCGGCTCGTCGAGGAAGACCAGCTCGGGGCGGCCGACGACGGCCATCGCGAGGGAGAGCCGCTGCTGCTGGCCGCCGGACAGCCGCCGGTAGGCGGTCCGCCCGCAGCTCTCCAGGCCGAGCCGCTCGATGAGCATGCCGACGTCGAGGGGGTGGGCGTGCAGCGAGGCGGTGTGGCGCAGCATCTCCTCCGCGCGGGCGCCCGCGTAGACGCCCCCGCTCTGGAGCATCACGCCGACGCGCGGCCGCAGCGCGGCGGCGTCGGCGACCGGGTCGAGGCCGAGCACGCGCACGGTGCCGGCGTCGGGGCGGCGGTAGCCCTCGCAGGTCTCGACGGTGGTCGTCTTGCCCGCGCCGTTGGGGCCGAGCACGGCGGTGAGGGAGCCGCGGGCGACGGACAGGTCGAGGCCGTCGACGGCGGTTTTCGGCCCGTACCGCTTCACCAGCCCGCGGACCTCGACCGCGGGCTCACGGCCGGGGGGCGGGGGGACGGCCGGGCTGTCCCCCGGGAAGACGCTGCGCATGGCGGGAAGTCTACGAACCCGGACGCCCCGCGGACCGCCCCGGGTGCGGGATTCCTCTGAACCGGCGGTTGATCTTGACGGTGGCGGTTAGGTGACCCTTAGTGATCGAGGCCACCGGCGGCCGGTCCGGGTGAGGCTTGTCCGGATCCCCGTAATTACGCAACAATGGTGTTGTGAAATACGCGAGCGAGGCTCCGCAGGACCCCACGGCCGGGACGGCCGCCGGGGTTCACGCGTCTGCTCCCGCGCCCGCGCGCGACGAGGAGCGCGTTCACGACGAGCAGCGCGGCACCCGTAACCGCGTCGCCCGGTCCATCCTCGACCACGGCCCGTCCACCGCGGCCGAGCTGGCCCTGCGCCTGGAGCTGACGCAGGCCGCGGTCCGCCGCCACCTCGACACCCTCGTCGCCGAGGGCGTCGTCGAGCCCCGCGAGAAGCGGGTCTACGGCGCGCGCACGCGCGGCCGCCCCGCCAAGGCGTTCGCGCTCACCGACTGCGGCCGCGACGCCTTCGACCAGGCATACGACAAGCTCGCCGGCGACGCCCTGCGCTGGATCGCGCAGGCCGCCGGCGGCGGTGAGATGGGCGAGGCGGCTGTCGCCGCCTTCGCCCGCGCCCGGATGGCCGCCCAGGCCGAGGGGTATCGCAGGGCCCTGGAGGCCGTCGCGCCGGAATCCCGCGCGGAGGCCCTTGCCAGGGCATTGACCGAAGACGGGTACGCTGCTACGGCGCGTAGCGCTCCGGTCGGCGAACAGCTTTGCCAGCACCACTGCCCGGTCGCCCATGTCGCCGAGCAGTTCCCGCAGCTGTGCGAGGCGGAGACCGAGGTCTTCTCCCGCCTGCTCGGGACGCATGTGCAGCGTCTTGCCACCATCGCCCACGGCGACGGGGTGTGCACGACGTTCATCCCGCGCGGCAGCCCGCAGAGCGAGAAGCAGCGCACCACCAAGACCACCACAGCATCCGCCAGCACGGCCGGGAGGAACCCCGCATGACTCTCCCCACGGAGACTGCCCACCCTGAGCTCGAAGGCCTGGGCACGTACGAATACGGCTGGGCCGATTCCGACGTGGCCGGCGCCGCGGCCAAGCGCGGCCTCTCCGAGGAGGTCGTCCGCGACATCTCGGCCAAGAAGTCCGAGCCGGAGTGGATGCTCAAGCTGCGTCTGAAGGGCCTGCGGCTCTTCGACAAGAAGCCCATGCCGACCTGGGGCTCCGACCTCTCCGGCATCGACTTCGACAACATCAAGTACTTCGTCCGCTCCACCGAGAAGCAGGCCGCCACCTGGGAGGACCTGCCCGCGGACATCAAGAACACCTACGACAAGCTGGGCATCCCGGAGGCCGAGAAGCAGCGCCTCGTCGCCGGTGTCGCCGCGCAGTACGAGTCGGAGGTCGTCTACCACCAGATCCGCGAGGACCTGGAGGAGCAGGGCGTCCTGTTCCTGGACACCGACACCGCGCTCAAGGAGCACCCGGAGATCTTCCAGGAGTACTTCGGCACGGTGATCCCCGTCGGCGACAACAAGTTCGCCTCGCTGAACACCGCCGTGTGGTCCGGTGGCTCCTTCATCTACGTCCCGCCGGGCGTCCACGTCGACATCCCGCTCCAGGCCTACTTCCGTATCAACACGGAGAACATGGGCCAGTTCGAGCGCACGCTGATCATCGTCGACGAGAACGCCTACGTGCACTACGTCGAGGGCTGCACCGCCCCGATCTACTCCTCGGACTCGCTGCACAGCGCCGTCGTGGAGATCATCGTGAAGAAGGGCGGCCGCTGCCGCTACACGACCATCCAGAACTGGTCGAACAACGTCTACAACCTGGTCACCAAGCGGGCCGTGGCCTATGAGGGCGCGACCATGGAATGGGTCGACGGCAACATCGGCTCCAAGGTGACCATGAAGTACCCGGCCGTCTACCTGATGGGCGAGCACGCCAAGGGCGAGACCCTCTCCATCGCCTTCTCCGGCGAGGGCCAGCACCAGGACGCCGGCGCGAAGATGGTCCACATGGCGCCGAACACCTCCTCCAACATCGTCTCCAAGTCGGTGGCGCGAGGCGGCGGCCGCACCTCCTACCGCGGTCTGATCGAGATCGGCGAGGGTGCCCACGGCTCCAAGTCGAACGTGCTCTGCGACGCCCTGCTGGTGGACACCATCTCCCGGTCGGACACCTACCCCTACGTCGACGTCCGCGAGGACGACGTCTCCATGGGCCACGAGGCGACCGTCTCCAAGGTCAGCGACGACCAGCTCTTCTACCTGATGAGCCGCGGCCTGACGGAGTTCGAGGCCATGGCCATGATCGTGCGCGGCTTCGTCGAGCCGATCGCCCGTGAGCTGCCCATGGAGTACGCCCTGGAGCTCAACCGGCTGATCGAGCTGCAGATGGAAGGCGCGGTCGGCTGACGGCCGCCCCCACCCCGCAGCGACCCCTTTGTGACAGGAAGAGAGCACGACGACAGCCATGGCTGACAACACTCCCGCCGGCAGCACGACCGACGGCGCCATCCAGGTGGGCGGGCCCCAGCAGCCCATCGACGCGCGCGTCAGCGCCCCCGCCTCGTACGACGTCGCGGACTTCCCCGTGCCGCACGGCCGCGAGGAGGAGTGGCGGTTCACCCCGCTGGAGCGCCTCCGCGGTCTGCACGACGGCACCGCGGTGGCGGACGGCGGCGGCGTCAAGGTCGAGGTGAGCGCCCCCGAGGGTGTCACCGTCGAGACCGTCGGCCGGGACGACGCCCGCCTCGGCCGCGCCGGCAAGCCGGTCGACCGCGTCGCCGCCCAGGCGTACAGCTCCTTCGAGAAGGCATCGGTCGTCTCGGTGCCGAAGGACACGGTGCTCACCGAGCCCATCCGCGTCTCCGTGCACGGAGAGGGCGGCGTGGCCTTCGGCCACCAGGTCGTCGAGCTCGGCGCCTTCGCCGAGGCCGTCGTCGTCCTCGACCACACCGGCGACGCCACCCTCGCCGCCAACGTGGAGTACCTGATCGGCGACGGCGCCAAGCTCACCGTCGTCTCCATCCAGGACTGGGACGGCACCGCCGTGCACGCCGCGCAGCACACCGCGCTGGTCGGCCGCGACGCCTCCTTCAAGTCCGTGATCGTCACCTTCGGCGGCGACCTGGTCCGCCTCCACCCCCGCGTCGTCTACGCCGCCCCCGGCGGCGAGGCCGAGCTCTACGGCCTGTACTTCACCGACGAGGGCCAGCACCAGGAGCACCGCCTCTTCGTCGACCACGACACCCCGCACTGCCGCAGCAACGTCGCCTACAAGGGCGCGCTGCAGGGCGACGGCGCCCACGCGGTGTGGATCGGCGACGTCCTCATCCGCGCCGCGGCCGAGGGCACGGACACCTACGAGCTCAACCGCAACCTCGTCCTCACCGACGGCGCCCGGGTCGACTCCGTGCCCAACCTGGAGATCGAGACCGGCGAGATCGTCGGCGCCGGCCACGCCTCGGCGACCGGCCGCTTCGACGACGAGCAGCTCTTCTATCTGATGGCCCGCGGCATCCCGGCCGACGAGGCCCGCCGGCTGGTCGTCCGCGGCTTCTTCGCCGAGCTCGTCCAGCAGATCGGCATCCCCGAGCTGGAGGAGCGCCTCATCGCCCAGATCGAGGCCGAGCTGGAAGCGTCGGTGGCATGAGCGCGTTCGTGAAGGTGGCCGCCCTGAGCGAGCTGGAGGAGGACACCCCCAAGCGGGTCGAGATCGACGGCACGCCGGTCTCCCTCGTCCGCACCGAGGGCGAGGTGTTCGCCATCAACGACATCTGCTCCCACGCGAACGTCTCGCTCTCCGAGGGCGAGGTGGAGGACTGCGCCATCGAGTGCTGGCTGCACGGCTCCAGCTTCGACCTGCGCACCGGCAAGCCCTCGGGCCTGCCCGCCACGCGCCCCGTCCCCGTATACCCCGTCAAGATCGAAGGGGACGACGTGCTCGTCTCCGTCACCCAGGAGTCCTGAGTTCCCCATGGCAACGCTTGAGATCCACGACCTGCACGTTTCCGTCGAGGCCGAGAACGGCCCGCGGGAGATCCTGCGCGGCGTCGACCTGACCGTGAAGCAGGGCGAGACCCACGCCATCATGGGCCCCAACGGCTCCGGCAAGTCGACCCTGGCGTACTCCCTGGCCGGGCACCCGAAGTACACGATCACCGGTGGCACCGTCACCCTCGACGGCGAGGACGTCCTCGAGATGTCCGTCGACGAGCGCGCCCGCGCCGGTGTCTTCCTCGCCATGCAGTACCCGGTCGAGGTCCCCGGTGTCTCGGTCTCCAACTTCCTGCGCACCTCCGCCACCGCGATCCGCGGCGAGGCCCCCAAGCTGCGCACCTGGGTGAAGGAGGTCAAGGAGGCCATGGAGCGCCTCAACATGGACCCCGCCTTCGCCGAGCGCAACGTCAACGAGGGCTTCTCCGGCGGTGAGAAGAAGCGCCACGAGATCCTCCAGCTGGAGCTCCTCAAGCCGAAGATCGCGATCCTCGACGAGACCGACTCCGGCCTGGACGTCGACGCGCTGCGCCAGGTCTCCGAGGGCGTCAACCGCGTCCGCGAGACCGGTGAGGTCGGCACCCTGCTGATCACGCACTACACGCGCATCCTGCGCTACATCAAGCCCGACTTCGTCCACGTCTTCTCGGGCGGCCGCATCGTCGAGTCCGGCGGCGCCGAGCTCGCCGACAAGCTGGAGAACGAGGGTTACGAGGCCTACCAGACGAAGGGCGGAGCAACCGCGTGACGATACTGCCGGGGCTCCTCGACACCGAGGCGATCCGTAAGGACTTCCCGATCCTGGACCGCACGGTCCACGACGGCAAGAAGATCGTGTACCTGGACTCCGCGGCGACCTCGCAGAAGCCGCGCCAGGTGCTCGACGCGCTCAACGCGTACTACGAGCGCCACAACGCCAACGTCCACCGCGGTGTCTACACCATCGCCGAGGAGGCCACGGCGCTGTACGAGGGCGCGCGCGACAAGGTCGCCGCCTTCATCAACGCCCCGAGCCGCGACGAGGTGATCTTCACCAAGAACGCCTCGGAGTCGCTCAACCTCGTGGCCAACATGCTCGGCTGGGCCGACGAGCCCTACCGCGTGGACCACGACACCGAGATCGTCATCACGGAGATGGAGCACCACTCCAACATCGTGCCGTGGCAGCTGCTCTCGCAGCGCACCGGCGCGAAGCTGAAGTGGTTCGGCCTCACCGACGACGGCCGGCTCGACCTGTCCAACATCGACGAGATCATCACCGAGAAGACCAAGGTCGTCTCCTTCGTGCTGGTCTCCAACATCATGGGCACGGTCAACCCCGTCGAGGCGATCGTCCGCCGCGCCCAGGAGGTCGGCGCGCTCGTCGTCGTGGACGCCTCCCAGGCCGCCCCGCACATGGTGCTGGACGTCCAGGCGCTCCAGGCCGACTTCGTGGCCTTCACCGGCCACAAGATGTGCGCGCCGACGGGCATCGGTGTCCTGTGGGGCCGCCAGGAGCTCCTGGAGGACCTGCCGCCCTTCCTCGGCGGCGGCGAGATGATCGAGACCGTCTCGATGCACTCCTCCACCTACGCTCCCGCGCCGCACAAGTTCGAGGCCGGTACGCCCCCGATCGCCCAGGCCGTCGGCCTCGGCGCCGCGGTGGACTACCTCTCGGCGATCGGCATGGAGAACATCGCCCGCCACGAGCACGCGATCACCGAATACGCGGTGCGCAGGCTCCGGGAGGTCCCCGACCTGCGCATCATCGGCCCCACCACGGCCGAGGACCGCGGGGCCACGATCTCCTTCACCCTCGGGGACATCCACCCGCACGACGTCGGCCAGGTGCTCGACGAGCAGGGCATCGCGGTCCGCGTGGGACACCACTGCGCGCGGCCCGTCTGCCTGCGGTACGGAATTCCCGCGACCACCAGGGCGTCGTTCTATCTGTACTCCACCCCCGGCGAGGTAGACGCGCTGGTCGAGGGCCTGGAGCACGTACGGAACTTCTTCGGCTGACGATCGAGGCTGCTGACTGTGAAGCTTGATTCGATGTACCAGGACGTCATCCTGGACCACTACAAGCACCCGCACGGGCGGGGCTTGCGGCCGGGTGACGCCGAGGCGCACCACGTCAACCCGACGTGCGGCGACGAGATCACCGTGCGGGTCCGGCTCTCCGGCGAGACGATCGAAGATGTCTCGTACGAGGGCCAGGGCTGCTCCATCAGCCAGGCCAGCGCCTCGGTCCTCAACGAGCTGCTGGTCGGCAAGGATCTCGCCGAGGCCCGCCGGATCCAGGAGACCTTCCTGGAGCTGATGCAGTCCAAGGGCCGCCTCGAGCCGGACGACGCGATGGAGGAGGTGCTGGAGGACGCGGTCGCGTTCGCCGGCGTCTCGAAGTACCCCGCCCGGGTGAAGTGCGCGCTGCTCAGCTGGATGGCGTGGAAGGACGCGACGGCGAAGGCGCTGTCCGAAGGGAAGACCGCATGAGTGAGAACGTGGACGTGACGACGAAGCCGGCCTCCGAGGAGGAGGTGCGCGAGGCGCTGTACGACGTCGTCGACCCCGAGCTGGGCATCGACGTCGTCAACCTCGGCCTCATCTACGGCATCCACATCGACGATGCCAACATCGCCACCCTCGACATGACGCTGACGTCCGCGGCCTGCCCGCTGACCGATGTGATCGAGGACCAGGCGCGGTCCGCGACTGAGGGCATCGTCAACGAGCTCCGGATCAACTGGGTCTGGATGCCGCCGTGGGGTCCGGACAAGATCACGGACGACGGCCGTGAGCAGCTCCGGGCGCTCGGTTTCAACGTCTGAGACCGCGCTTTTCCGCCTCGGCGGCAGCCCGTCACCCGACCCGGTCAGGTGGCGGGCTGCTGCTGTGTGGCGCAGTGGATGCCACCGCCGCCCTCGGCGAGCGTGGGGATCTCCACGGCGCGCACCTCGCGGCCGGGGTGGAGATCGCGCAGGACCGCCGCGGCGCGCTCGTCGGCGCGCCGGTCGCCGAAGCGGGGCAGGATCACGGCGCCGTCGGCCACGTAGTAGTTGACGTAGGAACCGAGGAAGTCCTCGCCCCGCTCGCCGAGCTCGGCGGGGTCGGCCTCGGGCAGGTCGACGATCTCCAGGGACCGGCCGCGGGCGTCGGTGGCGTGCTCCAGGACCGCACGGGCCCGCTCGTGCACCCGGCTCCACACGTCGGGTGCCGCCCCGGCGGGCGGGCCGCTGAGCACGACGGTGCCGGGCGCGGCGAAGCGGGCCAGGGCGTCGACGTGGCAGTCGGTGATGTCCTCGCCGCGCACGCCCTCCAGCCAGATCACCTCGGTGACGCCCAGCAGTTCCTTCAGGCCGCCCTCGATCTCGGCGCGGGAGCGGCCGGGGTTGCGGTTGTCGTTGACCAGCGAGCTCTCGGTGACCAGCAGCGTGCCCTCCCCGTCGGTCTCCAGGGAGCCGCCCTCGGCGACGAAGGGTGCCTCGATCCTGGGTACCCCGTACTCCTCCAGCAGCCGCCGGGCCACCAGGCCGTCGCGGGGGTGGTCCTGCTTGCCGCCCCAGCCGTTGAAGCGGAAGTCGACGCCCGCGGGCCCGCCGTCCGGCCCGGTGACGAAGACCGGGCCCGAGTCCCGCAGCCACAGGTCGTCGACCGGCACGGCGGCGATCCCGGCCGCGCCGCCGCACGCCTCGCGGGCGGCTTCCGCGTCCCCGGGGCCCGCGAGCAGCACCACCGGCTCGTACTCCGCGATCACCCGGGCGACGGCGGCCACGTCACGCCGTACGGCCGCGGTGTGACGGCCCCAGACGGAGCCGGCCGGGGGCCACCCCATGAAGGTGCGGGCGTGCGGCAGTGACTCGGACGGCATGCGGTTCATGCGGCCATCGTGCCACCGGGGCCGTACGGCGGGCGTCAGGCCATCCAGAAGAAGACCGCCGTCATGCGCTTGTCCTCCAGGGTGCTGCCCCAGTAGCCGGTGGCGCTGTGCATCATGTTGGCGGTGTAGAGGAGCAGCCGGTTGTAGCGGTGCGGGACGCGTACGTCCTCGGTGAAGGAGTCCGGCGGGACGAAGCGGGTGCCCAGGGCGTCGACGAGGTTGTTGTGCGGCGCCGTGACCATGTTGCCGCCGAGCCTGCCACCGGGCAGCTGCTGGCGGTAGAAGCTGGTGCCGCAGTCCTTGGGCACGCCGGGGTTGAGGTAGAGCACCGCGGCGTAGCGGCACAGGGAGCGCGAATCGGTGTGCGGACGGGGCTCGGACTCGCCCGCGCCCACGACCTGGACGCAGTTGTGGTTGAGCGTCCCGCCGCCGGGCGCCGTCTCCTTCCAGATCCGCCGGGCGCCGGTCGCCTTGCGCACCAGCCGCTCCACGCGGTCCAGCTCGTCCGGTTCCAGCCCCGGCATGGTCCGCAGGCCGGGCCAGCTCTCGGGCTTGTGCGGATACCCCTCGACCCAGTCGTCCTTCGCGAGACAGCGCTCCCGCACGGCGTCGACGCCGGGCAGCACGTCGTCCAGCACCCAGTAGTCCCGGCCGGGGGTGGGTTTGCGGTAGGGAAGCACCGGCAGCGCCGGCTTCCGCGCGGGTTCGGGGGACATGCGGCAGACCATACGGTCGACAACTGCCAGCGTTCGCCTTGGAATTGGTCAATATAGCCCCAACTCGATCCGCCGGAGGGTGAGGGCGCCGCCACCGTGCGTGCGCCCGCCCGCGGCGACCGGCGAGGGGACCGGTTCGCATTGAGCGGCTGTGTCCGGTTAGCTTTCGACCATGACCGATGCAGCAGCTTCCCTCACCTCCGGCGCCGTCGCCGCCGGCCTCGCGACGATCACCGCGGACGGCACCGTCCTCGACACCTGGTTCCCGGCCCCCGAGCTGGTCGCCGAGCCCGGCCCGGCCGGGACCGAGCGGCTGACCGCCGAGCGCGCCGTGGAGCTGCTGGGCGAGGGTGCCCTCAAGGCGGCCGGCCCGGACCCGCGCCGCGGCGTCGAGGTCGTCGCCGTCCGTACGGTCATCGCCTCGCTGGACGAGAAGCCGCTCGACGCGCACGACGCCTACCTGCGCCTGCACCTGCTCTCCCACCGCCTGGTCCGGCCGCACGGCCAGAACCTGGACGGCATCTTCGGCCTGCTCGCGAACGTCGCCTGGACCTCGCTCGGCCCGGTCGCCGTCGATGAGGTCGAGAAGGTCCGGCTGAACGCGCGCGCCGAGGGCCTGCACCTGTCGGTGACCAGCATCGACAAGTTCCCGCGCATGACCGACTACGTCGCCCCCTCCGGCGTCCGCATCGCCGACGCCGACCGGGCCCGCCTCGGCGCGCACCTCGCGCCCGGCACCACCGTCATGCACGAGGGCTTCGTCAACTTCAACGCCGGCACGCTCGGCACCTCCATGGTCGAGGGCCGGATCAGCGCGGGCGTCGTCGTCGGCGACGGCTCCGACATCGGCGGCGGCGCGTCGATCATGGGCACCCTGTCCGGCGGCGGCAAGCAGATCATCTCCATCGGCGAGCGCTGCCTGCTCGGTGCCGAGGCGGGCATCGGCATCGCGCTGGGCGACGACTGCATCGTCGAGGCCGGTCTGTACGTCACGGCGGGCACGCGCGTGACGCTGCCGGACGGCGAGGTCGTCAAGGCGCTGGACCTCTCCGGCGTGAACAACCTCCTCTTCCGCCGCAACTCCACGACGGGCCGCGTCGAGGCCCTGCCGCGCTCCGGCTCCTGGGGCGGGCTCAACGAGGCGCTGCACAGCCACAACTGACGGTTCCCGTCACGGGCTGACGGCGGTCTCATAGGCCGCCAGAAGTTCCCTCACCCGGTCCGGGGACGCCGCCCGCAGCGGTGCCCGGACCGGGCCGCCCGGCAGACCCAGGGCGCCGAGCAGGGCCTTCGCCGTGACCGTGCCGGGCAGGCCGGCGGCCATCATCGGCTGGACCAGGGGCAGCAGCCGCTGGTGGCGGCGCGTGGCCTCCGCCGTGTCGTTCCGGTCGTACGCGTCCAGGACCGCCGCCACGGCCGGGCCCGCGACATTGGCGACCGTGCTGACGCAGCCGACGCCGCCGACCGCGCGCAGCGGGAGAATCAGCTCCTCGACGCCGGAGTAGTAGGCGAGCCCGCTCCCGGCGATCACCTTCGAGCTGCCGAGCAGGTCGTAGGCGCAGTCCTTGACCCCGGCGATCCGCGGGTGCTCCGCGAGCCGCAGGATCGTCTCCGGCTCGATCCGGGTGCCCGTCCGGCCCGGGATGTCGTAGAGCATCACCGGCACCCCGACCGCGTCCGCGACCGTGCGGAAGTGCTCCTCGACGTCCTCCTGCGGCGGCCGGCTGTAATACGGCGTGACCACCAGCACGCCGTGCGCCCCGGCCGATTCCGCCGCCCGTGCCAGCGCGATCGTGTGCCGGGTGTCGGAGGACCCGACGCCGGCCGTGATCCGGGCCCGCCCGCCGACGGCCTCGGCCACGGCCCGCACCAGCGCGGACTTCTCCGCGTCCGTGGTCGTCGAAGCCTCGCCCGTGGTCCCGCTGAGGACCAGGCCGTCGCAGCCGCCCGCGCCGACGAGGTGGTCGGCGAGGCGCTGGGCCCCGTCGAGGTCGAGCTCGCCGTCGGGGGTGAAGGGGGTCACCATCGCGCAGACGGTGCGGCCGAAGGGGCTGCTGGTCATCGTGTCACTCTCCGGTACTGGTGGTGTCCCCGGAGTCTGGCCCCTTCGGCCGTTCAGGTCCATTTAAATGTTCTCGTCGCAATCCCTAAGCAGCGCTACGGAGTTCGGCTCGGCATCCGCAGACCGGTCTCCCTTTCGCTGGACGCGCCCTTGGATTCCCCGTCGTCCCGCCGGAAGCGGTCGGCCGGGAGGGGTGTGCGAGCGCGCCGGGTGGATCTACGCGCGTCAATGCCCGGGCCGGTCAAGGCAGTTGTCAAGGTTGCGCAGGTGTACGGCAGCCGAGGGGGCGATGAACCGGGCGGCACCGGTGAAAACCCGTCTACGCTTGGTCATCGCGCGCCGGGCGATCGCGGCGCGGCCTGTTCCACGACGAGGAGATGACCCCCCTGATGTCCGGAGACCGCCCGACCATGCCGCCGGTGCGGCTTCACTCCGACGCGGAGCTCGCGCGTGACGCGCTGTCCACGCCGTTGCTGACACGCGCCGCGCGGCTCGCCCGCTGGGCCGGCGAGAAGGGCATCCCGGCCGGAGCGGGCGGTGAGCTGCTCGCCGAGCAGCTGCGGACCGCCACCGAGCTGCTGGGCCTCACCGGCGACGAGGACGGCCCGGCGTACGCCGCCGAGGCGTGGCAGCACGCGCTGGACACCGGACTGGTGGAGGCCGCACCCGTCCTCACCGACGAGCCCGCGGACGCCGACCCCGACGAGCCCTCCGAGATCGCCACCGTGGGCGAGGAGATGGAGACCCTCACCTCCGGCAGCCCCGCCGACATCCTGGAGCTCTGGCTCGGCGGCGTGGAGACCGTCCTCGCCGACGCCGCGGCCCCCGATCTCGGCGACATCGTCGACCGGATCTCCGAGGGCGGGGACATCGACCTCGACTCCCTCGACTGGAACCCCGAGGAGGAGGCCGACTTCCTCGACGGCGTCCTCGGCAACCTCTATCTGCTGACCGCGCTGGACGAGAGCGCCGCCGAGCGCCCCGTGCCGCTGCCCGCGCTCGCCGCCTCCATGATCGTTCCTGATGACATGGACGAGCCGACCGACGACGTCCTCGAAGAGGTCTCCGACGCGATGATGCGCCTGGACGACCAGTTCCGGATGCTCGCGGCGACCGGGATCGTGGCGTACCAGCCGGTCGACGAGGCCCTCATCGAGGAGGTCGACGGCGAGGGGCACATCCGCGAGTCCGTCGACGGGGTGGACTCCGACAGCCCCGAGGACGAGGACGTCAGCCGCTACGGCCTGGTCACCCTCACCCCGCTCGGCGTCCACGCCGTACGCACCCGGATGCTCGAGGCCGGGATCGACGCCCCGGCCGTCGGCGACCTGGCCGAGGAGAGCGCCGACGTCCTCCTCGCCGCGCTGCCCGGCCACCCCGGCGCGGCCGCCCGCGCCGAGACGGAGCTGTGGCTGGCCCGCCGCGCGCCGCTCGACGCCGCCCGTGAGCTGGTCGCCGCCGCGCGCGGCGCGGACGACGAGGCGCCGCGCCGCCGGCTGTCCTGCCAGCAGACCCTCTCCCTCCTCGGCCCGGAGGCGGAGCCCGCGCTGCGCGAGGTCCTCGACGACCGCGAGCTCGGCGGCCTCGCCCGGGTCTGGCTCGCCGAGCACGGCGCGGCGGACATCCCCGAGCCCGACGAGACGATGGTCTTCTGGCTGACCGTCGACACGATCGCCGCGCAGCTGGCGGCCGACGGCGACTCGGACGAGCTGCGCGACCTGGTGACGGACCTGGTGGGCCGGCACAGCGGCTTCTTCGACTCGGCGTGGCGGGTGGACCACCCGGCGACGGCGGACGTCCTGGAGGCGATGGGCCGCCTGCACCCGGACAAGAAGACGGCCAAGGAAGCGCGGAAGGCGGCGTTCAAGGCCAGGTCGCGGCGCTAGCGGGTCCGTGTCCGTGGGCGGGCCCGGCGCCGTCGCGGGGCTCCGCCCCGGGCCCCGCGACACGGCTTCGCCGCGTTGTCCCCAAACGCCGGACGGGCTGGATGTGGTGCACATGATCGTGCGCCCGCGGCGCCGCACCCAAGGCCGCGGGAATCACCCGCCCGCCGCAGCGTTGACACAAGGGTGACCACCGCCCGCATACGGAACACGCCCTTCTCCGTCCTCGACCGTTCCCGCACCCGGCAGGGCCATGAGCCGGGGGAGGCGCTGCGGGAGAGCGTGCGGTTCGCGGGCGAGGCCGAGGCGCTCGGCTACCACCGGTTCTGGGTCTCGGAGCACCACAGCGTGCCCGGAGTGGCAGGCTCCGCGCCCACCGTGCTGGCCGCGGCCGTCGCCGCCGCGACCTCCCGCATCCGCGTCGGCACCGGTGGGGTGATGCTGCCCAACTACCGCACCCTGGTGGTCGCCGAACAGTTCGGCGTGCTGGAGTCCCTCTTCCCGGGCCGGATCGACATGGGCCTGGGCCGCTCCGTGGGCTTCACCGACGGCATCCGCCGGGCGCTCGGCACGGACAAGGACGCCATGGGGGACTTCGGCGCGCAGCTCGCCGAGCTCACGGCCTACTTCACCGGCGGCGCCCGCGCCCACCCCGAGGTGCACGCCCGCCCGGCGGAGGGCCTGCGGGTGCCCATGTTCGTCCTCGCCAACGGAGCGGGCGCCGAGCTGGCCGCCGAGGCGGGCGCGGCCCTGGTCATCGGCGGCCTGACCGGCGAGGAGAGGATGCTCTCCGCCATCGACCGCTACCGCGCCGCCTTCCGCCCCTCGGCCCTGCGCGAGCGCCCCTACGTCGTCGTCGCCGGCAATGTGGCCGTGGCGGAGAGCACCGAACGGGCCCGCCGCCTGCTGATGCCGGAGGCGTGGGCGCTGGCCTACTCCCGTACGCGCGGCGTCTTCCCGCCGCTGACCTCCGCCGAGGAGATCGACTCCCTGTCCATGACCGACCGGGAGCGTGGCTTCTACGAGGCCGGGCTGCGCGGCCACATCCACGGCACGGAGGACGAGGTGGCCGCCGCGCTCGACTCGCTGATCGAGCGCAGCGGCGCCGACGAGGTGCTGGTCACCACCGCTTCCCACGACCGGGTGGCGCTGCTCGCCTCCTACCGCCGGCTGGCCCGCCTCGCCGGGCTGCCGACGGGGGTGTCACAGGGCCTGGGCGCCGGGCTTGACCAGGTCGCGCACCGTCCTTGACTTCACGTACTCCCCGAGGGCCGTCATCTCCCACTCGCCCGAGAACTGGCGGATGAACTTGCACATCAGGACGCCCGTCCTGGGCTCGGCCCCCGTCAGGTCGAAGCGCACCAGCTCCTCACCCGTACGGGCGTCGAGCAGGCGGCAGTACGCCTTGGCGACCTGGGTGAACTTCTGGCCGTTGAAGGAGCTGACGGTGAAGACCAGGCCGGTCACCTCGGGCGGCAGGCCCTCCATGTGCACGGTGATCGACTCGTCGTCGCCCGAGCCCTCGCCGGTGAGGTTGTCGCCGGAGTGCTGGATCGCGCCGTTGAGGATCTGGAGCTTGCCGAAGTAGCAGGCGTCGATCATGTTGCGGTCGGGGCCGTAGGCGATCACCGAGGCGTCGAGGTCGATGGCGCGGCTGCCGTACGCGGGCTCCCAGCCGAGGCCCATCCGCACCGACTGGGCGAGCGGCTTGCCGCCCTTGACGAGGGAGACCGTCTGGTTCTTCTGGAGGCTGACGCGGCCCTTGTCGAGGTTGATCTTCCCGGGCGCGGGCGGGAAGGCGGGCGGCGCGGCGGGGGCCGGGGGAGCGGCCGGGGCGCCCCACTGGCCGGCGGGCGGGGCCTGCGCGGGCACGGGCGGCGCGGCCGGCGGGGCGACGGGCCGCGCCGGGGCGGCGGCCGGCTCCTCCACGCTCACGCCGAAGTCCGTGGCGATGCCCGCCAGGCCGTTGGCGTAACCCTGGCCGACCGCGCGCACCTTCCACGCACCGGCCCGGCGGTAGACCTCGACGACCACCAGCGCCGTCTCCGAACCCAGCCGCGGCGGGGTGAACGTGGCGAGCACGGAGCCGTCGTCCGCGCTGCGCACCGTCGCGGTCGGCTCGGTGCCCGCGAAGGTCGCGCCCGCGGCGTCCGGGCTGGCCGTCACCACGATCTTCTCGATGCCGTCCGGCACCGCGCCGGTGTCCACGGTGATCGAGTCGGGCGTGCCGGCGGACGCGGCGCGATGGGTCACACCCGGCCCGCTGGGCTGGTTGTAGAAGACGAAGTCGTCGTCGGAGCGCACCTTGCCGTCGGCGGTGAGCAGCAGGCCCGAAACGTCGAGCCGCACCGGTGCGGTGACGTCGACCGTCACGCGCGTGACGGCCAGTGGGATGTTCGAGCCAGGTGTCATAGCGGTCATGTCCCGGGTAACGAGTGGCCGCGCTTTGCGGTTCCATTACCGAACGTCGGATTCCCGCCCGCCGCCGTCAGGGCGTGAGCGTGGGCGGGTCGTCCGTGCAGAAGGGGCCGCCGAGCCAGGCGTCGCCGGGCCGCGGGCCCCCGTCCTCCGCCGCGAGGAGCTCGGCGGCGTACGGCTCCGAGTCGTCCAGCGGCTCGTAACCGAGCGCGCGGGCGCCGGACAGGTCCCACCACAGGCGGGTGTTGGCGGAGCTGCCGTACACCACGGTGTGCCCCACCCCCTCCGCCGTCAGCGCGGCGTGCGTCAGCCGGGCGCAGTCGCCGGGGCTCAGCCAGGTGGCCAGCATGCGGGCGGACCGCGGCGCGCGGAAGCAGGAACCGATGCGCAGGCAGACCGACTCGATCCCGTGCCGGTGCCAGTAGAGGGCGGCGAGGTCCTCCCCGAAGCACTTGGACAGTCCGTAGAAGGTGTCCGGGCGGTGCGGCGTCGTGACGGGGACCGGGGGCGCGCCCCCGGCCGGGACCGGGGTGAAGCCGACGGCGTGGTTGCTCGACGCGAGGACGACCCGCCGGACGCCCTCCAGCCGCGCCGCCTCGTAAAGGCGGTACGTGCCCTCGATGTTGGAGCGCAGGATCTCCTCGAAGGGCGCCTCCAGCGGGATCCCCGCGAGGTGGACGACCGCGTCGGCGCCCGCCATGGCCGCGCGCAGCGCCTTGTCGTCGTGGAGCTCGGCCGTGACGGCGTCCGGCTCGCCCTCGACCGGGCGCCGGTCGAACAGCCGCAGCCGGTGGCCGTGTCCGGGGAGCAGCTCGCGCAGGAAGGTGCCGATGCCTCCGGCGGCGCCGGTGAGGAGGACGGTGCGAGAGGTCGGCATGCGGTCACGGTAGGGAGGGGGACGTACGGGGTCAAGTCCCCCCGATTGGCCGGAAGAACATGCCTTTTCCCAGGTCAGCGGAATATCCCGGCGCCCCGCGCTGCTCCACACCGACACAAGATCCGCTCATCCCGATCCGCGAGGAGCACACACATGTCGAACGGCGTCACCGCCCAGGGGACTGTCGCCAAGGGCTACGAAGCTGTGCGTGAGGAGTTCGAGGCGTCCCTCGCCGAGGAGCGCGCGGGGCACTCGGCGCAGCTCGCCGCCTATGTGGACGGCCGTCAGGTCGTCGACCTGTGGGGCGGCCCCGGCATCGAGGCCGATTCCCTCACCGGGGTCTTCTCCTCCACCAAGGGCGCAGCCCACCTCGTCGTGGCGATGCTCGTGCAGGACGGCACCCTCGACCTGGACCGGGAAGTGAGCCACTACTGGCCCGAGTTCGCCGCCGAGGGCAAGGGGCGCATCACGCTGCGCGAGCTGCTCGCCCACCGCGCGGGCCTGGCCGGCGTCGACGGCGGGCTCACCCTGGAGGAGCTCGCCGACGACCGCGTGATAGCCGAGCGGCTGGCAGGGCAGCGCCCGCACTGGCGGCCGGGCGCCGCCTTCGGCTACCACGGCCTGGTCATCGGCGCCCTCACCGGCGAGGTCGTCCGCCGGGTGACCGGGCTGACCATGCAGGAGTTCTACGAGACGCGGATCCGCGCGCCGTACGGCATCGACTTCTACATGGGCCTGCCGGAGGACCAGGAGCACCGGGTGCTGGACACCCTGCCGATGGACCCGACGCCCGAGCAGAAGCGCGCCCTGCTGGAGGTCGCCGGCGGGCCGGAGAGCCTGAAGGGCATCGCGTTCAACCTCAACCACGCCGTGCCGACCGTGCTGGAGTCGCTGCCCAACTCCCGTGTCGTCCGCGCGGGCGGCCCCGCCTCCGTCGGCGGCATGGCCTCCGCGCGCGGCCTCGCCCGGCTCTACGCGGCGGCCATCAGCACCGTCGACGGCAAGGAGCCGCTGCTCACGCCCGGTACGGCCGCCGAGTTCGCGCAGGTCCACTCGGTCGGCCACGATCTGGTCCTGCGTCAGCACAGCGCCTTCGGACTGGGCTTCTCGGCGGTCTCGGACACCTTCCCGTTCCTGGGCGGGCGGTCCTTCGGGCACAACGGCGCGGCCGGCTCGGTGGCCTTCGCCGACCCCAGCCGCGCCCTCGCCTTCGGCTACAACCGCCGCCGCTTCGCCTTCCCCGGCGGCGCGGCCCCGGAGACGCTCCGCCTGGCCGCTGTGGTGTACGACTGCGCGTCGGCGAGCTGAGCCCTGCCCCCGGGCGCGGGCCGCGCCCGGGGGCGGCGGGTGGGGTGTACGGGCGCCGACCGGTCCCTGCGGCTCACGTGGTGTGACGGCCCGTGTCCGGGGGGCAGTTCGCCCACGCCGACGGTCGAGGCCGCCGCTCAGCGGATCACCTTCCCCCTCAGCACCACCCGCCGCGGAGCACCCAGCACTCTGACGTCCTCGCGCGGGTCGCTGTCGTAGATCACCAGGTCCGCGGGGGCGCCCTCCTCCAGGCCGGGGCGGCCGAGCCAGGAGCGCGCCCCCCAGGAGGCCGCCGCGAGCGCGGCCGTCGCCGGGATCCCCGCCTTGACCAGCTCGGCGACCTCCTGGGCCACCAGGCCGTGCGCCAGGGACCCGCCCGCGTCCGTACCGACGTAGACGGGGATGCCCGCGTCGTACGCCGCGCCCACCGTCTCGTAGCGCCGCGCGTGCAGGCGGCGCATGTGGTCCGCCCAGCGCGGGAACTTCGCCTCGCCGCCCCGCGCGAGGGCCGGGAACGTCGCGATGTTGACCAGCGTCGGCACGATCGCCACGCCCCGCTCGGCGAAGAGCGGGATGGTCTCCTCGGTCAGCCCGGTGGCGTGCTCGACACAGTCGATGCCCGCCTCCACCAGCGGCGCGAGGGACTCCTCGGCGAAGCAGTGCGCCGTGACCCGCGCCCCCAGCCGGTGCGCCTCGGCGATGGCGGCCTCCACCGCGCCGCGCGGCCAGCACAGGGACAGGTCGCCCGTCTCGCGGTCGATCCAGTCGCCGACGAGCTTGACCCAGCCGTCCCCGCGCCGCGCTTCGCGCGCCACATAGGCCACGAGGTCCTCGGGCTCGATCTCGTGCGCGTAGTTGCGGATGTAGCGGCGGGTACGGGCGATGTGGCGGCCCGCGCGGATGATCCGCGGCAGGTCCTCGCGGTCGTCGATCCACCGGGTGTCGGAGGGGGAGCCCGCGTCCCGCAGCAGCAGAGCGCCGGCGTCGCGGTCCGTCAACGCCTGCTTCTCGCTGGTCGATTCGTCGACCGGACCGTGGGCGTCGAGTCCCACATGGCAGTGGGCGTCGACGAGGCCGGGGAGCACCCAGCCTTCGAGGGTGGTGACTTCGCGTGTCCCCGCCGGGCGGTCGAAGGTGATCCGGCCGCCCACGGCCCACAGTTCGTCGCGCGTTCCGCGGTCGGGGTCGGGGCCGGTGAGCACGCGTCCCTTGATGTGCAGCACTTCGCTGTCGCTCATGGGGTCACTGTATTCGGGGCCCCGCGCGGTGCGGCGGGCCGCCGGAGTGCCACTTCTCACGCCGGTCCGCGAGCGGTATTCGATTCGGTGCGGTCCGCGGTCCCGATTTCCCTCCGGATATAAGTGAATGCAAATTCCCTGCCTTCGCCTGCCCCCATGGCCTGACCCTAAACGCATAAATTTTATTGACGCCCGAGCGGGTGGGTCTTTCCTGTGACCGACCCCACAAATCCGCCCGGAGTGTCCGGTAATAGCCGACAAATGGGCGTCGTTTCGGGGCGGCTCGCGCGCCCGCCCACTCGCGCGATAACACGTGAAGCCGCCCCGGTGAAGACCACACCCCCATGCATTTTTCGATTCACCTCGGTAAATTCACTCCGCATGACCGCCGCACAAGCAGACCTTGTACGTGCCCGCAGTGAATTCCCGGAAATGCCGGAGGGGCTCACGCTCGACAGCCCGCGCGTCGAGGACGGGGCCGCGATCTGGCGGATCGCCCGTGACTCGAAGGCGCTGGACCTCAACTCCTCGTACAGCTATCTGCTGTGGTGCCGCGACTTCGCCGCCACCTCGGCCGTGGCCCGCGGCGCCGACGGGGAGCCGGCCGGCTTCGTCACCGGCTACATCCGCCCCGACCGGCCCCACACCCTCGTCGTCTGGCAGGTCGCCGTCGACCACGCGCACCGCGGCCGGGGCCTGGCCGCCGCGCTGCTGGACGGGCTCGTCGCCCGGGTCGCCCGGGAGCTGGGCGTGCGCGGTGTCGAGACCACCGTCACGCCCGACAACACCGCGTCCAACCGGCTCTTCGCCTCCTTCGCCGAGCGCCACGGCGCGCCCGTGGAGCGCGAGGTGCTCTTCGACGGCGGCCTGTTCCCCGACGGCGGCCACGCCCCCGAGGTGCTGCACCGCATCGGCCCCCTCGCGGCCTGACCACCCCCGAGCCACCACCCCCGTCCTTCCTGGAGTGTGCTGTGACCATCACCCCGCCCGCACTGAGCGTCTTCGAGAGCCTGGAGTCGGAGGTGCGCAGCTACTGCCGCAGCTGGCCCGCCGTCTTCGACCGCGCCCACGGCAGCCGGATGTACGACGAGGACGGCCACACCTACCTCGACTTCTTCGCCGGCGCCGGGGCGCTCAACTACGGCCACAACAACCCCGTGCTCAAACGCGCCCTGCTCGACTATCTCGAACGCGACGGCGTCACCCACGGCCTGGACATGGCGACGAGCGCCAAGCGCGCCTTCCTGGAGACCTTCCAGGACGTCGTGCTCCGCCCGCGCGACCTGCCGTACAAGGTGATGTTCCCCGGCCCGACGGGCACCAATGCCGTGGAGGCGGCGCTCAAGCTGGCCCGCAAGGCCAAGGGGCGCGAGTCGGTCGTCTCCTTCACCAACGCCTTCCACGGCATGTCGCTGGGCTCGCTCGCCGTCACCGGCAATGCCTTCAAGCGCGCCGGGGCCGGCATCCCGCTGGTGCACGGCACGCCCATGCCCTTCGACAACTACTTCGACGGGCAGGTCCCGGACTTCCTGTGGTTCGAGCGGCTCCTGGAGGACCAGGGCTCGGGCCTCAACACCCCCGCCGCCGTGATCGTCGAGACCGTGCAGGGGGAGGGCGGCATCAACGTCGCGCGCCCCGAGTGGCTCCGCGCGCTCGCCGCGCTGTGCGAGCGGCGAGACATGCTGCTCATCGTCGACGACATCCAGATGGGCTGCGGCCGCACCGGCGGCTTCTTCTCCTTCGAGGAGGCGGGCATCACGCCCGACATCGTCACCCTCTCCAAGTCCATCGGCGGCTACGGCATGCCCATGGCGCTCACCCTCTTCAAGCCCGAGCTCGACCTCTGGGAGCCCGGCGAGCACAACGGCACCTTCCGCGGCAACAACCCCGCCTTCGTCACCGCGGCCGCCGCCCTGAACGCCTACTGGACCGACGGCCAGACGGAGAAGCAGACCCTCGCCCGCGGCGAGCAGGTCGAGCAGGCGCTGCGCGCGATCTGCGCCGAGCACCCCGCCCTGGGCGGGCGGTACCGCGGCCGGGGCCTGGTCTGGGGCCTGGAGTTCACCGACCGCGCGCGGGCGTCCGCCGTCGCCGCGCGCGCCTTCGAACTCGGCCTGCTCATCGAGACCTCCGGCCCCGAGAGCGAGGTCGTCAAGCTGCTCCCGGCCCTGACCATCTCCCCCGAGGACCTCGACGAGGGCCTGCGCATCCTCGCCCGCGCGGTCCGCGAGACCGCCTGAGCGGCATCCCGCGGACCCGCCCCCAGAGAAAACCAGACAGAAACCAGACAGAAAGAAGCACCACCATGATCGTCCGCTCGTTCAAGGACATCGAGGGCACCGACCGGCACGTCAAGGCCAAGTCGGGCACCTGGGAGAGCAAGCGCATCGTCCTCGCCAAGGAGCGCGTCGGCTTCTCCCTGCACGAGACCACGCTCTACGCCGGGACCGAGACCTCCATGTGGTACGCCAACCACATCGAGGCAGTGCTGTGCGTGGAGGGCGAGGCCGAACTCACCAACGACGAGACCGGCGAGAAGCACTGGATCACGCCCGGCACGATGTATCTGCTGGACGGCCACGAGAAGCACACCATGCGCCCCAAGACCGACTTCCGCTGCGTCTGCGTCTTCAACCCGCCGGTCACCGGCCGGGAGGACCACGACGAGAACGGCGTCTACCCGCTGCTCACGGAGGAGGGCTGACATGACGGCCACGGCCGAAGACCTCTACCCCACCCGCGGCGCCCAAGAGGTGTCCGTCCCCCGCCAGGACCCCGTCGTCTGGTCCGGCCCCGACGCCCCCGGGCCGATCGGCGCGGCGGAGCTGGAGGGTTACGACCGCGACGGCTTTCTGACGGTCGATCAGCTCCTCGGCCCCTATGAGGTGGCCCGCTACCGCGCCGAGCTCGACCGGCTCATCGCCGACCCCGCCGTACGGGCCGACGAGCGCTCGGTCATCGAGCCGAAGTCGCAGGACGTGCGCTCGGTCTTCGAGGTCCACCGCATCAGCGAGGTCTTCGCCGCGCTCGTGCGGGACCCCCGCGTGGTCGGCCGGGCCCGGCAGATCCTCGGCTCGGACGTCTACGTCCACCAGTCCCGGATCAACGTCAAGCCCGGCTTCGGCGCCACCGGGTTCTACTGGCACTCCGACTTCGAGACCTGGCACGCCGAGGACGGGCTGCCGCGCATGCGGACCGTCTCGATCTCCATCGCCCTCACCGAGAACCACGACACCAACGGCGGGCTGATGATCATGCCCGGCTCGCACCGGACGTTCCTCGGCTGCGCCGGTGAGACGCCGCGCGACAACTACAAGCGGTCGCTGCGCATGCAGGAGGCGGGCACGCCCTCCGACAAGGCCCTGACCGGCTTCGCCGAGCAGCACGGCATCAAGCTGTTCACCGGCCCGGCCGGCTCGGCGACGTGGTTCGACTGCAACTGCATGCACGGTTCCGGCGACAACATCACGCCCTTCCCCCGCAGCAACGTCTTCATCGTCTTCAACAGCGTGGAGAACGCGGCGGTGGAACCGTTCGCCGCACCGGTGCGCAGGCCGGAGTTCATCGGCGCGAGAGATTTCACGCCCGTGGTCTGACGGCGGAAGCGGGGGGGGGGGGGGGGGGGGGGGGGGGGGGGGGGGGGGGGGGGGGGGGGGGGGGGGGGGGGGGGGGGGGGGGGGGGGGGGGGGGGGGGGGGG